>CALXRI010000011.1 GCA_944390795.1 uncultured Victivallales bacterium
CGGCGAAACCTTCCGTCGTCTCGACCACGACGCAGGGGATTGCGCGCCCGAAACCCGTGGCTCCGGCGAAACCTTCCATGGGGCAGACCTCCACTCAGGGAATTGCAAAACCGCAACCGGCGCCGCCGCCGTCTCCGGCGCCTTCTCCTGTTTCGACGACAACCCAGGAAATCGGGAAACCTTCTTCCCATTCCACACTGGCCGCTGTGCATCAATCCGGCCTTCAAACTGCCAAACCGGCAATCAAGCTGCGGCCCTCTGCGGCTCCGGCGGAACCTCCCGCCTCAGGAGCGTCCGCCGCTTCGCAGACAATCAAGCTGGCGCCGAAACCCGCTTCCGCGCCAGGGACGCCGCCGTCCCCTTCCGCTGTTTCGGCGGCTTCCGCTCAGACCATCAGGCTGACGCCCAAGACCCCTTCCACGGTCGCTCCGGTTCCGCCTGTGCAGGAAGACGAAAGCGGAGGGGAGACGAAAACGATCCGGATGCCGAAAAAAACTGTGTCGTCTCCCTCTGCGGCTCCGGCGGCTTCAGCTCAGACCATCAGGCTGACGCCCAAGACCCCTTCCACGGTCGCTCCGGTTCCGCCTGTGCAGGAAGAAGCGTCCGCGGAGGCCGCTCCTCAGGCTCCAAAGGCGCCCAGACTCTCCATTCCGAGCAAGGCGCCTGTTGCCCCTCAGCCATCCGATCCCACCGTGTCCATTCACGTGCAGCAGGATATTCCCACAACGAAAAACGAAGCGGTCAAGGCGGAGGATCAGGCGATTCAGCTCGATCAGGAAAAAGCCGATGAGGAGGCGGAGGAACAGGCTGCCCTTCGCGAAGCTGCGAGAAGAGCCGAGCCATCCATTTTCTTCACGGTCTGCGCATGCCTGACTCTTGTGCTTATGCTTTATGTCGTCTATGCCATGTCCGCGCAGTTCTTCAACCAGTGGAGTGAAAAAAGCATTCCCGTATTCGGCTTCGAGCAGATCGGCCGGAAGTGAATTCTTCTGCCGTCCGTGTTTTTGCGCATTGCGGAGTCATTTGCGGGGTATTTTCTGCCCGTCCCATGGAGTTCCCGCTCTCTTTTTCAGTCGAGGGGACTTTGAGGCTTCCGCGCCGGACGGAGTCTTTTCCCGTCCGGGGATACCGAAAAGGTTGTCATGGCCGGGAAGCGGCGAAATCCCGCTCCACATTCCGGCGGAATTCTTCCTCCGTGAGATACCGGAAGCCGACTTTTGCCATTGCCGCCGCGGCTTTGAGCGCCTGATTGAGCGCGTATTCCGTTGATGCGGCCTCGGCAAAATCCGTGGAATGTCCGGCGATCTCATGGTCGGAGATGCCGAAGTAGGGATGGATGCCGGGAACCTTGTGCGAAAAATCGCCGAAGTCGGAGGAGCCGCGCCCGGAGCGTTTGGGGATCACGGGATTCAGTCCGAGTTCCCCGGCCGCATCGAAATAGACCGCATTCATTTGCTGATTCGGCTTGCGGCTCATATAAGGAACCTGATAAGGGGTTGTTTTCGCTTCGGTTTCCGTCATGAGCTCCGCGCCGCGGACCATGTTCCGGAAGCGTTGTTCCATCGTATCCATCCATTTTTCCTCCGTGGAACGCAGATAGAAGCGGCATTTCGCATAATCCGGAATGATGTTCGGCGCTTCCCCTCCGTCCAGAATGATTCCATGGATGCGTGCATTTTCCGGGAGCTGCTGGCGCCACGCGTTCAAAGCGTTGAAAAGGAGAAGAACTGCGTCCAGCGCATTGCGTCCGAGTTCCGGCGCGCCGGCCGCATGAGCGGATTTTCCGGAGAACTCCACATCGAAGCGGCGGATTGCGGTGGAACCTGTGTCCGGCGTTGTGCGCCAGGAGGGGTGAACCATCATCGCTGCGCCGATCCCGTCCAGACAGTTCCGTTCCAGCATCCGGACTTTTCCGCCGCCGGACTCTTCCGCGGGGGTGCCGAGCAGAACCACATGTCCCGGCAGATCGCAGCGTTTGAGAAGCTCTCTTGCGGCATAGGCCGCGGCAATCGCGGCCGTGCAGATGAGATTATGCCCGCAGCCGTGTCCCAGTTTCGGAAGGGCGTCATATTCGGCGACGAACGCGAAGGCGGGCTCTCCTTCACCGGAATCCGCCCGGTAGGCTGTTTCAATGCCGCAATGAGGAGTGGAAACCTGAAATCCGAGATCCCGGAGCAGGGCGGTCTGCCGGGAACATGCGGAAACTTCCTTGTAAGCCAGTTCCGGGGTCTTCCAGATCATGGCGGAGAGTTCCGCCCATTGCGCATGTTTTTGTTCGATCAGCGTATAAAGTTCACGGAGACATGTGTCGCTTTGCATGATAATCGCATCCTTCGAATATGTTTTTTCAGCCGGAACCGGTCGGCCCGTGTCATTTTTCAAAACCGGGGGTTTCCCCTGTCTCCCAAACGGTGTTTGCCGGATGTCCGGCAGTTTTTGTTCCGCCGTCCGCAATGTTTTTTTCCGCTCCGGCATATTCAGCGTTTCATTTGCGGCATGAAAAAGCTTCCCTGGCGCCTCATTGTCTTCCTGTGCTGCCGAATCCCCCGGAGCCGCGTGCCGTTTCGGAAAGGGTCTCCGCGGGGACCAGTTCCACGTCGGGCAGAGATGCAATGACCATTTGTGAGATCCTGTCTCCCCGGTGAATTTCAAACGGCGCATCGCCGAAATTGAAGAGAATCGAGCAGATTTCTCCGCGATATCCGGCGTCAATGGTTCCCGGGGCGTTGAGCACTCCGATGCAATGGCGGAGCGCAAGCCCGCTACGCGGTCTGACCTGAGCCTCGAAGCCGGGAGGAAGCTCAATGCGCAGTCCGGTCGGGACCAGCGCGACTTTGCCCGGCGGCACTGTGATGTCCGTCCGGGAGCGGAGATCGTAAGCCGCGTCGTCCTCGTGGGCCTTGGCCGGGCGGAGATCGTCACAGCCCGGTTCCATGATGAATTTTACAGTAATTCTGCTCATCGGATGTCCTTTCCTGATTTTTTCCGGTAAACTACAACCGCTTTTCCGGAAATTCAAACGGAAAATCCGGCGAGTTCGTTTTTTCCGTTTCATGGCGTTTCGCCGTTGAAAAAATCGCAAACCGTGTTATCTTAGTGCGCTTCCCTGAAATTTCGAAGAAAAGGCGGAGGCAGGCAGGTTTTTCATGATCGGGCAGATAAAAGTTCGCGGCGCACGGGTGCACAATCTGAAAAATGTCGACGTGGATATTCCACTGCATTGCATTGTCGGCATTGCCGGAGTGTCCGGATCTGGCAAATCGTCGCTTGCCCTCGGCGTTCTTTATGCGGAGGGATCCCGGCGTTATCTGGATGCTCTTTCCACATACACACGGCGCAGGATGACGCAGGCCGCCCGGGCGGAGGTGGATGACGTTCTGCATGTTCCCGCGGCGCTTGCTCTGCATCAGCGTCCCGGAGTCCCCGGAATCCGCAGCACCTTCGGAACGGGAAGCGAGCTTCTGAACAGTCTCCGGCTGATGTTTTCCCGCCTTGCCTGTCACCGGTGTCCAAACGGGCATCTGCAGAAACCGTCCCTTGCCGTCGCGGCGGAATGGGAACTGCACTGTCCGGAATGCGGCGCAGAATTTTATGCGCCTTCCGCCGAGGATCTCGCGTTCAACAGCCGGGGCGCCTGCCGGACCTGCGACGGGACCGGAATCGTCCGGACCGTGGACCGGGCTTCGCTGGTGCCGGACGAGTCGCTGACCATCGACGGCGGGGCGGTCGCCCCCTGGAATTCGCTGATGTGGTCGCTGATGACCGACGTCTGCCGGGCAATGGGCGTCCGCACCGACATCCCGTTCTGCGAACTGACGGAACGGGAAAAGGAGATCGTCTACGACGGGCCGCCGGAAAAGAAACATATTTTCTATCGCTCGAAAACCTCCGAAAACGCCGGAGAGCTTGATTTCACCTATTACAGCGCGGTCCGCACGGTGGAAAACGCCCTTTCGAAAGTCAAGGACGAACAGGGCATGAAACGAGTGGCGAAATTCCTGCGGGAGGATCTCTGCCCGGACTGCGGCGGGACGCGCCTGTCTCCCGCCGCGCGGATGCCGCTGCTTCGCGGCATTTCGCTGGACCGGGCCTGCTCGATGACTCTTTCCGAACTCGCTTCCTGGGTGGACGGCGTTCCCGCCTCCCTGCCGGAGGAGATGCGCCCGATGGCGGAGAGCATCTGCGAATCCTTCCGGACTGTTGCGAAACGCCTGCTGGATCTCGGGCTCGGCTATCTGACGCTGGACCGTGCGGCGTCCACGCTTTCCACCGGAGAACGCCAGCGCATGCAGCTTGCGCGCTCCGTCCGCAACCGCACCACCGGTATCCTGTATGTGCTGGACGAGCCCTCGATCGGACTGCATCCCTCCAATCTTGCCGGTTTGACGGCGGTCATGCGCGATCTCGTCGCCGACGGAAATTCCGTCATTCTGGTCGATCACGATACGCTGGTGCTCTCGCAGGCGGACTGGGTGATCGAAATGGGGCCGGGAGCCGGAGCGAACGGCGGGCGCGTAATCGCCGAGGGAACGGTTGCCGAACTCGAACGGAACCCGGATTCCCTGATCGGACCGTTTCTTTCCGGGCGTGCCTGCACGCAGACATCGCTCCCCGGCTCGCGTTCCTCTCTCTTTGCCGCCGGCAGGATTCATCTTTCCACGGATGCGATTCATACCGTGAAACCGCTGGAGGTTGACATCCCGAAAGGAAAGCTGACCGTCGTGACGGGAGTCTCCGGTTCGGGAAAAACGACGCTGATCCTGGAAGGTCTTGTCCCGGCTCTGGAAGCCGTGATCGCCCACAGGAAACTCCCCGCGCATGTCCGGGCCGCGGACCCCGGCGGAATCCGGCAGATCAAGCTGATCGACGCGACGCCCATCGGCATCAACGTCCGTTCCACCGTGGCGACTTATGCGGATGTGCACGATGAACTGCGGAAAATCTTTGCGAAAACACCTGATGCGAAACGTCTCGGATACAAGGCGGGCGATTTTTCCTACAATACGGGAAAGCTGCGCTGTCCGCTCTGCGACGGCACAGGGGAAATCAGTCTGGACGTCCAGTTCCTGCCCGATGTGAGGATTCCCTGTCCGGACTGCCGCGGCTCCCGCTATTCCCGCGAAGCCGGCGCGGTTCATCTGGTCAATCCCGACGGCGCGGCGCGATCTCTTCCGGAGCTTATGGACATGGACGTCTGCGAGGCGATGAATTTCTGCCGAAATATGCGACTGGTCCACCAGCGCCTGAAAATTCTCCATACGCTCGGTCTCGGCTATCTCACGCTCGGCGAGGAGACGCCGAGTCTTTCCGGCGGAGAGGCGCAGCGCCTGAAGCTTTCCGGAGAGATCACCCGAACTCAGTCCGATACCGTTTTTTTCTTTGACGAGCCGACCATCGGGCTGCATCCTCTCGACGTGCGCACTCTGCTTGACGTCTTCCGGACCCTTATCGGAAACGGCGCCACCGTGATTGTCATCGAACATGATCTGGATGTGATCCGCAGCGCGGATTACATCATCGACATGGGGCCGGGAGGCGGTGACGAGGGCGGAAGAATCGTCGTCGCCGGCACGCAGGTGGATCTCCGGAACAGCCCGCTGAGCCGGACCGGACGCTTCCTGTGATTTTTCCTCCCGGATGCAGGAAATCCGTTGCGCACCGCATTTTTTTCACTGTCCGAGGCCGCCTGCTTATTTCCTGTTTTATCTTTTTCCCGCCGCTTGACTTTGCAGGAATCTGAAAGTAAGTTACGTATTCAAGTTGAACTTTACAAGGAGATGGTATCATGTCAGGAATTTTCAAAGCCTACGATATCCGTGGCGTCTATCCGGAACAGCTGGACGAGAATATCGCCGAGAGGATCGGAAGAGCCGTTGTTGTTTTTCTCAAGGCAAAGAAAATCGTGGTCGGAAGAGACATGCGCCCCCATTCGCTCCCGCTTTTTGAGGCGCTGGCAAAGGGCATTACGGAACAGGGCGCGGATGTCATCGATCTGGGCATGTGTTCGACTCCGATGAGCTATCACGCGAACGGCAAGCTCGGCGCGGATGCCAGTGTCATGATTACCGCTTCCCATAATACCGCCGAATGGAACGGCTTCAAAATCTGCCGGGAACAGGCAATTCCGGTCAGCGGTGCGACCGGCATCGCGGATATTGAGGCTCTCGTTGCGAAAAATGAGTGGCCGCAGCCGGAACGGATCGGCACCATTTCCCACTACGACATCGCAAAAGAATACGGGGAATTCCTCCGCTCCAGAGCCAGAATGGATCGCAAACTCAAAGTTGTTGTCGATTATGCCAATGCCATGGGATCCTATGAGATTGCCGGCATTGAAGATCTCTTTGATATTGTTCCGCTATACAAAAAACTGGACGGCACCTTCCCGAATCACGAGGCGAACCCCCTGCATGCGGAAACACTGAATGCCCTCCGCGCCAAGGTCGTGGAATGCGGAGCGGACTTCGGCGCCGGATTCGACGGCGACGCGGACCGCTGCGGCTTCGTGGACGACAAAGGGCAGATTATCCCCATGGATCTTTTCACCGCACTGATTGCAGAGGACATCCTTTCGGAAAAGGGGCAGGGCACGGTTCCGATTCTTTATGACCTGCGCAGCAGCTGGGCAGTCAGGGAGTGCATTCAGGAAAACGGCGGACGGCCGATCATGTCCCGCGTCGGCCATGCCTTCATCAAGGCGCAGATGCGCGAATGCGGCGCGGTGTTCGCCGGAGAACTTTCCGGGCATTACTATTTCCGGGAGAATTATGTCGCCGAATCCCAGGGGCTTGCCATGATCAAGCTTGCCAATCTCATCTGCAGAAAGAAAAAACCGCTCAGTGAACTGGTTGCTCCGCTCCGGAAATACTTCTCCAGCGGAGAGATCAATTCCAAGGTGGCGGATGTGAAGCCGGTCCTTGACCGGATCAGAACCAAATATTCCGACGGGCATATGTTCGAACTGGACGGCATCTCCGTGGAATATTCCAACTGGTGGTTCAATGTCCGCGCCTCCAATACGGAACCGCTTCTCCGTCTTATTGTCGAAGCAAAAGACAAGGCGACGATGGAGGAGAAACGCGACGAACTCCTGAAACTGATCCGAAGCTGATTGCCGCAGGACGGTTTTCCGCCTCCGTTCTTTCCGCCGGCGGATTCCGCAATAAAAAATCCCGCACCGCTTTCCATGCGGCGCGGGATTTTTTCTGATACGCGAAAACGGACCGGTCAGGAGAGTTTCGCAAGCTCTTCGGCAAGCACTCTCTTGACGGCTTCCATATCGGCTCCGTCCAGCTTGACGGTGCCGATCATCACTTCGCCAGCCTTGCGCCCTGTGGCGGATGCCGGCGCGTAAGCCGCCTCAATATCCACACGGGAGGATACGCCGAGCGCGTCAGCAAGCGAGATCATGCTGTTCAGCACCCGTTCCGCCTTGTGATCCTCATCGTTCGCCGGAGTCACGCAGACCGCGATCGAGACGCATTTCGGAGAGGAACCCTTCTGCACCAGATAACGTGCATCGAACACGCTGTCGCGGTTTTCATACGCGGTATGGAGCAGTTCATGCGCCTTGTGGGAATTCGGACGGCCGTCGAGGAACTTTTCATAGCATTCGATGACGGTCGGATTATCCTGTGATTTCTGGAACTGCATGTTCTTGTCGGTCTTGTAGAGACCGTTCATTCTCTTGATCTTGCTGGTCCGGTCGTTCGTGATCGGCTGTCCGCCGCCGCAGACGCAGCCTCCCGGACACGCCATGACTTCAATGAAGTGGTAGGGCGACTTTCCCGCGGCCGCCTCGGATGCGACTTTTTTCGCTTCGGAAAGCGTGTTCACGACAGCGATCCGGAGTGTCTTGTCCCCCGCCTGAATTGTCGTTTCCTTGAAGCGTTCCGATCCTCGCACGGCCGGAAATTCGATTGCATGCGGCACTTTGCCGTTGATCTTTTCCGCGGCATAGCGCAATGCGGCTTCCATCACGCCGCCGGAGGTTCCGAAAATTACGCCGGCGCCGGTTCCGAATCCGAGCGGCATGTCAAAAGCCTCCGCCTCGAGTTCCGCAAAATGGATGCCGAAGGAATGAATCATCGTGCCGACTTCCGCAGTCGTGATGACATGATCAATATCGGGAATTCCGTTGGTTTTGAACTTATCAAGTTTCGCTTCGAATTTTTTCGCCGTGCAGGGCATGATCGAAACGACGACAATGTTTTCACGAGGAATATTGAGAATCTTCGGAAGCGCCTCCTTGGCGATGCTTCCGAACATCTGCTGCGGAGAACGGCATGTGGAAATATTGGCGTTGAGTTCGGGGAAGTTCGTTTCCGCGTATTTGACCCATCCGGGGCAGCAGCTTGTGAACATCGGGAAGGGGCCTCCCGCCTGCACCCTCCGCAGGAACTCTTCGGCCTCTTCGACGATCGTCATGTCCGCGGCGAAGGTTGTGTCGTAGACATAGTCGAAGCCCATCAGACGGAGAGCTGCCACGAGTTTTCCCGCGAGGTTCTCTCCCGGAGGCATATTGAAGTATTCGCCGATGCCGACGCGGACCGCCGGGGCGATCGAGGCGACGACAATCTTCTCCGGATCGTGAATTGCACGCCAGACGTCCTCGCGTTCCTGTTTCGGCGTCAGTGCCCCCGTCGGACAGACCTGGACGCACTGACCGCAGTTGATGCATTCGACGGATCCGAGATTGGATTCAAATGCCGGAGCCACCTTGGAGTGGGAGCCGCGGTGCGTGAAGTCGATTGCGCCGATACCCTGCACCTCCTTGCACATTCTGACGCAGTCGCCGCAGAGCACGCATTTGTTCGGGTCGCGCGTCAGGGCGGGCGAGGATTCGTCGATCGGCTGGAATTCCGTGACCTGCTTGTAGCGGATTTCCTCGACGCCGAGACGGCGCGCGAGATTCTGCAGCGTGCACGAGGAGCTCCGGATACATGAAGGGCATTCCCGTTTGTGGTTCGCAAGCAGCAGTTCGATGTTGATTTTGCGTATCGCCCGGAGCTTCTTGGAGTCCGTGTGAATCTTCATTCCCGGTTCCGGGGCAGTGGAGCAGGAGGCCATGATGCCGCGTCCCTCCACTTCGACAAGACAGAGGCGGCAGGCTCCGTATGCGCTCAGTTCCGAGTGATAGCAGAACGTCGGGATTTCAATTCCGATTCTCCGGATCACTTCAAGGAGGTTCTTCTCGGAACCGATCTCGACTTCGTGACCGTTGATGGTCAGGGTTTTCTTTTTCATATTTTCCATTGTGTTTGAGCTCCTGTATTAATCAAAGTCCGGTTACCGCGCCGAATTTGCAGGCGGTCTTGCAGGCGCCGCAGCGGATGCATTTGTCCACATCGATCTTATGCGGCTGCTTGAGCGCGCCGCTGATCGCGCCGACAGGGCACTTCTTCGCGCAGACCGTGCATCCGCGGCACTTGTCCGCAAGAATTTCCGGAACAGCCAGCGCCTTGCACTGGCCTGCGGGACATCGCTTGTTGCGGACGTGCGTCTCATATTCCTCGCGGAAGTGGCGCAGTGTGGAGAGAACCGGATTCGGGGCGGTCTTTCCGAGACCGCACAGGGAACCCAGCTGTACAGCCTGCGCGGTCTCCTCAAGGAGCGAGAGCGTATTTTCGTCCGCCTTGCCCTTGGTGATGTCGTCAAGCAGGGCGAGCATCTGCTTGGTGCCTTCGCGGCAGGGAACGCACTTTCCGCAGGATTCGTTTTGCGTGAAGCGCATGAAGAATTTTGCCACGGCCGGCATGCAGGTCTGCTGGTTCATGACAACGAGCCCGCCGGAACCGACCATCGCGCCGACGCTCTTGAGCGAATCGAAGTCGAGCGGGAGGTTGATCATCTCCTTCGTGAGACAGCCGCCGGAGGGACCTCCGATCTGAACCGCCTTGAAGTTGTCCGGGGAGATTCTGCCATGGTCGTCCGTGACGCCGCCGCCGATCTCGTTGACGATTTCGCCGAGCGTGGTTCCGAACGGAACTTCAATGAGTCCGGTGTTCGCAACGTGTCCGGTGAGGGCGAAGGTTTTCGTTCCCGGCGACGTGGGTGTTCCGAGTTCGCGGAATTTCGCCGCGCCTTCGCGCACGATGTAGGCGACCGTCGCAAGCGTCTCGACGTTGTTGATGACGGTCGGCTTGCCCCAGAGACCGCGCTGTGCTGGGAAGGGGGGCTTGGGCATCGGCATGCCGCGCTTGCCTTCGATGGAGGCGATCAGCGCCGTCTCCTCGCCGCAGACGAACGCGCCCGCTCCTTCCATGATGTGAATCCGGAAGCCTCTGCCGGAGCCGAAGACGTTTTCCCCGAGAATGCCGACGCGCTCAGCGTCCTTCACCGCCGCGAGCATCCGTTCGACGGCCAGCGGATATTCCGCGCGGACATACACATAGCCTTCCGTCGCCTCGATCGCGCGGGCGGCGATCATCATTCCCTCGATCACGGTGTGGGGATTGCCCTCCATGACGGAACGGTCCATGAACGCGCCGGGGTCGCCCTCGTCGCCATTGCAGATCACGTATTTGACGTCGTTCTTGGATGCGAGCGTGAGTCTCCACTTTCTGCCGGTCGGGAAGCCGCCGCCTCCGCGTCCCCGGAGTCCGGAGTCCTCAAGCACCTTGCAGACCTCTTCCGGCGTCATTTGCGTAAATGCCTTCCGCGCCGCCTCGTATCCTCTCTTGGCGATGTATTCGCTGATGCTGGCGGGTTCGATTGTGCAGTTGGCCAGCACAATGCGGTGCTGTCTCTTGTAGAACGGAATCTCATGGTCGCCGCGGTAATGCTTCCCGTCAAGAGGACTCTGATAGAGAAGACGCTCGATCACATTGCCGCCGAGAATGGTTTCGCTGACGATCTCCGCTGCGTCGGAGGCCTTGACCTTCGTGTAGAGAATGCCGTCCGGCTCGATACGGAGGAGCGGCCCCATCTGGCAGAAGCCCTGGCAGCCGCTCTTGGAAACGTAGTGGGAATTTTCCTTGAGTTCCTCTTTCTCAAGGTCGGTGTTGACGTTGAGGTTGTGTCTGGCAAGCTCTTCGAGAATGGCGTCGCGGACGGCGAGGGAGCCGTTCGCCACGCAGCCGGTGCCGGCGCAGATGATGATCCGTTTCTTGACGCCGTCGAGCTTGTTCTTATAGTCTTTCGCGCATACGTCGATGTCGATGGTCTTGTTGCACATGTTGCGGGACGCTCCTTACTTATTTCGACTGTTTTTTTTCTTTGGCGAGAACGTCGTCAATGATCCGTTCGACATCGGCGGGGCGCACCTGTCCGTGCACTTCGTCGTTGACGACCATGACCGGCGCCAGTCCGCAGGCGCCGAGACAGCTTACCGTGTCAACCGTGAACAGCATGTCGTCGGAGGAGTCATGCCCCGGTTTGATGTTGAGTTTTGTCCGCAGTGCGTCGAGAATCGGCGTGGAGCCTTTCACATGACAGGCAGTTCCGTCGCAGAGCTTGATGATGTACTTGCCCTTGGGTTTGAGCGTGAAGTGCGCATAGAAGGTTGCCACTCCGTAAACCCGCGCAGGCGGAAGTCCCACAGCCTTTGCCACATAGCTGATCAGATCCTTGGAAAGCCATCTGTAACGGGCCTGGATGCCCTGAAGAATGGGGACCAGACGGGCCTTGTCGTAATTGTTTTCCCTGAGGACCTCTTCCGCGTCCTGCATTCTCGCAGCGGTTTCCGCTGCCACTGTTGCCTTGTCCATCTTACCTCCTGAATAATAAGATTGCTTTTTCCATATAATATTCATTCATCAGTTGTTCTGTGAAAAACAGGGCCCCGCGCATCCTCTCCGAGGTTCGGAGGCGGTTTTCAGCAATCAAGCAGTATTTTCCCCGCCGCTGTTTTTCCGGGACATGTTCCGGGCGGACGGAAAAAATGTCCCCGGAAACTCCTCTTTTCCGTGTGCGGAAATATCAGAAAAAATTCTCTGCCGGAACATGCAATGCCGGAAAAAACAATAACGTGATTTTTTTCACACAATAACTATACTTGCTTTCGATAGATTTTCAAGGGGAGATTTTCAACTTCCGGAAAGATTCTTTCCCCTTTTCCTGAGAATCATGGAACAATCCCCCGAAACGCATGATTTGTGCAAAGGGGAAAATGCTGAAAACATCGAACGTGAAATATTTCACAAAATATGTTCCCGCCGCTTCTCCTTCCCATTTCCACTTTCCCGCGGTCCCTCCGTCTTCCGTCTGTCATGCGCTTGCCTGTTTCCCTGTTTCCGCATGATTCAGGTTTTTCCTTTTTTTGCCTCGCGCCCCCTTGATTTTGCCATCGTTGGCAGATATAGTAACCCACTGATCGTGATATTGATGATTCCGCAGGGATTCGATTTTAAGGAGAAGAAAAATGACGCCTTTGTACGGAACCGCGGTTCAGGATTATTACCTGGATCTTGTCAGAAAGAATTTCGCCGCAAGAAAAGCGCGCCTTGAAACTGTGCGCACCCGGGAGGACGCGGAACGCTATATCGCGGACGTCCGGTCAAAAATCGCAGCGCTGTTTCCCTTTCCCGCAGAAAAAACGCCGCTTGACGCCAGTGAAACCGGATCCGTTGATTTCGGCTCCTTTGTCATGTACAAGGTCATTTATCACAGCCGCCCCGAATATCCCGTGACCGCCAGTCTTTATCTTCCGAAAGCGGAGGGGAAGGTCCCCGCGGTTCTCTTTCTGTGCGGCCATTCCCAGAATGGAAAGGCCTCGGACATCTACCAGACCTGTCAGCGTGCGCTTGCCATGAAAGGATACGCCGTGCTGGCCGTCGATCCCGTCAGTCAGGGCGAACGTCTGCAGTTTCTTGACATTCCCGGATTTTCCCCGGGCTGCTGCGGAGAACATAATATCATCGGCAAGCAGCTTCTCCTGACAGGCGAGACCATGGGAGCATGGCGGGCCTGGGATGCAATCCGCGGCCTCGATTATCTGCTGAGCCGCCCCGAGGTCGATGCGGCCCGCGTCGGTGTGACGGGAAACTCCGGCGGAGGCACCATGACGACTTTTGTCAATGCGCTTGAGGCCCGTTTTGCCATGGCCGCGCCGAGCTGCTATATCACAACCTGGCTGCATAATGTGGAAAACGAACTGCCCGCCGATTCGGAGCAGATGCCCCCCGGAACATTCGCCGCCGGACTTGAAATGGGGGATTTTCTGATTGCCAGGGCTCCGCGCCCGCTGGTGATCCTCGGGCAGAGCAATGACTTTTTCGATCCGCGGGGAACCGGGGAAACTTACGAGGAAGTCCGCCGGATCTATCGATTGCTCGGGGCGGAGAATGCCGTCCGCCTGACCATCGGAACGGGCGATCACGGATATTCAAAGACCAACCGCGAAGCCATGTATTCGCTCTTCAATGATACGGCAAAAGTCGGCGTTTCCCCGGAGGAGCCTGCCGATATTCCGCTTTCTTCCGAACAGGAGCTCAGCGCGGCTCCGGGCGGACAGGTCCGGAATCTCCCGGGGAACAGATACGTCCGCGCATTTGCCGCGGAAAAGGCCACCGCGCTGGCCGGTGCGCGGAAAACGCACGGGAGGGAGGAGCTTTGCGCAATCCTGCGGCGTCTGCTCAGCCTTGACGATCCCTTCACGCCTCATTTCCGGATCCTGCGCTTCCGCACGGAAGGTTCGGCCGTCTATTCCCGATTCGGACTGGAAACGGAGCCGGACGGTCGTCTCATGTGCGTGCTCAAACTGAAATCCGACCAGGCGTTTTATCATTTGCCTGACCGCAGAAAAGTCATTCTTTACATTCCGCATCTGGATGCGCAGGATGAACTGGAAGAGCTTGTTTTTCCGGAAGATGCCGCAGTATACGGTCTGGATGTCCGCGGAATCGGCGAGTGCACGCCCTCCGGATGCGACCAGCCTCAGGAGCGGGATTTCTTCAATGAATATCAGTTCGATTATCATTACGCCTCGCTCGGACTCATGTTCGGAAAACCCGTTCTGAGCGGAAAAGTCAAGGATATCCTCTGCGCGGCGGAACTCCTCTCGCAGACGGGCGCGCAGATTGAAGTTCATGCGAAAGGGCAGGGAACACTTCCCGCTTTGATCGCCGCTCTTCTCTCCGAAAAGATCACCGCCCTGAAGCTTTCCGATGCGCCGGAATCCTGGGAGTCCATGGTCCGCACTCCGATTCCGGAATTTCCGCTTTCGGCAATGATTCCCGGCGTGCTGGCCGAAACGGATCTGCCGGAACTGCGGCGCGCGCTTGCCGGAAAGCTGCTTTGAAGCGGGACATCTCCACCATCCGGCCAGGCCCGGATTCCGCATGCGCATTGTTTTCTTCCGGATTGATCCGGAGGGCTCCTTTCAGGCCCTCCGGAAAATGTCAAGGGGGAAAACGATTTTTTTTGCAAATAAAAAACGGCGGAAAAGCCGGGAATGTGCTTGCATATTTCCGAAAGCGGTACAGATTACATGGTATAGTCCGCGGGGACTGGTGCGGGGAATGTTGATAACATGTTGACAACTGTCTTGCTTGAGTCTGCAAATTGTTGGAAACTCCGGCTTTTCCGGATGCTTCGGAAAAAAGACGGAAAAAAAAGAAAAAACAGCTTGACTTTTTTGCAGTGCCCGTTCTGATTTTTTATGAACGATGCTGTTTTTTCGCCTCAAAATCGGGGCTGTTTTTCGTTGAGGCTGTCAAGAGGGCATCTGAAAAAAAAGATGAAAAAATTTTTCTTTTTTCACTGGTTTTTTCCCTGTTTTATGCATTGTCGGACATTTCCCCGCGCATGATGTTGATAAGTTGCTTTTTATGATAGGAAAAGGAAGGTAAGGAGAGATGAATCAGGAGGAAATGACGGCTGCCGGCCTCTGGGAAAAGGCCTGTGCCGTTATTCAGAATAAGGTGCCGCGGGATACGTATGCCCAGTGGTTTGAATCTGTCGTGCCTGTGGGAATGAAGGGGGATTCCCTGATTCTGGGCGTCAGCGATGAAATGCTCGCGTCGTGGATCGAAAACTCCTTCAGCGACATGATTGCCGACGGACTTGCCGCCGCGGCAGGTAAACCGCTTAAGTTCGAGATCGAAGCTGGATATGCGAAGACGCCGGTGGCCGCGGAGGACGAGTGCACGGAAACCATTCCCGCAATCGCGCTTGCGCCGGAACCCCGGGTGATTCCCGCCGCCGCGCCGAACTGCCAGGCCGCATTCACATTCCGCAATTTTGTCGTCGGGGAAGAGAATCGCTACGCCTATTCCGCCGCGATGACCGCCGCAACGACGCCCGGCGTCTTCAATCCTCTTTATATTTATGCGAGCACGGGAATGGGGAAGACCCATCTGATCCAGGCCGTTGCAAACCATGTCACGGCGAACAATCCCCGCGCGGTGGTCCGTTATGTCACATGCGAACAGTTCCTGAACTCCTATCTGGACTCCCTGCACAACAAATCCGTGTTTCATTCCCATTTCGAGTTCCGGAATTATTTCCGCGAGGTGGATGTCCTGCTGATCGACGACGTGCATCAGCTCGGCGGCAAGGAGCAGCTGCAGGAGGAGTTCTTCAATACGTTCAACACGCTTCACAATGCCGGCAAGCAGATCATTCTCACCTCCGACAAGCAGCCGTCGGACATTCCCGGTCTGGAGGCGCGCCTCGTAACCCGCTTCCAGTCCGGCGTGACCACGCAGATCACCGCGCCGACCTACGAAACGCGTCTTTCGATTCTCCAGCATGAACAGACGGAGCAGCTCAAACTCTCGCCTGAAATTCTGCAGTATATTGCGGCGCGCGTCTCGTCGAGCATCCGCACCTTGAAAGGCGCGCTCATGCGTCTGGTCGCCTACGCGTCCATGACCAAGAGTCCGTCCGTTCCGATGGCGGTGGCCGAGGATCTTCTGGCGGATCTCCTTGACAAGGAGGCCGAGTCCCGCAAGGTCACGATCGACGGCATTCAGAAGACCGTCGCCGAGCATTTCGGACTCCGCGTTGCGGATCTGACCGGTTCGAAGCGCCCGAAGAACATTGCCGAGCCCCGCATGATCGCCATGTATCTTTCGCGCGAAATGACCGATCATTCCCTGGTGGAAATCGGCTCGGCGTTCGGAGGACGCAATCATGCGACCGTTCTTCACGCTCTTTCGCAGGTGGAAAAACTTTCGAAGGCGAACGAGGACACGCGGCGCACGATTTCCAACCTCCAGCGCAAGATCCGCGGGTGAGCGGCATGTTTGCCGATCTGCATACGCATACCGCCCTCTGCAGGCATGCCGATGGGAAGCCGGAGGAGTATTTCCGCACGGCCCTGGCGCGCGGTCTGCAATATCTCGGCGTTTCCGATCACATCCCGTGGCCGGAGGGGTATGACGCTGAGTGCCGGATGGCGCCTGCGAGTTTTCCCGAATACCGCGCCGTCGTGAACGGTCTCCGCCGTGAGGCGGAGGGAAGCGGGGTGAAAATTCTGTACGGCATCGAACTGGACTGGGTCCCCGGACGCATGGACGAGGTCGCGCGGGAAATCGAAAATGAAAAATTCGACTACCGGATCGGTTCCGTTCATTACGTCGGAGATTTCGCATTTGACAATCCCGCTGAAATCGGGCAGTGGGAAAAGATCGGCGTGGACAACGTCTGGGAGCGTTATGCGGAGCTGATGTGCGATTTCGTGCAGAATTTCGATTTTGATATCATGGGACATGCGGATCTGCCGAAAAAGTTCGGGCATCGTCCGTCCGATCCTGCAAAGTTCCTGCGGAAAATGCGCGAAGCCCTGGAGCTGGCGGGGAAACGCGGAATCGCCATTGAAATCAATACCTGCGGACTGCGCAAGCCTGTCAGGGAAATGTATCCGTCCCTGGAGCTTCTGAAGACAGCGAGGGAGTCGGGAATGCCGCTCACATTCGGATCCGATGCGCATTCGCCTTCCGATGTCGCGGCGGATTTCGCGTCCGCTCTGGAACTTGCCCGCGCGGCGGGATACCGTTCCGCGCTGGCATTCGAACAGCGAAAGCCCGTGGAGCTGCCCTTCTGAGGCTCCGGAGCGGAAAGGAAGGAGTGTTCTCGTTATGAAAACTGAAATGGAATGCATCAAATGCTTTTGCGACAGTCTCTTTCATCAGCTGGGAAAACTGGAGCTTTCTCCGGAGGCGAAGACTGCAACCGCAAGGGAGGTCATGCGCCGGATTTCCGACGCGGACTTCGATCTTCCTCCGCCCCTGATCGCCGCGCAGGTCAATCAGGTCATTTCCGCCGCCGCAGGAGAAACCGACCGCTTCCGAAAGGAAAAAGAACTTTCCACACAGTGTGCGCATGAGCTTCTGGAGAGCATCCGGCCTGATCTGGAAAAGGCCCCGGACCGTTTCGCGGCATATGTGCTTCTGGCGATTGCCGGAAACATCATCGATTTCGGCGTCGACTGCAATTTCGATCTGGGCACCGCGCGCGAAAAAATCATTCATGCGCTTTCCGAGCCCTTCGACCGCGCCGCGATGGAGCTGCTCCGGAAAAAGATGGATGAAGCTTCCGGCATTCTTTACCTCATGGACAACTGCGGCGAGGCGGTTTTCGACACTCTCCTGACCGGGTTGTATCCCGGGAAAATCACGCTTGCCGTGCGCGGTTTTCCGATTCTGAACGATGTGACGCGCGCCGAGGTGGAAGCCTCCGGCTTTCATGGTGTCCGGGTGATTGACACCGGCGACGCCACGCCTGGAATTTCCTTTGCCGCATCCTCCGAAACGTTTCTGGAGGCATACCGCGCAGCGGATCTCATCATTGCCAAAGGGCAGGGGAATTTTGAAACGCTTTGCGATGATACGGACCGTCCCGCTTTTTTCCTTTTCCGCGCAAAATGCCCGGTTGTGATCCGCAGACTCGGCGGTGTCAAGCCGGGCAGTTACCAGATCCGGCATGTCAATGTCGAAGCGTGAGTTTCTGAAATCCGTTGTTTGCCTGACGCTTTTCCTTGCGTGCATTCTCTCCTTCGGGGAGACGGTCCGCCTGACCGTGATTCAGACGACGGACATCCATGCCCAGGTAAGCGGGCGCGGTTCGCCCGGAATCGCGCGTCTGGCCTCCGTCGTCAAAGCCGAGCGCCGCGCCGCCGGCGGGAGCGGCCGCGTTCTCCTGATCGACTGCGGAGACCTGTTTCAGGGATCTTATCAGGCGACGCTTGACAGGGGGGCGTCGCTGGTATCCTGCCTGAATCATCTGGATTACGACGTTTTTGTCCCCGGCAATCACGACTTCGATTTCGGGACGAAGATTCTGGCGGAACGTCTGAACGGACTCCGCGCCACGGTTCTGGCATTCAACCTCAGACTCGGAACCGTTCGTCCGGGACGGATTCTGCCGTGGAAACTGTTCGAGAGGAATTCTCTGCGGATTGCCGTGATCGGCATGACTTCGCCGTTTCTGTTCTCCTGGCTGGCGGGCGGACAGACGGAAGGACTGGAAGTTGCCGATTATCAAACGGAACTGGCGCGGGTCATTCCCGAAATCATGGCGTGCAATCCCGATCTGATCGTGCTTGCCATGCATAACGGGCGCTTCATGCCGTCGCGTCTGGAACAAGGCGGGAAGAAGCGCATTTCCGCCTATTCGTTTCTCCGGAAATACCCGCAGATCGATCTGGTTCTGGGCGGGCACTCCCATCAGGAGAACGCGGGGGTGAAAATCGCTTCCTCATGGTACATGCAGGCTCCTCCGCGAAGCGGCGGGGCGGCCGTCGCCGAGATTGTCTACGACAGGACGAAGCGGCGGATTGTCTCTTTGCAGACGCGCATTGCGCATGCCGCCGATGCGGAACCCGATCCGGAGATTGTCTCCATGCTCGGACCGCTGACGGAGCGGAGCCGGGAAAAAGGAACGCGGCGGATCGCACGTCTCGCTTTTTCCTTGGAACCTTTGAAAAAGTCTGAAACGGAGAACCGCCTGAGCCGCATGTTCGGCCGGGCGATGCTCCGGGCGACCGGGGCGGAAATCGCGTTTCACGGCACCTTGAGTTCATATCGGAGTCGGCCGGGCGTTCTGCATGCTTCGCAGGTCTATCTGCTCGCGCCGTATGAGAATCTGATTGCCGTGCTGGATGTCACGCCCTCGGAATGCCGTGCGATTCTGAAGGAGCAGCTTGCGAAACGGCGTTCCGGCTCGTTTCAGGCGCCGTGCGGCATTTCCTTCCGGACGGATCGTGGCGGATCGCTCTGCTCCGGACTCTTTCTTGACGGGGAAACGGAGGAATGGAAGGACGAGTCGCGGACCGTGAAAATGGCAGTGAGCGGCTATGCGCTCGCAGGGGCGGGCGGCCGTTTCCCTGTGCTGAAAGCGATTGCCTCGAAGAAAAAAGTTGAATTTTCCGGGGCGGACGTCCGTTCCGCGCTTGAAAAATACCTGGCGGAGGAATATCCTTGTGGCACTGCCGGAAAAACGGACAGGGGAAAGTGAGAAAATGATGCGCTGCTTTATGATTTTCATGCTGATGCTGCTTTTTTGCGGCTGTTCCGGAACAGCCGGGCTTTCCGAATCCGGAAAACTTTCCGGGGAGGAGGAGAAGGCGGTTGTTTCGCATATCCGCACCTTTCTCCGCCGTTCAAAGATCAAACTGAAGCCGGCGGAGCGGGCGTATGTCATGACGCATGATCCGGTGTTCAATGTCTCCTATACGGGGTGGAAGGAAGGCTCCCTGACGGTGCGCTGGTCCTTCCCGCATCAGCGGAGTCTGGTTGTCACGCGGACGGGCATGCTGCTTTCCAACGGCAAGGCGGACTGGACGGTCCGGATCACGACGGACAAATCGACGCAGCTTGTCCCGCAGAACTTTTACGGCGCTCATGGCGAGGAATTGGCGCTTCCCCCTCTGTAATGGACAGAGAAATCCTTTCCCCCGTTCCTTAAAAAATTGCGAAGCAACGGAAAAAATAATTTGCCCTGCAAATTATGCTTCGTGCTCTCCTCTCAGTCCTGGTGCGGTCCAGCTGCGCAAGCCGGCCGCCGGAGGCGGGGGATTTCGCGCTTCGCGCGCCCAGCGCTTCGCCGCTGGATCACGCCAAGGGCCGAGGGCCCTTGACCCCGCGAAAAATGCCGGCGCATTTTTCCGTAAAAAAATAATTTGCCTTGCAAATTATAATTCGTGCAGGACTTTCAGTCCTGCCGCGGTCCAGCTGCGCAAGCTGGTCGCCGGAGGCGAAATCTCCTCCGGCGGCGGTTCCAACCGCTAAAGGACGAGAAGCGAAGCTTCGAGAGCCGCCGGTACAGTGTGCAACCTCGGGAAAATGTCCGGAGCTCTCGGTATTAAAAATATATTGGAAGAAAGTCCGGGAAGAAAAATGATACGGGGACGCCCGGAGCTCTCGAACTTTTCCAGCGGAAAAGTTCTCGTCACTGAGCTGTTTGCACCGCTCCGGGCGGGGGATTTCGTGCTTTGCACGACCAGCGATTCGCCGCTGGATCACGCCAAGGGCCGAGGGCCCTTGACCCCGCGAAAAATACAGACGCATTTTTCCGTAAAAAAATAATTTGCCTTGCAAATTATGATTCGTGCAGGACTCTCAGTCCTGCCGCGGTCCAGCTGCGCAAGCTGGTCGCCGGAGGCGAAATCTCCTCCGGCGGCGGTTCCAACCGCTAAAGGACGAGAAGCGAAGCTTCGAGAGCCGCCGGTACAGTGTGCAACCTCGGGAAAATGTCCGGAGCTCTCGGTATTAAAAATATATTGGAAGAAAGTCCGGGAAGAAAAATGATACGGGGACGCCCGGAGCTCTCGAACTTTTCCAGCGGAAAAGTTCTCGTCACTGAGCTGTTTGCACCGCTCCGGGCGGGGGATTTCGTGCTTTGCACGACCAGCGATTCGCCGCTGGATCACGCCAAGGGCCGAGGGCCCTTGACCCCGCGAAAAATGCCGGCGCATTTTTCCGTAATAAGAAAATTGCAAAGCAACTGATCGGTTCTGGCGCAGACCGGCCGCCGGAGGCGGAATCCCCGATACGGGTGAGTGCTCAGCAGCGGGGCAGTTCATTGTAGGCGGAGGGAGCGGTATTTCTGCGGCGGCATCCGGAAATGTTTTCTGAACTGGCGGCAGAAGTAGTTGCTGTCGGAAAAGCCCGTTCTGTCGGCGATCTCTCCGATGCTCAGATCGGTGTTGAGCAGGAGCATGGCGCCTTTTTTCAGGCGCAGAGTGATCAGATATTCGTTCGGGGCGCAGCCTGTGCACTGTTTGAACATTCTCGTGAGAGTGCTTTCCGAAACCATGAGCGCACGGGCCATTTCCGTACGTGTCCAGCGCTTTTCCGAATGTTCCGCAAGACGGTTGATAAGCTCGTTGAGCGCGGCGGATGTTTTTTTCCGAGGGGGGAGACGCCGGGCCGCAATGCAGCGCCCGAGAAATACCGTCAGGAGCATGAAATGCGCGGCCATGGCGAGCGGAAAATATTCCGCTGCCTGCTCCTGTTCCGTCTCAATGCAGCGGAGAATTTTCATGGCTTCAGCCAGTTCGTCTTTTTCCAGATGGAGGATGTTCCGGCTGCGCGCTTCCGGTTCAAGGCGGAAAAGGGAAGCGGTCGCCGGGTAGCGGCAGAATGCCTGGAGGGGGTTGCTGAGTTCACGCGGATCGAACATGAGATTGCAGAGGGCCAGATCGTGCAGATTGGTATAACCGTGAACGGTGCGGTTGTGAATCAGAAAGACATCGCCTGCTTCAATTGTGCGATGCTCTCCGTAAATGACATGTTCGCCGTATCCGCGGAAAACGACGACCAGTTCCGAAAAATCATGTTCATGAAGCTGATACTCCTCCTGCGGATCACGCCGGATCAGGCGCAGCGGAAGGCGTTTGTCCGCAAGATATTCCGATTTGAAAAGCTGTCCTGGCATATGGGGGAACCTTTTTTCGCGTATTTGACACAATCATACTATAAAAAGAATGTTTTGTCAAGGCGCGAAGCTTTCCGAAAGGATATTTTTATAGAAAAAGACGGCGGCCTTTTGTTCCCCGCGCGGCAGGGGATTAAATCCTGCGGGGACCAAAATCGGCGCATACGGATATTTTTCATATTGAAAAATTACGGAAAAGCGTTTTTGTTTCATTTTTTAATCCCGGGAGGTTGTCATGACGGAAAAAACAGTAGAACAGCGTTATCTTTCCGCAAAGGCGCAATATGCGGAACTGGGCGTCGATACCGACGCTGCATTGAAGGCATTGGCAGACATTCCGATTTCCATCCACTGCTGGCAGGGAGACGATGTCGTCGGATTTGAGCCCGACGCGGGCGGCGCTTCCGGCGGCATTCTCTCCACCGGAAACTATCCGGGGCGCGCCCGGAACATCCGGGAGCTCCGCGCCGATCTGTGCAAGGCGTTTTCTCTCATCCCCGGAGCGAAGCGTCTGAATCTCCATGCGATCTATCTGGATTCCAGAAGGGCTGTCGCACGCAATAAGATCACGCCCGCTCATTTCCAGAGCTGGATTGACTGGGCAAAGGAACAGAAGGCGGGGCTTGATTTCAATCCGACCTATTTCGGGCATCCGAAGGCGGCGTCCAACCTGACTCTCTCCAGCCCGGACGCGGGCATCCGCGAATACTGGATTGAACACGGCATCGCCTGCCGCCGGATTGCCGCGGAAATGGGAAGACAGCTCCGGAATCCCTGCATCATGAACACCTGGATTCCCGACGGGTTCAAGGACATTACCGTGGACCGCGCCGGAGCCAGGGCGCGCCTGGAGGAGTCGCTGGACCGTATTTTCTCCGTGAAGATCCCCGCAAAGTACATGCGCGACGCCGTGGAGTCGAAACTCTTCGGCATCGGCGTGGAGTCCTGCACCGTCGGATCGAACGAATTCTATCTGGGATACGCCGTGAAGAACCGCCTCATGCTCTGTCTCGACTCCGGACACTTCCATCCGACCGAGGTCATCAGCGACAAAATCAGCGCCGTGCTGCGCTTCCTGGACGAAATCCTGCTGCATGTCAGCCGCCCGGTCCGCTGGGATTCCGATCATGTGGTGCTGTTTGACGACGAGTTGCGCGCCATCGCGCAGGAAATCGTCCGCAACGGCGCGGAACGCGTTCATATCGGGCTTGACTACTTCGACGCCACGATCAACCGCCTGGAGGCGTGGATCATCGGCACGAGGAACATGCAGAAAGCGCTTCTGAGCGCGCTTCTGGAACCGGCGGCGGAACTGACGGAGCTGGAGCGCAGTTTCCGGAACGGCCGCAAGCTGGCTTTGCTGGAGGAGCTCAAGATGATGCCCCTCGGCGCAGTCTACGACTACTTCTGTCTCAAGCAGGACGTTCCCGTCGGAGCGGATTATATCGCCGAGGTCGAGTCCTACGAGAGGAAAGTGCAGTTCAAGCGCGGATGAATCCCGTTTGTTCCTGAATTCCGCGCCAGGCGCACACCCCGGCGGAAGACACTTCTTCCGGCCGGGGGGAGGGAGGGGACGCGGATTACCGGATCTCCTCCAGCGCGATATCGTCAATCAGGAGTTCCGCGGATGACTGGTTGACGATCTGGAAATAGTTCCAGCGGACCGCGGAGACCTTCAGCGTTTTTTCCGTCCGGACCCACTCCTTCGACTGCGGAATCGGAATGATGTGTCCGGCGAACATCAGCGTATTTCCGCCTTCCGGGGATTTCGTGTAAAAAGAGATTTTATAGTTTTTTCCATCCTCCGCGTCGAAGTTGACCGGAACAACGGCGACACCCTGTTTCCTTCGGTCGGAGGGGGCGATCCGCAGAGCATATTTCCCCCCGTGCGCATCCGTCGTGAGACTGATCTTTTCATACGCCCATGCACCGCTGGGGCGGTAACGGCACATCCACCAGTCAGGTTTTCCGTCGTCCGCCGAATCCGTTTCGAAATCCGCGTTCGGGAGGCGCGGCATGACGGCTTTTACCCTGGAGAAATTCATTCCTCCGCCTCTGACTGCAACTTCGATTTCACTGATTTCACGCAGTTTTTCCATGCCGGAGACGCTTACGGGGACTTCCCGCTCCTCTTTCGGCGCAAGGGTTGTCTCCTTCTGAATGCCACAGTGCAGCGGCGCTTTCCCCGATGCGGAGAGAGCAAGGCGGAGTGGTTTCCCGGAGAGATTCCGCAGCCAGAGCCGGAAGGTTCCGTGCCGTCCGCGGAGATCCGCAAGCAGCGGCGGATTGACCACGGCATAATGATAGGCGTTGAAACTGCCTGCGCCGGAAGAGACTTCCGTCCAGACGTCATAGCGTCCCCGGCGGGCGTTTTCCGGAACCTGACAGCGCAGAAGAAGTTCGGTTTCCGCGCCCGGGGGCAGGGGGCCGTAGGAGACTTTTCCGGATCCCCGCCAGGATGCGGGAAGCTTCTGGCAGACCGTTCCGGAAAGCGTTTCCGCGTTGACATTGATGATTTTCACTTTCTGCGTCACCACGCCGCCGGGACAGGTGACGGGATTCTGGCTCCACTGCACCAGCGGGCGCACGCGATTGGACAGCACGACGGAGGCCGCTTCCACTGCCGGAACGTCGAAGGTGTACCTCATTCCCTTCTGCGTTCCCTTCAGGACAAAAGGCGCACCCGCGAGGGGAAAGACCATCGCATGAGCGACCGGCCCGAACTCTTCCGTGTCAATGCTGAGCGTCATTCCCCGATGGGACGTCGTGGTGAAATTTCTGCCTTTCCGTTTTTCCGAGGCGACATTGATGAGATTGATTACGGCTCCTTTTTCCCCGCCGCGGCGGTAGAGAAACCAGCGGCCGGTGACGCCTGTGGACGCAGGCGCGGGCAGATCGGAACCTTTTTCGAAACGGATCGTGTCGTTCACGGTTCTTCCGGCGGCATCGCGGATGACTATGCCTTTCGCATCCATGTATTCCGCATCGTACAGCATGCTCTTCACCGCCCGGCGGAGCGCGAGGTATTGCGGATAAATGCCCTGTTCGAAGCGGGCGCCGGTCTGCCAGATGAAGCGGTGGAGTTTCAGCGTGTCTCCTCCGTTCCAGCGCCCGTCGATGACGAGATGGGACGGGTTGGCGTATTTGTAGACCTGATGCTGCGCGAAGACGCCGCTTGTCATGTGCAAGTCCAGATGCTGCCCGATGATTTCATTGCAGACTTCTCCCGCGCTGGTCGAATAGGGATTGACGCGCCGGGATTCCTCCTTGATTCTGCGGATCGTTTCAGCGCTTGCCTTGATCCAGCTTCCGTAGCTTTCCGCGAAATCCGGATAGAGACGCCCGTTGTAATAGGTCATGTTGAGCTGGTCGTAATACATGCCGTCTCCTCCCCACTTGAGGTAGCGCGCCGTCCATTCCCGCAGCCATCTGCGCCATTCCGGGGAGCAGACCGCCATGGGATACTGTTCGAAATGCTCCGTTTCCACCCGTGCGTAGGATCCGTCGTATTTCCGGGTTGCCACTTCTGCATACCAGTTGTCGTCTGGAAGCGGAGCGTCTGCCGGGAGCCTCACCTTCGGATAGGATCCGATCCTTTTGTAATGGCCGTAGCCGGGAGCCCAGAGATTGAAGTTGATGTAGGAAAGCAGGAATCCGCCGAGCGCCCTGTGAAGAGCGAGTTTTTCCTGGAATTCCCGGACGCTTCCCCATACCAGGCAGGGATACGGGTAGACGCCGCAGTAGGCCGCGTCGGCTCCGTCCAGCATCTGGCGGTTCACCGCGGAAAATGGAATATCCGAGCAATATCCCTTCTCCGTGAAGCTTCTTCCGCTGTACTGATCCCAGTCCATGGAGTTCAGCACGTCCCAGCCTGTCCATGGGTAGCGGTTGGAGTCGGGATAAATCCAGCCGTCGGCCAGCCATTTGACGCAGGGATGGATGTCCGGCTGTTTCAGGCTGGCGCAATTGTAGCTGCGCGCGATGTCGGCCGCGGGAATCCAGCTGCCTCCGTCCACAAGGGCGAGACGGCAGACGCCGCTCTCCCAGCGGGAGGCGCCTTTTGCCAGCATGCGCAGGGTGACGCCCATCATCGCCCCTCCGTTGCCGTCGGAACTCCGGTGGAAATACCAGTCGTCGAAACGCGGGTCCTCGATGCCCAGATAGACGCCCTGCTTCGCATCCCACATCGCCATGAACCGGACGGATGTCGGCATTTTTCCGCCTTTTCTCCGGTAGGCGTTGCGCCAGATCTGGCGCCAGGTCTCCGCGCAGAATGTCAGATCGTCGGACGGATCCGCGCCGAGGGCGACTCCGTGAAAAACCGGGTATGCCAGTTCGCAGACTTCCAGTCCCGGAGGCGTCTCGATCGAAGCCGTCCATTCGGACTGTCCGTCTTTCCGCAGACGCACCTTCGGAGAAAAACGGATTCCGCTGGGAAATGAATATTGAAAGTGCAATTCGGGCTCTTCCCTCGTGCCGCCGCTTTGCATTCCTTCGAATGCGGCATTCAGCAGATCGACCGGCTCCGCCGGCGCGTCTCCCGCTTTCTTTACCGTGAGTTCCGCCAGCGGCGCGCTCACCGCGGAACTCCGGAGAACCTGGCTTCCGCGTTTTTTATCCACGATCCTTCTCACCCGGATCCCGTCGAATTCAATCCTTGCGGCGCCGTTTTCCAATACCTTGACACTGCCGCTTCCCGGAAGATATTCCAGTGCGCCGCCGTTGAAGAGCGGCGTTTTTCCGGCAATTCCGTTCACCGCGACCTGAAAACGGATGCGGTCGGAACCGTCGCCCCGGCAGGGAACTGCCGACAGATCGCCGCCGGGAGGCAGTTTCTTCCAGCTTTTTCCGCCGTCCGTGCTGTAGAGGACATTGGCGGCTGCGGCGTTCAGGATGTCGAACGTCACGCGTTTCCATTGTTTCACATGGAAGGGGCGCACCTCCGCGGATGTCACTTTTGCCTGTTGTGGTCCTCCGGACGGGGAAACGGGAAGCATGGCGCTCGCCGGCTTCCCGCTCTTTTCCGGTATGAGCGCAATCTGATCGAGGCGCGCGCCGCCCATGTAATTCAGCGAGAAGGAGTGTTTTCCCGTGTTCAGATCCGCCGCGATGCCGCGAATCCATTGCCAGCCGTCCGCTGGTCCGAGCGTTCCGTCGACGACGTATCCGCCCTCTTTTCCCAGGGACTCGGAGTGGTTCCATGCTCCGGAATGCGGAAAGAACGAGCGCAGCCAGATCCGGTAGCGTCCCGGCGTCCGGATCTCAAAATTCCATTTCGCCGATTCCACGTAGCGGAGGACGGCTCCGCCGGATGCGCCGTCCGTTTTCATTACCGGATTTCCGTTGTTTCCCGTCACTTCGGCCGCATGTTCCGCCTCCATGACCAGCGGACCGGCTCCCTCCTGCACAAAGAACCCGCGATGGCGAGCGCCGTAGGAATAGGCATGCAGATGTTCCGCTTTCTCGACCCGCAGATCCCGTTTCGCCGGCGGACTCTCCCGTTTCAGCGCCGGGATGACTTTCACCCGGAGCGAACCGATCGCGAAGTGGTTCACCGCTCCATTGTGAAGATCAAGGCGCAGATCCCCTCCGTTGAGCCGGTTGCTTTTGAAATCCGCATAGGGCAGGGGAAGCAGAAGGGTTTTCCATTGCCGGTCTCCGTTCAGCGGAATCTTTCCGCAGTCGGGGGTCCGCCATGCGCCGGGCTGTGTTTTGATCCTCCGGCAGGTGGCGTCGGAGGAGTCGTAATAGAGATGAAACGATCCGGGTGCGCCGTCGTAATAGACGATTTCCAGCGCAAACATGGAGTCCGCCCTTGCCGCCGGCGGAAGGAGTGCTTCATCCAGCTTGTCGTCGACCTTGACGTAAATGACGCCGCTGGAAGTCAGTCCTTTCTTCCCTCCTGCGCTTATTATGGAGTATTTACCCTCTTTTCCACCTGCACGTTCCCAGAATGACATGCCGTTTTCTTCGGCTTCGCCGTCCGGCTTCAGCGAAACTCCGCAGTCCGCGGCGTGTCCGGAGAGGCAGACCGCCAGCGCTGCTGACACCCAGAATATCTTTTTCATCTGCTTGTCTTTCCCTTGTCTTCCGAAGGCGGTTATTTGGCGGCGGAAGGAGTCTGCTTTTTCAGTTTCACGGCGGCAATGGCGGCTGCGCTTTTCGCCTTTCCGACGAAATCAATCCGCAGATCAGCTCCATTGAGCCGGTTGCTCCGGAAATTGAACATGGGCAAGGGCAGGACGACGCTTTTCCATTGTCCGTCACCCTTCAGCGTGACTTTCCCCCCTTCCGGAACTTTCCATGCGCCGGGCTGTGTCCTGATGCGCAGAATAGCCGGATCCGTGGAATCGTAAAAAACGTTGAAGGAACCCGGCGCGCCGTCGTAATAGACGATTTCAACGGCAACTTCCGTTCCTTCCGCCCGAAGGGAGGCATCCAGCTTGTCGTCGACCTTGACGTAAATGACGCCGGTGGAAGTCAGTCCTTTCCGATCCCCGGCGGAGAGAATCGAATATTTTCCCTCCCGGCCGTTGGCGCGTTCCCAGAAGGAAACGCAATTTTCCCTGACGGAACCGTCTTTTTCCACGGAAACTCCGTATTCCTGTGCGGCGAGGCAGCTTGTGGCGGCAAGCAATGACAGCAGTCCGGCAAATTTCATTTCTGTTTTCTCCTTTTTCTGTGTTTATATTCATGCGTTCATATGTTCAGGATTCCGTTTCGGACTGGAATGTGACTTTCAGCGGGTGTTCAGGAAAAATTCTCCCTCGGCGGGGTTTGCGGTCCTGACTGCGAGTTTATACGCCATTCCCGCATAGGAAACGATATCCACATGACCGTCGGCATACGTCACGTTCATCCGGCGGTTATGGGAAAAACGGTAGTAGTTGATGTTGGACAGATGAAACTGATTCCGTGCGGTCGGACTTTCGCTGCCTTCTCCGAATGCGGCCAGCCGTGAGGGAAACCGAATCCCGGATAATTTGATTTTCGTCCACAGGTTTGTGTTCATGAAGGCGTTGCAGAAACGGTCCTGCGCATAGCGGTAGTCATTTGTGGCATTGGCGATATAGCAGTATTTGTATTCCGCACTGTTGACCGCAAGCGCTTCCGGACAGACGAAAATCGCGGCGGGACGTCCCGCATTCTCCCCGATGCTTTTCGCCATCATGAGGTGATGCACAGAATTCTTTTTAAGAACGCTTCCCGTCGATTCGTTGAAATTTCCCTCGGAAGGAGAGATGATGTCGTTCAGATACTCAAACCAGGCGTAATCCTGCGTGCCGTTGCCGTCGTGGAATTTCCGGCCGGGGTCAAGGTTGGGCGGCGTGAAATCCGAGTTGTCCAGACAATACTGGGCGCACAATACGCCGAACTGTTTCATGTTGCTTTTGCACTGAACTGTTTTTGCCGTCCTTTTCGCATTGCTCAGAGCGGGCAGCAGCAGGGCGGCGAGAATGGCGATGATCGCTATTACAACAAGAAGCTCTATCAACGTAAAATTCATTTTCTTCCACATCGGCATAATGCGTTCCTTTCCCCGTCATTTCCTGCGCAGCAGGAGAGTTTTTATTTCAAATGGCGCGAATACGACATTTTCCGGATTCAGATGATGCCATTTTCTTTCCTGAAGATCCGATTCGAATATTCCGGTGACGCCGGGAGGAATCTGCAGGAAAGCCGCCGTATTTCTGCCGAGCGCTTCATAGGCCCTCAGAATCCATGAGCCGTCCTCCCGACGCCGCAGCGAAGAGACGACAAGGTTGTCCCTGTTGAATTCCGGAAGAGAGAATGGCCTGCCGTCCGGAGTGTCCCGATGCGGGAAAACGAGCGGTTTCCGGTTCAGTCTCCGTCCGAGCTTCAGAGCCGTTTCCGTCTGAAACGGCGCATGCGGCGCAAAGGCGAACTCATAGACGTGCGCCCCGTTGTCCCATGCGCCCGGATCCGGACGCATGCGGCCGTCTTCGATTCTGGTTCCGCTGCGCAGAAGCGCGGTCTGAATGGCTCCCGCCGCAAGCTGATGCGCCGGAGTTCCGCTGTTGGCCATGGCGACGCCGAAGGAGTCATCACTGTAGTCCACCCAGTGCAGCGCCGGCCAGTCTCCGGAACGGGCATGGGCATAGCTGTTGAGCGGACGCATGGTGGACGCATACTGCTCCGGCACCTCGTAATAGGGTTTTCGCTCCATGCTGCCGAACGGTATGTCATACAGGGCGGACGCCCGGAAAGGATCGACATTCACTGGGAAACGGACCGCGATTTTCGTGTTGCAGCCGCTCCATGTCAGGAAGACGCGGAGCGTAAAGTAGTCCAGTTCATGATAGAAGCGGTATTCCCTGCGGAAGGAGAGCGAGGAAAAGCCGCTCCAGTATGGATCCGTCGCCCCGTCGATTCCCGCACACGGCAGGCAATGTCCGGAGACGACCGCCTCAAAGAAAACGTCGCCGACGGTGATGCTCTCCACCTCTTCATGCTGGAAGGCGCGTCCATAGGGTTCCAGGAGAAACGCCTCGTCCCACATGGAGCCCGTGTCTTCGCGGAAAAGAATTTCTCCGAATCCGTCTTCCGCGGACAGCGCGCGCCCGAAGGTCCGGCAGAAGATTTTCGGATACGGTGAACGGAAATCGACGTCGAAGAATTTTGTGCTGAAGGTCGCCGGCGCGGGGCGCGGCGGAGCGGGTCTGCCTTTTTTCATCCGGAAACTTCTGGCTCCGCAGCCGGGAAGTTCCGCCGTGAAACAGAGACATTCTCCATCGGACTGCACCGGAACGTCATCCGGGATCAGCTCCTCATCGGAACGATACGCCAGGATTGCAGGGCCGGAGGAACTGTCCGGATTGAGCGCCAGAAGAGTGTCCGGCCTTGCCGGGGGCATGTCCGTCAGTTCCTGTTCCGTGAGAGCAATGCACTTCGTCAGTTTCCGTGTGACATCTTCCGAGGCGGCATCCGTATGGCAGCCGCACACGGCATCGTGAAAGGAGGCCTCCTGCAGGAGGCGCCAGGGGGCGGAGGATATGGTTCTTTCGAATGCGCAGCCGGCCATTTCCGCTGCGAAGAGCAGGTTCTCCGCCTTCCGCAGAGTCTGCTTGATTCCGATTCTGGTTGTGTAGCATCCGGTGAAAAAGGGGTTGAACTCCCCGTGGAATTCCGGAAGATTCTCCGGATCAATGCGCATGCAGAAGTCTGCGACGGAGCCGAACCGGAGGAGATGGCGTCCTTCCGTCCTGTTTACAGCTTCCATCTGGAAGAAGAGCGATTCATGAAAGAGATTCTCCTCGCAGCAGTAGCTGACAAAGAGATCGTCCGGATATTCGCTGGCGCGGATTTTCAGCATGGATTCGCGGAGGGTTGACGCCTCACTCCGGATGACCGGCACATTCGTGGCATATCCGGCATGATTGATCTCCGCGGTTGCGGGCGTTACCGTGATGCAGCTTCCGTCGATTCCTTCCCAGCGGAACGCCATATTGCCGCTCAGATCGGCCGGGCGGTTGCCCAGTCTGCCCGGGATCAGGGCGCGATAACCGGATTTGACCAGAACCTGAGGCAGCTGCGCGCACATGCCGAAGGCGTCCGATTCATTGGCGATCCACGGGGAGATTCCGAATGTTTCCTCAAAGTATCTCCGCCCGTCCTGGAGATTGCGGACCAGAAGTTCTCCGGAGCAGAGGTTCAGATCCGGAATCAGGCTGCCGCCTGTCAGTGTCAGGCGGCCCGTCTCGGCCATTTTCCGGAAAAGCGGGAGCATTTCCGGGCGTTTTTCAAAATAGATCCTGAGCGGTTCCGCCTGCTCCACATGGACCTGAAAGGTTTCGTTCCGCCGGAAGAATTCGGCCATCCGGTCGAACTGCTTTTCCCGGATTTCCGCATATGCCGCGTAAGGATATTTCCAGGTCAGATCGGAGTGACAGGTGCAGGAGAGGAAGACCCGTCCGTCCCTGCGCTTGCGCTTCTTTTCCTCCGGAGCGCATGTCCCATTGGTTTCTTTCTGTTCCCTGACGTAAAATCCCTGCGTGCCCCGGCATTCCAGAAAGCCTTCCGTTTCCAGGTCTTTCAGGGCGCGATAGGCAACGGAGGGACTGACGGAGAACTGTTTTGCCAGATCCCTGAGCGGAATGATGCGCTCCCCGGGAGCAAGTTCCCCGTTTGAGATATTCTCGGTAATCGCCTCCAGTATTTTCTGGCGCTTCATCGGATTCGCGTTCAGTTTTCTCACTGTTTTCGCTCTTGTTTCTTGTTGTTTCTTATTGTTTCTTTAAATTATAGCGTTTTCCCCTCTTTTGTCAACCCTCTCTTTGATTTTTTTTCTGAAATTTTTCCGTTCGCCGCCGGCGTTTCCTTCCTGTCGCTCCATGCGGACCTGCGGAAAAAATCCGGACGGAGGAAAAGTGATGAAAGGCGTCAGGCGGATGTGAGTTTGCGGATCACCGCCGCGGCACAGTGGCAGCCGAAGACGGCGGGCATGTAGGAAATGGTTCCCGTGACGGAACGTTTGTTCGTCAGTCCTTCCGAGGCGATCACCGCATGTCCGGCCGGCGCTTCCTGCGAGCAGATCACCGTGACGCCGCGGTAAATCCCGTGCCGGTGGAGCCGTTTGCGCATCGCGCGCGCAAGCGTGCAGTTGCGCGTTTCCGAAATGTCCGTGCATCGGACTGCCTCCGGGTCCAGGCGTGCGCCGGATCCCATGCAGCTGACCAGAGGAATCCCGTGCTCCACGCAGTAGACCGTAAGATAGAATTTCGGCGAAAGAGTGTCGATCGCGTCCAGAACGCAGTCATACGGTTCCGCGCCGAGCGCTTCGAAGAGACGGTCGTCACGCAGATATTCGTTCAGAACCGTAAGCTTGAGTTCCGGATTGATGTCAAGGAGCCGGGCGCCGAGCACTTCCGCCTTCGCTTTGCCCGCAGTGCTGCGCAGAGCGACAAGCTGACGGTTGCGATTGCTGTCCTCGATCAGATCTCCGTCCGCGATTGTCATATGGCCCACACCGGCGCGGCAGATCAGCTCCGCGGCGATTCCGCCGACTCCGCCCAGACCGGCAACGAATACATGCGCGGCGCGAAGTTTATTCAGATTCTCCTCTCCGAGAAGAAGGGCGGTCCGGTTCTGCCAGTCCGGAATCTTTTCCATCTCATTCATGCTGAAAAATTCCTGTGAAGATTTTATGAATGCGTTCCCTCAGCTCATCCGGCGCGGTTCCGGCGAGACGGGCCGCGCGTTCGTAAAGTTCCGGCAGGCTCTCTTCCCCGTCATCCGTTTCCAGAAGAAATCCCGCCTCGGCAATCTCCGGATGCAGCGTCTCCGCATGACGGAGCCAGACCGGCGAAAGCGAAAGCGCAAATCCGTGTTTCAGCAGTTCCCGCGCGGTCTCCGCATTTCCCCGGAATCCATGGATGATCCAGGGAACCGTGTTTTTCCAGCGTTTTTTCAGACGGATGATTTCGGGATATGCGCGCACGCAGTGGATCACCAGCGGCAGAGAACGGGCATCCGCCAGTTCCGCATGACGGAGAAAACAAGCTTCCTGACAGGCGAAATCAGCCTCCGCGGTGCGGTCCAGCCCGCACTCCCCCACCGCTGCGCAGCAATGGGTGTCAAGGCAGGCTTCCAATGTTTCAAGGTCGTATTTCCCGATATCGCGCGGATGAATGCCCGCGGACAGGAGAATGCCTGGACAAGGCGGCGCCGGCAGCTCTTGCGGCGAGTCGAGATTCCGCAGTGCGAGAATGCCGGGATCATGCGGATCCCTGTGCGTATGCGCGTCGGTGAAGGGAATCATCGCCGGGCCCGCCATGCCTCTTCCAGACGGTCCAGCACCTCGTCCGGAACGGCGAGGGAGCCCCCGCCCGTTCCCAGACGGATGGATTTCTGGTTGATGCCGTGATAATCGCTCCCGCCGGAGATCAGGATGCCGTGTTCCGCGGAAACTTCCAGAAGCATGGAATGCTGCGCGACGGAATAGAGGGAATAATATGCCTCGAGTCCGTCCAGTCCGTGTCCGATGAGACGCCTGAGATACTTCCGGACAAAGGCCCGCCCGCCCGATGCGCGGTAAACGGGATGCGCCCAGATTGCCAGTCCGCCCGCCTCGTGAATTGCGCCGATGCTTTCCCGGGGGGAGGGAAGGACGCGCGGCACATAGGCGCGTCCCCCGCGCTTGAGGCAGCGGTCGAAAACTTCCTGCGGCGTCTGAAAATAACCTTTCTCCACAAGAATTTTCGCAAAATGGGGACGTCCGACACTCTCTCCTCCCGCGCATTCGTCCAGCTCTCTCTGCGTGATTTCATAATGCATGGCGTTCAGCTTCTGAAGAATCAGCGTGTTGCGCGCATTGCGGTTTTTCCGCGCCTCCTTCAGAAAATCCGCGAGTTTTTCCGATGCGTGGTCGATGAAAAGCCCGAGAATATGAATTTCCCGGTTGAAGAGCGTCGATGAGATTTCCAGTCCGGGGACGGCGCGGATTGACTTTCCCGCTGCGGCCTCGAGGAATTCAGGAATGCCGGAGACGGTGTCATGGTCGGTCAGGGCGATTCCGGCCAGTCCGGTTCCGGCGGCGAGCGCAACCAGCTCCGAGGGGGTGTCGGAACCGTCGGAGGCCGCGCTGTGTGTGTGCAGATCAACCATGTGCTGGATCAGAGTCCTGCGGCGTCGATCCAGTTTTCCGCGATGAGCGCGTGACCGGGCGCAGCGGGATGCACGCCGTCGGGGGCCCAGAACGACTTTTCGCGTTTGCAGGCCGCGGCCGCGAAAAGTCCGTCAAGCGGAATGAATGCGTCGGCAAATTCCTCCGCAAGATTGCGGACGGTCTGAATCTTCACATCCAGATCCGCGCGCCACATGCGGCGGTCTTCGGGGATCGGAAGAAGGAACGGCTCCATCATGACGATCTGCACGCCGGGAAGCTCCCTGCGGGTTTTTTCCAGAATGAACCTGTAATCGCGTTCGAAGAGCTCCGCCGGCGTGGGGCTGTCGCTGTCGTAGCGGCGCCACACGTCGTTGATGCCGATCAGAATGGAGACGATGTGCGGCTTATGGTCGATGACATCGGGCTGCCAGCGGTTTCTGAGATCGCGGATCCGGTTGCCGGAAATGCCTGTGTTGAGGAAGGTCAGTTCCAGTTCCGGCATGTCGGCGCCGAGGAGCGCGGCAATGAAGATCGGATATCCGTGGCCGAGACAGTTGATGCTTCCGCTGGCGGAGCGCCCGCAGTCCGTGACGCTGTCTCCGGTGAAAAGGATTGTCTGTCCGTTTGCAATTCTGAGCATAATCATTCCTCCGTGTATGATGCTTTTGCTGATAGCGCAATCTAGCGCGGAAATGTCTTTCCTGCAAGCCTTCCGCGTCGAATATTTCAAGATTTATGGCATTTGAATGAGAAAAAATCTTGCATATTCGCAGAAAGCGTGATATAATTATGGTTTAGGTCAGCATATCCATCGTTCGGAAGACTAATTACTGAGGGAGCAGATATGAAAAAGCAGATTCAAGAAATAACAAAGTCCGCGTCGGCGAAGGCGCCGGCGAAGAAAGCTGCGAAACCCGTTTCCGCGAAAACCGGAAAGACTGCCGCGGAGTCCGCGTCGGCGAAGAAGGCTGTGAAGTCCGCGTCGGCGAAGGCGCCGGCGAAGAAGGCTGCCGTCGCCAACCCCCCCGCAAAAAAGAGCACGCCGAAAACAGTCGCGAAAAAGCAGCTCCCCGAGCAGCGGAACGAGGCGGATCATCCCGTCCGGAAACTGAAGCTCAGCAAAGCGGACAAAAAATTCTACCGCGACCTGCTGATGCATGCCCGCGCATCCTTCGGCGAACAGATTCAGGTCCATGTGGACGAAGCGCTTTCCTCCCGAAAGGATTCCGCAGGGGAACGCGCCGGCATGGCAACCCATATGGCGGACCTCGGCAGTGACAATTTCCGTCATGATTTCGAACTCGGACTCCTGACCGATGAAGTGGATGTCCTGGAAATGATCGACGAGGCGCTTCAGCGCATTGAGGATTCCGAATACGGAGTGTGCCTTGACTGCGGCGCAATCATTCCCCGGGAACGTCTGGAAGCCAAACCTTACGCGAGATACTGCACGAAATGCAAGTCCAAGCGCGAGGAAATGGAAGACTCCCGGTATCACAGATAAGCGGACACGTGGCTGCGAATGAGTTTTCTGCAGAAGAAAAGACTGGAAGGCGGGACGGAGAAGGAGACCGGATTCCCGGTCGTCCCGCTGCTTCTCGCATTGTTTTTCCTTGCTCTGGATCAGATCTCGAAAGCAGCCGTCGTCAAATACATCCGTTTCGGCGAGCGGATTCCTGTCATACCTGATTTTTTCAATCTGACCTACATCACCAATACCGGCGCGGCATGGGGGATTCTGGCGGGGCACGGCTGGCTGCTTCTCCTGATTTCCTGCGCCGTTCTGATCGCCGTCATCTGTTTCATCCGCACTCTGACCGACGGCTGGCCGGAGCGCATCTATGCGATCGGGCTGATCGTTTCCGGGATTCTCGGAAATTCCATCGACCGCATCTTCCGCGGAGAAGTCGTCGATTTTCTGCAGTTTCTGTTCGGACGCTACCAGTATCCCTCGTTCAACGTCGCGGATTCCTGCATCTGCGTCGGGGTGTTCCTCTTCATTCTCTCCACGATTCTGAGACCTGAAAAAAAGAAAACGCCTTCCGATTCCTCCTATGTCCAGATTCAGAAGTGATTCCGCGCCTTTCCCCGTCCTGATGGGAGCGACCGCGTCCGGAAAGACCGATCTGGCGGTCCGTCTTGCGCTCCGTCTGAACGGAGAAGTCGTATCCGCCGACTCCATGCAGATCTACCGGGGACTTGACAGGGGAACCGCAAAGCCTTCCCGAAAAGAACGCCGCGGCGTGCCGCACCATTTGATCGACATCGCGGACATCTCGGAAAAATATGACGTCTACCGTTTCTGTGCCGATGCGGAGAAGTGCATTGCCGACATCCGGTCCCGGGGACGCTTTCCGATCGTTGCCGGCGGGACCGGGCTCTACCTGCGTGCGCTTCTCTACGGACTGGATCCGCTTCCCGCTTCGGAATCGCTGCGCAGGGAACTGGATGAAACATTTGACAGCGAAACGCATTTCCCCGAACTGCAGAGAATCATGCGCGAGAAAGCGCCGCTGGATTATGAACGTTTTCACAACCATCGGAGAAAACTGATCCGCGCATATGAAGTCCTGCTTCTGACCGGAACTCAGATGACGGATCTCCAGATAACATGGAAAAAACCGGAATGCAGACCGGATGCCCGTTCGTTCGTGCTCGTCTGGGACAATGCTGTTCTCCGGGAACGGATCCGCCGCCGCTGCGGGGAGATGCTTGCTTCCGGCTGGATTGAGGAGGCGGAACATTTTCTCCGGGAGGGACTGCATGACGCTCCGACAGCGTGGCAGGCGCTCGGCTACCGGCAGATCGGCGACTGCCTGAACGGAAAATTCGACCGCGGGGAACTGCAGGAGCGCATTGCGACGGCGACCTGGCAGTTCGCCCGCCGTCAGAACACCTGGTTCCGCACACAGCATCCTGAAGCTCTCCGCATTTCCATGCCGGAACCCCGCGTTCTGGAGCTGATCGAAGAAAATCTCTCCGCAACCTGAAGCGGCGTTTCTTCGGAGCTGCGGACGATAAACTCATCCGAAGTTGTGATCCCGCAAGACTGGAAAGGTTCCGTTGAACGGATCCGGTTCGCTTTTACAGGAAGAATCTCCGCCGGGAGAAGAGACGCCCGGGACAGCCGGACGCGCAGGCGAAATTCCCGATATTCCGCGTGCTCCGCACAGGGCAGGCTCACTTTTTTCACACGCCCGTTCAGGCTTTTATGAAAACTGTTTTCCTTCGGGGACGGCGCTCCGCCTCCGCAGACGCCTGACCACTCTTTTTTTTCCCCCCCCACGGATTTCCGGAAGCTCCGGAGACGCCGGGGGGATCTCTCATCGTTGAGACTCGGAATTTGCTTCCAATAAAATCTTTTTTCCGATTGAAAAAAAATAAAAAACGGGTATAGTTACTTCCCATGGAAGTTGCCTCCGGCGGATCAAGCCGGAAAAGAAAGCGCAAGGGAAGGCGGTCTTCCATTTTTCAACATTTGCCGAACCGGAGCTGCGGATGCCGTTTATGCTGGAAAACGCGTCCCCGTGAGAAAACAGCGCATGTCCCTCGGCAGTGGAACGGAACTGCAGTGCGGATTCAGAAACCGCTGGAACCGGTTCCGGTTGAAAGAGCGCCGCCTTATCGCATCACGCGACGAAACCGTGTGTTTTTATGCGTTTTTCCGTTTTTTCCGATGCGGTGAAGGCAACTGATACAGATCGGATGTCCCATCGGGCCGGGGACAATTTGGGTGAGCAGAAGGATCCGGAAAAAGCGGAGCTTCGTTTCGCATCGCACACATGCCGGGATGTTCCCGGCTCGCTGCAGCTGTGAAACGTCCGTTTCATTCCGGGAGCTTCTGCGGCAAGAAGCAATTGGGAGGCAATATCACATGAATAAAGCTCTGATCGCAAGTCTGGTGCTGCTCATCATCGCATCAGCGGCAACTTACCTGTTTCGTCCGGAAACCATGGAGAGATACCCTCAGGTGGAATGGATGAGCGACTCGAATCCCCAGCGGTTCGAACAGACGGAACTGTTTGAAAAATGGCTCGGGGAGAAGCATCCCGAACTGGTGAAGCGGAAGGATCTGCCCCCGTTCGGCGTCAAGCTGAGCGCGGCCAATAACCAGAGCACCATCATTCAGGCTGTTTCCGGGGTGGCCGGCGATCTCATTGATCATTTGAATGTGCCGATTTTCGCTGCGATGGGACTGCTCAAACCGCTCGGCGCGGATGCGAAAAAGCAGGGATTCGACCTGAGCAAAACCTATCCGAACATGGAAGCGCTTCTCGGTTATGAGGGAGAACAGTACGGATATCCCTGCAATGTTGCCGTATCCAGCTTCATTTTCAACGAAGACACCTTGAAACGTTACGGAATGCGTGTTCCCCGGGAAACCTGGACGCCGGAGGATTTTGAACGTTATTCCAAGGAATTCATGAAGAGAACCAATCAGGGCAATGCGCGGCGGACGATTTTCTTTTCCCTTTCCGCGGAATCGCTCGGCGGAACCTTCATCACGATCTACGTCCGAAGTTACGGAATTGACACCTACAACGAGACACTGACAAAGTGCGTTGCGAATGATGATCGTTTTTACAACGCCTACGAACTGCTTTACAAATGGACCTATGTGGACAAGATCCTCCCGACGGCCGCGGAAGTCGCTTCGAACGACACGGAGTCCGGGTTCGGCGGCGCGGCGTTTTCTCATTTCATCAACGGCAACTACGCCGCGATCATCGCCGGGCGCTGGTCTCTTGTCCGATTCCGCGAACTGGCGGAAAATGAACGTTTCCCGATGTCCATGACGCTGTTTCCGCAGGGGCCTTTCAAAAATGCCCTGATCAGCGCCCGCTCCACGGGGATCTATGCGGGAAGCAGAAAATACGACATGGCGAAATACTTCATGGAGTTTCTGGCCAGCAAGGAATACAACGACTATATCATCAAGTATGCGGACGGTTTGCCGCCGAATCCGAAATATGCGATCGGCAATCCCGATTATCTGACGCCGAAGGACTATCCGAACGAGGGGAACATCCATGCCAAGGAGCTGGAATATGCAATGACTTACGCTCTGCCGGCTCCTCAGACGCCCTATTACAGAACAACCGGCACGAACTGGTTCGGCTTTGCCCTGAGCAAACTCCTGGCGGGGCGCGCCACGGCAAAGGAGGCGGTGGACGAAGCTGTGGAGCGAGTGAACCGCGGCATTGCAGAGAGCGTCGCCGCCAATGACAAACTTGCAGAACTCTATCGTCGCGACATTGATTTGCAGCATAAGATCGATGCCGTCAAAAACACTTGGAAATTCCGCCGCGGCAAAATCGTTTCCGGTGAGAAAATTCCGGAAAACTGGATTAAGAATCCCTTCCACAGAAAGTATTATACGCACCTCGGGATGCTGAAAGGAGCCGAATAATCATGTTGAAACTGACACGCCGCGACATTCGCGAAATTTCCACTGGAATCGCGTTTCTGCTGCCCAATATTGTCGGCTTTCTGGCTTTTACGACAATTCCTCTTGCCATCAGTCTTTTCATGGCGTTCACGGACTGGAATCTTGAAATGCACAACATGTTCCAGAATCAGGAGCTCCGTTCCGTCGGATTCGCGAACTTCAGAAAGCTGTTCACCGACCCGGATTTCATGACCTATCTCGGCAATACGCTGTTCCTGATGCTGGGCATTCCCTTCGGGATTGCGGGCAGCCTCTGCGCGGCGCTGATGCTGAACAACGATTTCCGCTGCAGCAGAATGCGGCGCGTCTACGGGATCGTGATCGTGACGGTGATCCTGATTGTCTCCTGCTCCATGCTGATTCTCGCCGGGGCGGGTTCCACGGCGATGACGCTTCTCGTCTGCGGAATCGTCGGGACGATTCTCGTGCTCGGCAGCATCGGCGGACAGACGGTTTACCGGACGCTGTTCTATTTCCCGAGCTTCACAGCGGGCGTTGCCACCTACATTCTCTGGAAAAAGCTATACAGTCCTGAAAACGGCCCGATCAACAATGTGCTCCAGCCCGTGCTGGACCGGATTTCTCCACTGGCTGGCTCCATGTCACTTGAGACGGCGCATTTCGGGGGAGCTCTTCTGATCGTGCTTATGGGCATAATTTATGCGTATGTCGTATTCCGCCTCATTTCCAGCTGGAAGAACGGGGAAACCGGTTCCCTGAGCTACTGCATCGCGCTGGCGCTGCTTTCCATCCCGCTGGTCTGCTGCCAGCTCTGGAGCCGCATTCCCTGGGGCGGGGCGCTGGGACTTTCGCTTGTCACGCTCGGCGTGCTTTTCTCTTTGCTGATGTTTCTGACAGGAAGAGATTACAGGTGCGTCTGCGACTGCGGCATGTCGAATGCCATTGTTCTCGACGGCATGGTGATGGTCGGACTGTTCATCTGTCTCGGGCTTTCCAATGTCATTCTCGCGCTTCCCACCATGGCTTCCGGCGACGGTCTGACCGCGCCGAAGTGGATTTCCGACTACTACTGGGCGAAGCCGTCCCTGATGATCATGGGCTTCTGGGCCGCGATCGGCTCGAACAACATGCTGCTTTACCTGGCCGGACTTTCCGGAATCTCGCAGGAGCTTTACGAGGCGGCGGACATCGACGGAGCCTCGCCCTTCCAGCGTTTCTGGAATGTGACGTGGCCGCAGCTCTCCAACGTGACCTTCTTCATTCTCGTCATGTCGATCATGGGCGGACTTCAGGGCGGATTCGAAACCGCGCGGACAATGACCCAGGGCGGTCCCGCCGGATCGACCACGACGCTTGCGTATTACATTTACTCCGAGGGCTTCAACAGCGGAAGACTCGGCTATGCCTCGGCGGTCGCCTGGACGCTCTTCATCCTGGTGTTCTGCGTGACGCTCTTCAACTGGAAATTCGGCAACCGGTATACGAACGATTAAGGACAGGAAGGTTGGCAATATGAAATTCTCTTTCGACGGCTTCAGATTACTGCTGGTTCACGTGGTGCTCGCCCTCGTCGCGACGGCGATGGTGCTTCCCTTCACATGGATGGTGCTGGCAAGCTTGAAAAAACTGCAGGAGATCGGTCTGGAATCCTGGATTCCGACCGTGTTCCAATGGGAAAACTACCGTGACGTCTTCACGATGAAAGGCGTGCAGTTCGGACGCTGGTACTGGAACAGCATTCTGGTGGCGGGGTGGGTGACTTTTCTTCAGGTCTTCACCAGCAGTCTTGCCGCCTTCAGTTTCTCGCGACTCAAATGGAAGGGACGCGACATGGTATTTCTGCTTTATCTGGCGACCATGATGCTGCCTTCCCTCGTGATGATGATCCCGAATTATCAGAACATGATTTCACTCGGGCTGGTCAATACGCTTCAGGGGCTGATTCTTCCCTCCGCCTTTTCCGCGTTCGGAACCTTTCTGATCCGGCAGTTCATGATGAACATTCCCAGTTCGCTGGACGAGGCGGCCGAAATTGACGGCGCCAGCAAGTGGCAGCTTTACTGGACGGTGATTCTGCCGCTTGCCCGTCCGGCGATTGTGACACTGACAATCTTCACCTTCATCGGCAACTACAACTCCATGTTCTGGCCTCTGGTCATGATCAAGTCGCCGGAACTCTACACGCTTCCGATCGGCATGCTCGCCTTCGACTCTTCACAGGGGCAGCAGACCAATCTTCTGATGGCCGCTGTCACAATGAGCGTCATTCCGATGATTCTGATCTTCCTGTTCATGCAGAAGCAGCTTGTCAAGGGAATCATGCTCGGCGGCGTCAAAGGATAAACGCCCTTCCGCCAAGTGTTTTTCAAGCCCTGCGCGCATCCGGCCCGCGGGGCTTTTTTTTCGGTAGAACCGAGTCGCCGGCATGTGGCAGAATACATGTCAAAGACGGATTTTTACATCTCCCCGAAATTGCAGAAACGCTTTTTTGTGGTAGTATACCGGAAATGAAAAGAGGAAAGGGTGTGCCATGCTGCGTGAAAAATGGGTTGTCCGCTCGGGAAATCAGAAAATCGTATTCGATGCCAAACACGGTCCGCTTCCGGAACGCGTTTCCGTCGCCGCCTTTGACGGCGGGGAGCTGCCGGTTCTTTCCGCGGAGGGGACCGCATTCAGCATGAAGATTTCCGACGGACGGGAGATCACCCCTTCCATTGCGGAGCCGCCCGTCATATCTGAATCGGACGGCACGGTTCATGTATCCTTCCGCAAGCTGGCCTTTCAGGATCAGTCCGGCAAAGATGCGGGGGAGTTTCATGGCTGTTTCGAGTATGAGTTCCATCCGGACGGGACGGCCTTCTGCTCGATATTCTTCCTGTCCGCCTCGATTTCCGAATTCGCCCTGCGCGATTTCAGAATCTCCTGCGGGGCTGATCTTTCCTGCTTCGATGACATCCGCTGGGCTCTGCTGCATCGTCCTGCGAAACTTGACGGAAGCATGATTCAGGATCTGTCTCCGAAACGTTTTCTGGAACGGGGAAAGGATATGGAATTCCGTGAAATCGCTCCGCTTGTATCCTTCAACTGCTTCAAAGAAGGCGGCGAGGCGCTGTATGCCGAGTTTTTCATGGAGGGCGGCACGACGCTTTCCGGGAAAAAAGGGGAAAACGCAACCCGTGTCACATGGAAAAATGCCTCGCCTGTGCTGGAATGGAATTTTCAGACGGCGGACGCGCGCAAAACGGATCTTCCGTTCCAGTTCCGCAATCACTGGGGCTGGGTCATCAAGACGCCGCCCCGGACCCGTCATCTGCCCCCGATGACCATGTATCACTATTTTGACAATTTCGAGCGCTATCCCTCCGACACGGTCATGGACGCGCTTGAGGCTGCGTCCTGTCAGGTTCTGGTGCTGCATGAAAACTGGCGTCTGGACCTCCAGAATGACGGCGTGCCGTTTGACGAAGAACGTTTCCGGGCGGTTGCGGACGCGGCCCGCAGACGCAATATCCGCCTGGCCCTTTACATCCGCGGAAACGAAAATTCCGCGACGGAAACCTCGTGCGCCTGGTTTGACCGCCTTCTCCGGCGGAATTTCGACGGGCTTTACATGGATTACGGCGGACCCTTCGGGCACAGTTCCGCACCTGACGAAACATACGTTGACGGCCGCATTCATTTCCGTCGCCATTACATGAATCTGAAGAAACTGCGCGAACGGATCGGACCGGACGGAGTGCTTTTCTCCCACACCGGACCATCCTATTCCGCACTGGGAATGAATTTCATCACCGGTTATGTTTCCGGGGAAGGGGAGCGGGGCCTCCTGATCCGCGGTCGGCGCGAGCACGAGTACTTCAGCATGGCCGCGGTCTCCTGGGGGACCATGTGGACCGCCGCGTTTCCGGAGTATTCCACCGAGCGGATGGTGCCGTTCCTTGCGGCGGCGGGGCAGTATCCGCACAATCCGCTCGGCACGCAGTTCGCCACCTCCAGTCTCGCCCATCCGCGGGAACCCGGGGTCAACGATCACTGTTTCCGCCCGCTCTGGAAGCTCTGGGGAATGCTCCGGAATGAAACGGATCTCCTTGTCTTCAACGACTGGAATTCCGCCGGAATCTTTCCTCCGGACGCGGAGTGCGGGCACTGCCTGATGATTTCAAAGGACGGGCGCAGGGCGCTCTGCCTGTTCTCCAATTTTTCCTCCGTCGCGAAAAAATGCAGCATTGCGCCGGACTGGTCCGGCACGCCGTTCCGGCCTGACGGGAAAAAATGTTACCGCCTGACTCCGGACCGGAATTCCCCTGGTGTTCCGCAGAAGATCGCTTCCGGCGGAACGCTTGCGCTGGAACTGGCGCCGTATGGCTGCGGCGGCTTTTATTTTTCGGAGGAGGAGCCGGATTTCACGGAATACCTCAAAGCCTATCCGCTTCCGCGTCATGAAGGCGTCCGGTGGCTTGCGGAAATCGAGGAACAGCGCGCCCTCCGTTCGTCTCCGCCGTGCTGGGAGCGGCTGTTCCTGACAGTCAAAATACCTCCCCAGACCATTTTCGGTTACGAGGATTCACTTCTGGTCGACCTTTACGACAATGATTCCTGGGTGGTTGAATTTGAAAAAGACGGTTCCTTCCGCAAGCTCCTCCCGATCCTGACAAAAGAAGGCAGAAGCCTTTTCACCGGCGACCGGACCATGCCGATCGATCTCGGGCGGTATCTCTCCCCCGGACGGCATTCCATCGGGATTTATGCAACGCACCTGGGAGAACCGTTCTATTCGTTTTTCTCCGCCGAACTCTCGGACGGCGGAACGCAGTCGTATGAACTCTTCTTCCGCAATGAACTGGAGCCGGATCGCGCATTCCTCCGTTTTGATGTGATTGTGCCGGGATGAAACATATCCCGTGCCGCTCCCCGCAGAAAGGATTCCAGGGGGGCGGAGCATCATTCCCCGGTTCTGAACTGCATTCTCCCGCGGGAAACGGTTCTCCCGCATTCAGGCGGCAGCCTGACGAGAGGTTTCTGCATCAGTCTTGCGGATGAGATTTCAGTGAGAGAGCGTGAGGATGGAATTTCCGCGGATCGGGGTGACGGGAATCGTCTGCGCCTTCTCGACGGCTTCCCCCGCAATCTGTGCGCACAGTTCCAGCGCACCCGCCACGCCGATCTCATAAGACGGCATGTAGAAGGATTCCAGCTGCAGCGCGCTGGGGAAGCGGATTCCGTCCGCTCCCGTGACGGAAATGTCTTCGGGCACCCGAAGTCCCGAATCCCGGAGCGCGGCGACGCATCCCCAGGCTGTCAGGTCGTTCGGCGCGATGACGCAGGTTGTCTCCGGAGCCTCCCGCAGAATCCGTTCCGCCGAGGAATATCCGAATTCATATCCGTAACGGTCTTCGCCGGAAATCCAGCATGGCTCCAGTCCGCGGGATTTCAGGATATCCAGAACCGCCTGGCAGCGCCGGATGCCGGAGCTGGCCTGCAATGAGGGACGCAGAAGAGCGATCCGGGTATGTCCCGCATCCAGGACTTTGCGTGTGATCACCGCCATGCCGTCATATTCATCGGCTGTCACAAGGGAGGTTCTGGTCCCCCCGACGGCGGTCGTCAGCTGAATGACGGGGATCTCCTCCTGAAGAAGTTCCCGGACGAAATCATCCTCCATCAGCGCACCCCAGACCAGAATTCCGTCCGCCATCTTGGAACGCACCAGTTCAAGATGTTTGCGCTCCGCCAGATAATCAGGGCTGACCCATACAAGCTGAAGGCCTTTTGCATTCCGCGCAAGCACGGACTGAATTCCCTGGGTAATCAGTCCCAGATTGTAGTCATATTGAAAATAGGGGCAGTCCGGCTGCGGAATCGTCGGCAGATAATGTGTCATCAGAACGACGGTATTGGTGATTTTCTGGGCCATGCGCCTTGAATTGATGTTCGGATAATAGTGCATTTCCTCGCATATTTTCAGAATACGTTTTCTCTGCTTTTCCGAAATATAAGGGGAGGGAGGATTCTGAAACGCACGCGAGACCGAGGAGATGGAGACTCCGGCCAGTTTTGCGATTTCCTTGATCGTCATATTTCTGGTTTCCCGTATGATTTTTCTGCTTTCCTTTTCCCAATATATCCCTTTTCGAGTTTTTTTCAACAAATCAACGGTTTTTTCAGGAAAAAGACATTGACATTACAGAAAAAAAGATTATAATTAAAATATAGAAAACGTTTTCTATAAAATGTCCGCTCCAAATCACATGAGGAAAGAAAGAATGAAAAAAGCGTCCGTGCACCATGACCGTTTCACATTGGTGGAACTCCTTGTTGTCATTGCGGTTATCGCGATTCTGGCGGGACTTCTTCTCCCGGCGCTGAACAAGGCGAAACAGATGGCCAGTTCCACATTCTGCTCCAACAACCTGAAACAGCTTGGCGTGGCGCAGAGCATGTACATGGGGGATTATCAGGATACGGTGATCACCACTTATTTCAGCTCGGACGATACAGACGACCGCTGGTTCAGCATGCTGTACGGGTATCTGAAAACTCCGAAAGTGTTCCGCTGCGCACAGGATGTCGCCGTCCGATATCTGAACAGCCACCCCCTGTCCTATACGCTGAACTCCAGCGACACCATCCGCTCCGCGGACATGACCCGCTGGCCTGCCGGCAGGCGAATCACGAAGATAAAAAACACCTCCTGCATCCTGTTTGCCTGCAATATCAACAGCGCGCTGCCCGAGGGCGCGCAGAGCGCCCTTCTGATGCAGCGGAACGGGACATTCTGGACAAACGCAATGTGCAAGGGTTATACGGAGACCCATGTGGGACCCTCCATGCGGACTTACGGAACCCATCACGGGGGAGGATCCAATTTTTCTCTCTGCAACGGAGGCGCCGCCGCTTACATGTATTCCGCTTTCATGGGGCATTTCGACAATCCCGCCGGACGGAAGAACGCTTCCATCCGGGTATGGTGCATTGATCCCGACAATGTCTCTTTCTGAGTTGAGGACAAAATAAAAACGGAAAAGGAGATTGATTTGTCATGAAGAGATTCCTCTCACTGATTCTTGCCGCGCTTGCCTCCGGGGGATTCGCGGCGGAGCTGACACTGAATGCGCAGAAAAATGTCGTTCCCGACACGGGGAGCGGCGGAACGCTCCGCCTGGAAGGGAAATTTGCCCCGCAGGATATCGCCAGCTGGTTTTTTGTCGATTTCACGGATGCTTCCGGGAAAAGTCTGGGCAAATTCCGCTTCGACCGTCGGCAGCTTCTGATACAGCCCGGCTGGCAGACTGCCGGATATCCCGCGGAGACCGCCGGAGAGAAATTCTTTCGCCTGACGCTCGGGCTTTCCCCGAACGGGACGGTTTTTGCCGTCCTGAACGACCGTCCGCTTGCCTCTTACGCGTTCGCCGGAAATATTCTGCCGAAAAAAATCTTTCTGATTCCGTTCGGCGGCTTTGTTCCGGTTTTTCAAAAGGCGGAATGGGATGGAAAAGTTCCCGCTCAGAGAATCCTTGTGCGCGCGGAACGATCCAGGAGTTCCGGCGTTTCCGCTGTTGCCGGAATGAAAACGGATTCCTTTGAGCTGAAATGCAAGTTCCGCGCCGAACCGCTGACAGACAAGCCCGGACATTTCAATTTCCGCTTCATATCCGCGGAAAAAGGAGTTCCGCCCGTGCAGCTGATTTTCTGGGAAAAGGGATTTCAGATGATCTTCGGAAAATCCAGCAAATGGCTTTTCAACTTCAAGACTCCGGTTTCCGACGGCAAATGGCATGATTTCAAAGTCCGCCATACGGGAGGCGACTTCTGGGAGGTCCATCTTGACGGGCTGTCCGCCGGTTCCTTCGAGGCGGACACAGTGATCTCGGGAATTGCTTTCGGAGCATATAGCGGATGGCTGTTCGAAGCCGAGGACATCACAGTGGTTCCTCTTGCGGAAGACGGAGAGTGAGCAATGGGCCTTGTCAGTCGAACTTCTGTCGCGGCGTTTCTTCTGATTGCCGCATCCGCCGGAGGAAACGACAAGGAGGCCTTTGCCTGGAATTTCAACGCTTCCGCAGATGCAGTCTCTCCGACGGGCGTTGTCCGCAAGGCGGAAACGGAACGGGAGCTCCGCTTTGCGGACGGGGTTTCAGGACGGGCGCTGGAGCTTGCCGGCAACCCCTCGCCGTTTTTTGACGCGAAGGGACTCTTCGAATCGAAAGGCACGCTCTCCTTCTGGTATTCGGCCGGGTTTTCCGGAGGAGCGGCCCAGGCCGTGCAGCATCTTTTCACCCTGACGAGGGAAAACGGCAGACAGTTCCCGTTCGCCTGGTTTCACCGGTATGAGGGCCTCTCCTTCCGGATTCCGACACAGACCGAGGAGATTCTCCTGAAAACGGCGGTTTCCTCTTTTGAACAGATTCAGAAAAACGACTGGGTGCATATTGCGCTTTCCTGGGGGGAACGCAACTGGGCGACTGTTTACGTAAACGGCGTCGCGACGAACTGGAAACGCTTTTCCGGAGTTGACTTTTCCGATATTGTGAAGCTGACGTTCGGAACTCCGGAACGTTCGAAAAACGCCTTTCAGGGACGAATTGATGAAATAAAGCTTTTCCGGCATCCCCTTACGGAAGAGGAGGTGTTCCGGGAGTATGCCTCGCATGCGCTGGCGGATGCATGGATGGATCAGAGCCTGTTTCCCGCAAACCGGAAAATCCGCCCTGAAGTCCTGATCGCCCCTCTTGGCACGCTGCGGGGAAACAATCCGAAGGCGCCGTGGATGGGCATTCCCTTCCGCGGTTCGGCAGAGCTTTCCTTGAAGGACTCCGCGGGGAAACTCCTTGCGGAGCGGAAATGGGAGAATCTTGCCGTTGCAAAAATGGAAACGCTGCGGCTTCCGGAACAGTTTCTGTCCCCCGGGCGGTATCTTCTGGAGCTGAAAATGAGATCAGCCGGCGGCGCTGCGACCCGCTTTTTTGACATCTGTCTGGACGACATGAAATTAAACAATCCGGAGGATGAAGAAATCCGTCTCGGGCCGCCGGTATGGAGCTGCGGCAGCGCTGACTTTTCTTCGACAAAACCAGTACGCACAGGCGAACTCGATGGAATTGCCTTCACCGAGGGAGGGGCCGGCAAGGGCGACCGAATCTTCTGCGAGCTGAAAATCCCGAAACGCTATACTTCGGAACAGCTGCTCTGTCTGGAAATTGAATGGCCGGACGACAAGGCGCGCGCAATGGGGCTTTACCTGTATCCGCCGAAGGGAAGCCTTTCGCAGATCCGCGACCGTCTCGGCGGAGGAATATGCACAGGCGGGGAATATCCGGTTTCCGGGAGGATGAGGAAAACCTCCTGGCTGTTTTACGCGGGATACACGGACTGGCTCTTTGAAATCCGGACTGCGATTGCCGGCAGGCCCGCCGCCGTGGCGGGAGTCCGGATACTGCCCGTGGAAGGACCGTTGCCCCGTCTGAAGATCAATCTGCCGGAAGGCTTTCCCGGACGCCGGATCGGACATCTTGACGAGGATCAGAGTTTTGATTACAATCTGGACTGGGACAATGCCCGCAGAAGCGCAGATCCATGGAAGATACAGTCCAAGACAATCCGGCTTCTGCTGAACTATTACGCGTATACGGGACAGAATCTCTTCACGCTTCCTCTGATGCGCTATTCCTGGACCGATTACGCGCGCATTTATTCGCCCTGCAGAAGCATGGGGCCGCTGAACAAGGCCGGATACTGGCTGGACCGCCTCCGGGAGAATCAGATCGACTTCATCGCGATCGTCAATCTGATGAATGTGCCGGAACTCCAGAACCTGAAGCGGGGAAGGGAATACCGGAGAAAAGGAATGACGAGCGCCTCCGTCGAAGGACCTCTCACCGGATTGAACCGGAATAATCCGATCCATCCGGAAAACCGGAAAATGCTGCTTGCGCATCTGGATGAATTCATGCGCAGGGAGGGAAGGCGTCCGGAGATTTCCGGAATTGATTTCTGGTGTGAATGGCCTATCGTCTCCTTTCAGAATCTTGAGCACGGATATGACGATTACACCGTGGCGGCATTTTCCCGGGAGACCGGCGTGAATGTACCGGATTTCGCCGATGACGTCTATCGCCGGAGATGGCGCTTCCTGACATCCGCTCCCGTCCGGGCGCAATGGACCCGCTGGCGCGTGAGCAAAACCACCGAAATCTTCCGGGAGATCCGGCGCGTCATTGACAATGTCAGCAGGGGGAAACCGCTGTATATCACGGTCAGCCTGCCGCGCGGGAAAAAAGACGATGAATCCATGGATTCGCTGGATATGGGGAAATATCTCTATGAGGAGAAGAGCATCGATCTCAAAGCGCTCAACGCCTTGCCCGATACGACAGTGGTTCCCATGCGCCACGGCCTGGAGCAGATCTGGAATCTGCACTGGAACGGAAACATCACGGTAAGCGACGAGGCGCAGAACAATCCCCTTTTCACGCTTCCGTTCCGCCGCCCGGACCGCAATTACGTAAACTGCTACAGGACGTATTTCGAGACCTTTTCGCAAAGCGCGATGCCGGAGAAATATCCGTCTGTTTTTCAGAATATCGAGCTGAAACCGGTAGGGCGTCACTTTCTCAAGGAGCTGTCGCTGGCTCTGGCTTTCAACGATGCGCAGCGCATTGCCGTCGGAGCGCAGCCACTGGTCTCCATGGGCCGGGAAAAGGAAATGCGGGAATTTGTCAAAGCCTATCGTGCGCTGCCCGATCTGCCGTTCCGGGATGTCCCGGGAGCATTCGATCCGGTGACTGTCCGCTGGCGCGAGACAAAGAACGGCGTCTATCTGTATGCCGTGAATATGATTCGTTCGGAACTTTCCGTCGGGCTGAAAGTTTCGGGAGCACTCTCCATGAAGGATCTTTCCAGTTCCGGACTCATTCCGCTTTCCGGCGACGGCGAGGTTTCTGTCTCCCTGAAGCCTTTTGAGCTTCGTTCTTTCCTGCTTGAGGGGAATCCTGTTCCGGAACTGCAAGGTGTCCGGATTCCGGAGGCGTTTGAAAAATCCTGCGCGGAAGAACTGCGCAGTCTGAGCGACATTCGGAAACAGTTCTCCGCTTCCGGAGCGGGGAATCCCGCTGTCGCGGAAAGACTCCGGAAGTGTGCGGCGGCTCTTGCGGACAGACGTTATGCGGAGTTCGACCGTCTTCTGAATTCCAAACTGCTCCGGATGCTGGTCCGGAACCGGAAAAATCTTGTCAGCGGTGTGATTCAGGACGCGCAGAAACAGCTGGCACGCCATTCTTTCCGGATCAACTGCGGAAGCAGCGAATATCTGCGGGCCTCTTCCGGAGTGTTCATGCCGGATCGCAAATGGAGTGAATCCGCACCATACGGATATCTTGGAGATGGCGCCAATGCCATAGAGCGGCCGGACAATCTGCCCCCCGGAAATCCGCTGCGTCGTCTGTTTCTGACGGAACTGTATGCCGTCACGGGATACCGTTTCCGCGTTCCGGAATCAGGCACATATACGCTGCGGCTCTATCAGAGAGTCGGATATGAGGCCGGACGGAAAAAAGGAAATTTCGTCGTGGACATTTCCGTCAACGGAAAGATGCTGCGCCGGAATTATGATATCTTTGCAAATGAATCGGAGAATACGGGAATGGCGCTCCTGACGCTTTCCGGCATTGTGCCGGTGAACGGCATGGTCACGCTGGAAATGAAACCGTCCGGCGGACGGGATAAGACGGTGGTTCTCCTGAACGGAATCGAATTGGAGAAGGAAAAATGAAACGGAAAACGGCGCTGTGCGCTCTTTGCGCCGCGGCTGCGCTTGCCGGCAGTGCGGAAGACAAACTGTCCTTTGTAAAACCCGCGGAGACCCGTTCCGCAGGAAAAAAGGGCAATGAATATCTGATCTCATGCATCGGGAACAGCATAACCCGTCACGGCTTTAACGAACAGACCATTCGGGAACTGGGGTGGGGACGGGAATGCGGCATGGCCGCCTCGTCCGAGAAAAACGACTATGCGCATCTTCTGGCGGATCAAGTTCAGAAACTGTTTCCCGAGCGGAAAGTCCGGCTGATTTTCAACCGGGCGGATCCGGAGAGCGATCTGATTGTCTGGCAGGGCGGCGAGCACGATGTCCTGCCGGAAAAACTGGCGACCTTCGAGCGCAGACTGACGGAACGTCTGCGGGAATATCTCCGGATTACGCCGCATGTGATTGTCATCGGGATCTGGAATCCCGTCTGCCGGGAAGAGTTCAGGGAGTGCACGGCCTCCTTTTATCCGAGGGCGGCAAAACAGGTGGAAGCCATTGAGAAAAAGGTATGCCGGAATCTGGGTGTTCCTTTTGCAGAAGTTTCGAAGTATGAGAATGATCCGGCAAACACCGGCAGCGGCGGAGTCGCCGGCGTGCGCTGGCACCCGAACGACAACGGCATGAGGCGCTATGCGGAGGCGGCATTCCGCGCCTTTCTGGAAACCGCGAGCCGGAAGTGAATGAAGACACCGCCCCCCCTGCGGGAGAGGAAGAATAAGAGGGAAATCCGTCCGAAATCAGGCGGGACTCTTGCAGGAACGGAAAAGATGATTATATTAAAAACGGAAATATCTTTCGGAGAGAAATCATGGAACCATTGCAAAATGACCGCGAGTGGACAGGACGCTGGATCGGTGCCGGATTCCTGCACAATGAGTCCGGTGCGCCTTCCCGGCCCGCGCCCCTTTTCAGAAGATCGTTTTCCCTGAACGGACGGGGAAAGAGGGCGGAGGTCTTTTTCTGCGGGCTGGGCTGGTCGGAATTGTATCTGAACGGGGAAAAAGTCGGCGACGCGGTGCTCTCGCCATGCGTCACGCAGTATGACCGCCGGGCGCGCTATCTTCGCTACGATGTGACACGGCTTCTCCGCAGAGGGGAGAATGTTTTCGGGGCAATTCTCGGGAACGGATGGTATGACTGCTCCACCGGAGAGGTCTGGCATTTTGACAAGGCGCCCTGGCAGGACTATCCGAAACTGCTTTTCGAGCTTGTCATTGACGGCCGCACCGTGCTTGTCTCCGATGACTCCTGGCAATGTCTGCGCTCCGAGGGACCCGTTCGTTTCAATGAATTGCGCAACGGCGAAAATTATGACGCCCGCAGAGAGATCCCCGGCTGGGCGGCTCCCGGCTTCCGGGAGTCCGCTCAATGGACTTCCGCCCGTGTCGTCCCCGGTCCGGGAGGCGTCATGACGGAGCAGACCATGCCTCCCTGCAAAGTCATGAAACGTCTTGCTGTCTCCGCATGCTTTCCGTCTGTTTCTGGAGGGAGGATTTACGATCTCGGGCAGAATATCACAGGCTGGGCGCGGATCCGGGTCAAAGGAGAAGCCGGCGCAAAGATCACGCTCGCCTATGCGGAAAGAATCAGCGCTTACAAGGATCAGATTCTCCCGGAGAAGATTGCTTCCTTTGTCAGGACCGGAGCCTTTCAGACGGATTCCTACATCCTTTCCGGAAACGGCATCGAGGAGTGGGAACCTCGTTTCACCTATCACGGGTTCCGTTATGTGGAAGTCCGCATTGAAGGGATGGCGGAAATGCTGGAACTGCAGGGATGTCTGGTGCACACCGCATTCGACAAACTGACAGAATTTGAAAGTTCCGACCCTGTTCTGAACAGCCTGCATGCATGCACCTTATGGAGCTTCGTGGACAATTTCACAGGAATTCCGACCGACTGTCCGCACCGCGAGAAAAACGGCTGGACCGGTGACGCTCTGATGGCGGCGGAAACGGGTCTCTTCCATTTTTCCATGGCGTCCAGTTATCACGACTGGCTGCAGACAATGGCCGATGCGCAGCGTCCGAACGGACAGCTTCCCGGCATCGTGCCGACCGCCGGCTGGGGATTCAACTGGGGGTCCGGCCCCGCATGGGACAGCGCATTTCTCCTGATCCCATGGTATGTCTATCTTTATACCGGCGAAACGCGCATCATCGAGGAAAATTACGAGGCGATGCGCCGCTATATCGACTTCTGCGGAACCATGGCGAAAAATCACATTCTGGACTTCGGACTCGGCGACTGGTGCCATCCGGATATTTCCCGGATGGCCGATGTCCGCATCACCTCGACCGGCTATTATTATGCGGATGTCATGGCGATGGCCCGGTATGCGAAACTGCTCGGGCGCCCGCGCGACGAGGCCGCTTTCCGAAAACTGGGAAGCGCGATTGCAACATCCTTCAACGCGGCCTTTTACAACGGCGGCGGGTCCTACGGAAAAGACGAGATGACCTCGCTTGGATGTGCGCTTTATCAGGGACTCTGTCCTGCGTCGGAGACTGCAAAAACGGCGGAAAGACTCGATGCGCTCGTCCGGGAGAACCGCTGCCGTGCGGATTTCGGCATTCTCGGAGCAAAATATGTGCCCCGGGCGCTGGCCGAACACGGATATCCGGAAACGGCATACCGCCTGATCACTCAGCCGGCTTTTCCCGGATGGGCGGACTGGATCAATCACGGCGCGACGACGCTGTGGGAGACCTGGAGCGGGGACTCCTCGCAGAATCATATCATGTTCGGCGATATCGCCGCCTGGATGATTCAATATCTGGGCGGCATTGTTCCGGATGAGGATCATCCGGGATTTTCCGAACTCAAAATCCGCCCCTTCGCGCCTCAGGAACTGTCCCGTCTCCATGTCAGGCGGAAGATTCCCGGCGGAGAGCTTGATGTGGCTTGGACCAGGAAACGCGGTGATTTTCAGCTGACCGTATCCATTCCGGCAGGGATTCCCTGTCATGTCCGGCTGCCGGACGGAAGCGTTCATCGGCAGACCGTCGCGCGGCGGCATTACCGCTGCAAACTCGGGTGATCCGGCGCTGGACTTCCCTTATGGGGCGCTGTCTGCGCGCCGGAGGCGTTTCCATGGGGGCCGCATTTCATTCCGCAGGTCCTCTTTCATGCGAAACGGTTTCCAGAACGAAATGCAAGGAGAAAACCTCATGAATTCATTTGAAGAAAACTACCGTCTGGTTGCCGACTTTATCTCGTCAGCTTTTTCCGAAACGCTGAAGGAGCCGGAAGGTGCCATCAGACACCCTTTTGTTTCCCCGGGCGGCCCTTACTCCGGAACGCTGTGGGACTGGGACTCCTACTGGACCCTTCTGGCCGTCCTTTCCGTTTCCGAACGGCGCGGCGACCATGAAATGCTCCGGAAGGTCGAGCCTTATGCCAAAGGGACTTTTTTCAATTTTCTGGAGCATCAGGGAGAGGACGGGGCGCTTCCGATCCTGATTCAGTCCGACGACGAGGATCCCTTCGACTGTCTGAAATCGCCCGGAAACAATATGGCAAAGCCGTTTCTTGCCCAGACCGGACAGCTTCTGATGAAGTGCGGCATGCTGGCGCCGGAGGATTTCCGGGAGAGGATTTATCAGATCCGCGCCTTTCACCAGTGCTATGAAAGGCGGTATCTGCATCCGGAAACGGGACTGGTTGTCTGGGCGAAGGACTGGGGAATCGGAGTGGACGACGATCCGGCCGTATGGGGGCGTCCTGAAAGATCCTGCGCATCCATTTTTCTGAACGTCTTTCTTTACCGCGACTATCTTGCCGCCGCCGCACTCTGCGATGCCGTGGGACGCCCCGATTATTCCGCGGAATATCGGGAAAAGGCCGGCGGAATCGCCGCCGCACTGCTCAAATACTGCTGGGATGAAAGGGAAAAGGCGTTTTTCTCCGTGGATGTGCAGTGCCGTGCGAATCTTTCGCATCACCGCATCTGGGGGACCTTGAATTTCAAGCTGGATCCCTTCTGGCATTGCCTGCGGTTGAAGATTCTTTCCTGGAACTGCATTCTTCCCTTCTGGGCCGGCATCGGGTCGCGGGAACAGTTCGATTCCTTTGTCCGGGAAAATCTGACGCAGGAGCGTCTCTGGAGCGGATTCGGCATCCGCTCCCTTTCCCGTGAGGAACCCATGTATGCGCCGGAGGTCGCCCGCGGAAATCCGAGCAACTGGCTCGGACCGGTCTGGATCGTCGCCAACTACATCGTATGGGAGACGCTCGGGGATCGCGGATACGGGGAACTTGCGGGATCTCTGGCGGACGCGGTCATCGGCCTTCTCGCCGGAGATCTCCGCAGAACGGGAATGTTTCACGAGTATTACTCTCCGGAAACCGGCCTTGGCGTCTGCGGACCGCATTTCATGAGCTGGAACGCCCTGGCCGCCCTGATGGAAAAAGGTCCCGGCCGGGCACGCTGAAAATCATGTGTCATTGAAAAAGGAGTTTTCCATGAAAGAGATTCTTCCCGCAATCCCGCTGCCGGACAATTACAAGCTGAACGAGGCGTTCTCCGACGATTTCGATGGGGACAGACTGGATGAAAGCAAATGGAATCCGCTCTGCCCCTGGTTTCTGGGACGGCTCGGCGCTTTTTACTTCGATCCCGGAAATGTCGCCGTGAAAGACGGTCTCCTGCGTCTGAGTGCCCGCATGCCGGAAAGGGGATCCGCGCCGCTGCAGCACCGGCTGACGCATTCGGACCGTTTTTCCACGGCATTCGTCCAGAGCCGCGAACGGATCCGTTACGGATATTTCGAAACACGGTGCCGGTGCATGAAGGCCAATGTCTGCAATGCCTTCTGGCTCCACGATCCCCTGGATCCTCCCGCAAAATGGCTGAAGGGGGATTTTTCCGAGGAAATCGACATCTTTGAAGTGTTCGGCAATCCCGCAGCTGAATCGCGAAGACGGGAGTATCTCATGACAATCCATAAATATTTCACCCCCTACATCGAAGCGACCGGCAACGCCGACAGCGAGGCGAAGGGAAGTTCCGTGCATCTTCCCTTCGAGTTTTATGAGGATTTTCACCGCTATTCCCTTCTCTGGACTCCGGAAAAACTCTCCTGGTATGCGGACGGCAGACTCCTGTATGAACTGCCGAACACGTATCATTTCCGCGCGATGCATCTGAATTTCGACTGCGAGGTCATGCTCTGGGAGGGAATCCCGTCGGCGGAGGATCTGCCCGCGGAATTTGACATTGACTATGTGCGCGTCTGGCAGGCAGAGTCCTGAGACGGCGGAAATATTCAGAAAAAGGGTGTCCGAAATGAATCTGAATCATGCGGAAAGCATTCTTCCGAAGGGAAAAAAATGGAAACTTGTCTGGCATGACGAATTCGACGGGACGGAACTGGATTTGTCCAAATGGAGTTTCCGCCGTCATCTGCTGCATCGGCGTTTTGAGACTTACACGGACCGCGCGGTCTGGCTGGATGGAAACAGCATTGCCCATTTTCAGGTGCTGGAAAAAGATGGACACTATTTCTCCTCCCAGCTGCAGACGGGGGAGAATTATCTGGACCGCCCGGGGGAGGGCGAGTGGCCGGTCGCTCCGTTCTCCGCTCCGAAGTTCCTGCATAAATACGGATATTACGAATGCCGCTGCAAGCTGCCGGTGCAGACGGGACGATGGTGCGCCTTCTGGCTTCAGTCCCCGGTGATCGGCAGTTCCCCCTGTCCCGAGAAGAGCGGGGTTGAGATCGACGTGATGGAGACCTTTTCGGATTACAACGTCATCAGCAACACGGTCATTTCCCATAACACGCACTGGAACGGTTACGGAGCGGATCACTGTTCGGGAGGACTCCACGCATACCGCCTGAAGCCTTCCGCGGACGGATTTCACCACTTCGGCGTCGACTGGTCAAGGAGCGGGTATGTCTTCTATGTGGATGGCGAGGTCAGCTGGATTTCGGACGATCCCGTTTCCGACACGGAGCAGTTCCTTGTGATTTCAACGGAATGCGACGGATACCGCGGCAAAGACGCGAAACCCGCGGAGGCGCTGAAGCAAATCCGTCTGCCGGATGATTTCCTTGTGGATTTCATCCGGGTTTATGACGAAGTGCCGGAATGAACCGCCCCGGTGCGGAGGTATGCCGTAAATCGGAAATTATGCCTGCGGCGGCCGGGGTGTTCCGCGGAACCGGAGCAGGATTTCCTTGGCAGATCCCTCCCGCAGAGTGCGGAAAAACTCAGAGGATCATGCCTGCGATCCAGCCGGCGGCGAGCAGCGGAAGATTGTAGTGGAGGAAGGTCGGAATCACGGAATCGTAAATGTGGTCGTGCTGTCCGTCCGCATTGAGTCCTGCGGTCGGTCCCAGCACCGATTCCGAGACCGGAGATCCCGCATCCCCCAGTGCGCCCGCGACGCCGACAATCGCAAGGGTCGCGGCGGGAGAAATTCCCAGTTTCATGCAGAGCGGAACGTAAATTGCCGCAATCAGCGGCACGGTTGAAAAGGAGGAGCCGATTCCCATCGTGATGACCAGACCGATCACAAGCATCAGGAACACAGCGAGTCCGCGATAGTCTCCAATGGCTTCCGAGACCGTTTTCACCAGCGTGTCCACGCTTCCCGTCGCCTTCATGACTTCCGCAAAACCGCTTGCCGCGATCATGACGATGCCGATTCCGCCCATCAGACTGATCCCGTGCGTAAAGACATCCTGCGTGTCGCGGAGACGGATCGTGCGCGCAATGACGAATACCAGAATCGCCGCCACCGAGGCGATCACAAGCGAATCCAGCCAGAGCTGTCCCGCCAGCGCCACCGCGATTGCGACAGCTCCCGCTGCAACATTGCGCGGTCTGATTTCCCGCGGCTCCTGGGATTCCACGGCATTTCCTGTTTCCGCCGCAGCATAGTCGCGCGGCTTGCGGTAGGAGAAAAAGACCGCAATCAGGAGTCCCGCGACCATTCCGAGCGCCGGAATCAGCATGGCTCCCGGCGCAAGCGAGGGATCAACGGAAAGTCCATTCGAATTCAGATTGCCGATCAGAATCGTGTTCAGGTAAATCTTGCCGAATCCGACCGGCAGGAACATGTAAGGCGTAATGAGCCCGAAGGTCAGAATGCAGGCGACCGCACGGCGGTCAAGACGGATCCTCTCAAACACCGGGAGCAGCGGCGGAATCAGCACAGGAATGAAGGCGATATGCACCGGGATCAGATTCTGCGAGGAGATCGAAATCAGCGTGAGAATCAGAAGTAGCGTGTATTTGAAGACGAACAGCTTCTTCGGCGTGACCTCTCCGCCGATCCGCTTGAAAAGCTCCCGCGCGATGAGCTCCGTGACGCCGGAGCGCGAAATCGCAATGGAAAACGCGCCGAGCATGGCGTAGTTGAATGCAATCGGCGCTCCGTTGCCGAGCCCGGCCGTGAAAGATTTCATTGCGCTCAGACCGTCCATGCCCGCAAGCATGCCGCCGCAAAGCGCGGCGATCACGATGGAAAACACGACGTTCAGGCGCAGTGCGGACAACACCAGCAGAATGACCACTGAAAGCAGAACGGGATTCGTGCAGAAATCTGTCAGCATGGGAGTTTTCGCGGATTATGAGCGGCAGGGACGGATTGTCACGGAAAAGCCGTCCCGTTTCCGGAAACGGCTTCCCCGCAGTCCGGATCAGACCCCGGCAAGCGTTTTCTTGTAGCTGTCGAGCATCGCTTCCATCCGCACTTTGATGTCCGTGGCCGCGCCCTTGATCGCGAGAACGGGTTCGGCGGTCGTTGTGCCGACTTTAGCGAGCGGGAAGCCCGCGAGCGCATGTTCGAGCGCGGCGGACTTTTCTTTCCTGCAGCTGATCAGGAAGCGGCTGTTCGATTCGGAGAAAAGAATCTCAAGATCGCTCATGCCTTTTTCATGCGGAACTTTCGCAAGATCAAGCGTCAGCCCGACGCGGCCGCCCATCGCCGCCTTCGCCGCCGCGACGCCGAGACCGCCGAGGGAGGGCGTGATGATCGAACTCGGGATCTCCGCCCGGATCATCTTTTCCATCGCCTTGTAAAGCGCAAGCGCCTTTTCCGCATTCACCTTCGGAACGTTGTTTCCCGTCGCGCCGAGGAGATCGAAGTATTCGCTTCCGCCGAGTTCCGGAAAGGTCATGCCGACCATGTAGACGTCATCGCCCGCCTCCTTGAAGTCCGGCGTGACGCATTTGGAGATGTCGTCCACCTTGGAGATCGTGCTGAAGAGGACTGTCGGGGGAATGGAGATTTTCTTTCCGCCCCTCGTGCTGTCGTTTTTCATGCTGTCCTTGCCGGAAATGCACGGGACCTGGAAGGCGCAAGTGTAGTCGTAAAGCCCCTTGTTCGCCCGGACGAGCTGCGCCATCTTGTATTCGCCGTCGGGGGTCTTTTCGCTCTGGACGGGATCCGGCCAGCAGAAGTTGTCCAGTCCGGAGATCATGTCCACGCGGGCTCCGACCGCGACGGCGCGGCGGATCGCAAGGTCGATCACGGAAGCCATCATGTGGTAGCAGTCGATATCGCTGTAGCGCGGGAGAATGCCGTAGGAGAGCACCGCGCCCTCTTTTCCGAGCGGTTCGACCATGAAGACCGAAGCGTCGCCCTGCACGTCGCGCGCCTTGCCGAAGAAAGGCTTCACGACGCTCAGGCCCTTGACTTCGTGGTCATACTGCCGCGCCTTGTATTCGCAGGAGCAGATGTTAAGTTTCGCAAGAAGCGCAAGAAGATCCTTTTCCGCGTCGCGTCCGGCAAGATCGGGTTCCGGAAATTCCGGAGCCTTCCATTTTGCGCTGAGATGGAGACGGGGCAGTCCCTCGTGCATGAACTTGATGTCGAGGCAGGCGACGGTTCTGTCTCCGTAGAGAATGCGGAATTTTCCGTCGTTCGTGAATTCCCCGAGAACCGTGGCTTCCACGTCGCGTTCCGCCGCAAGTTTCAGAAATTCGTCGATCTTCTCCTTCGGGACGGCGAAACTCATGCGCTCCTGCGCTTCGGAAATCAGAATTTCCCAGGGCTGCATGCCGGCGTATTTGAGAGGGGCCTTCTTAAGATCCATCACGCAGCCGCCGCAGATGGAGGCCATCTCTCCGACGCTGGAGGAGAGTCCGCCCGCGCCGTTGTCGGTGACGAAACGGTAGAGATTCCTTTCCCGCGCCTCATACATGAAGTCCCCCATGCGCTTCTGGGTGATCGGGTCGCCGATCTGAACCGCCTGCACGGGGCTGTCCTTGTGCAGCTCTTCGGAGGAGAAGGTCGCGCCGTGGATGCCGTCCTTTCCGATGCGGCCGCCGGTCATGACGATCAGGTCGCCGGGTTCGATCTGTTTTTCCCAGCCGTTGCGCCCGTTGATCTTTTTCGGGAGCGTGCCGAGCGTGCCGCAGTAGACGAGCGGCTTTCCGATGTAGCGGTCGTCGAAGCACTCCCAGCCGAGGCCGTAGGGAATGCCGCTCTGGTTGCCGCCGTCGATGACGCCCTTGTGGACGCCGTCGCGGAGTCTGCGCGGATGCAGAAGCCCTTCGGGAACGTCCTTCGGATCGGTGAACGGAGAACCGAGGCAGTATCCCCAGACGTTGACCAGCAGATTCGCGCCGAGCCCGGTGCCCATCGGATCGCGGTTGACGCCGACGATTCCGGTCATCGCGCCGCCGTAGGGATCGAGCGCGGAGGGGCTGTTGTGGGTTTCGACCTTGTAGACGAGGTCGATCTTGTCGTTGAACGCCACGACGCCGGCGTTGTCGGAAAAGACCGAGACGAGCCAGTCGATTTTCTTCGCGATTTCCGACGTGCTTTTCCTGATATAGGATTTGAACAGGGAAACAATGTGTTCCTTCGTGCCCGCGTCGAGATCCTCGTAATCGACTTCCGCGTCGAAGATTTTGTGCTTGCAGTGCTCGGACCAGGTCTGCGCAATGACTTCGAGCTCCACGTCGGTCGGATTGTTCGAGAGACCGTATTTCCCGCGGTCTCCGCAGTTCCGGAAGTAGTTCTGGATGACTTTCATCTCCGGAAGGGTGAGCGCAAGGATGCCCTTGCGGCTGATCTCGCAGAGTTCCTCGTCGGAAACCTCAAGATTGAATTCGCGGACGATGCCCGATTCCGTCCCTTTGACAATCGGCTTGTTGAGCGGAATGCCGTTTGCCTTCACTTCGGCTGCGGAGAGAACCGTGACCGTCTCGATGAGTTCGTTGGCGAGGACGCCGCGCGCGATGGAGACGATCTCCTCCTTCGTCAGGGCAGGGGCCCGGAAGAGGTATTCGATCGAGCTGAACACCATTTCATCCTTGCGGAGCTTGCGTCCGATGATGTCGCCGATTGCCTCGTGAGCGGTGCGCGCGACGTTGTCGGTCACGCCCGGCTTGAATCCGATTGCGGCGAGATAGTCATAGGCGAATCCGGGATCCGCGGTCTCCCCGATGTGCCACTCCTGCGTGACGGGATTGGAAAGCTCCCGGGCGATGGCTTCGGCCTGCTTCGCGTCGATGTCCGCGCAGACGGTGAACACGTCCCGTGTCCGGAGGCCCTTTACTGCGTCGGAGGAGGTGAAACTTTTGATCGAACGGAGGACGGCCTGCGCTCTCGCGTCGCTCCACTTGTTTTTCACGGCAATCTCTATTCTGAAGTCCATAGGTCCTGATCCCTGTAAAATAGGTTGAAATTTCAAACGGAAAGATACTGCGGGATACGTCTTTTTTCAAACGCCAAACTTTTTTCCCGCCGAAATAATGGCGTCCGGACGCTCCACGGCAGACTTATTTGACGGCGAGCATCCGCTCGATCGGAAGAACGGCGCGTTCCATGAGTTCCGGAGACAGTTCAATGACATTGCGCATTTCGGCGAGAGAATCGGCGACTTCCCGCAGCGTGATCTTCTTCATGTTCGGACACAGCATTTCCGGTTGCAGCGGATGGAACGTTTTTTCGGGATTTTCTTTTTCCAGACGGTGCAGGATCCCGCTTTCCGTGCCGATGATGAACTGCGTTTTCGAGGATTCCCGCACATGGCGGAGAATGCCTCCTGTGCTGAGGGATTCATCCGCCTCGGCGACAACTTCCGGGGTGCATTCGGGATGAACCAGCACTTCCGCCTCCGGATGGAGCGCGCGTGCCGCGCGGATCATCTCCGCGGTCACTTTGTTATGGGTCGGGCAGAAGCCTTCCCAGAGTTCCATCGGACGACCGAGCTTGCGGGACATGTTCGCCCCGAGATTCCGGTCCGGAAGGAACATGATCTTCTTTTCCGGGGGAATGGAGCGAATGATCTTCTCCGCGTTGCCGGAGGTGCAGCAGATGTCCACCTGCGCCTTGACTTCGGCGGTGCTGTTGACATAGGCCACCAGAACCGTGTCCGGATTTGCCTTCCGGTAGGCGGCGACCTCGGAGGGATCGGCCATGTCCGCCATCGGACAGCCGGAATGGAGATTCGGCAGAAGAACCGTGGAATGAGGGGAAAGCAGTTTCGCGGTTTCCGCCATGAAGCGCACGCCGCAGAAAACGATGACCGGCGCCTTGATCTCTTTCGCCTTGACGCTCAGCTCCAGCGAATCGCCGGTGAAATCGGCGATGTCCTGAATGTCGCCGGATACGTAATTATGAGCGAGTATGACAGCCTTGCGCTCCCTGCGCAAGACCGCGATTTCCTGTGCGGTTGTCGGCATTTTGATTCCTCGTTGCTTTGTTTGCTTTTCCCGTAATATACTCCTTGAAAAGAAAATGAAAAGCAGTATTTTACTTTTTGCGCCGTTTTCAATTTTTTTCATGTGAAACAGAGGACAATATGACCGATTCCGAACTTGAACGACTCCTTGCGCTTTCCGATCCGGCCGCGATCGCCGCACTTTACGACGATGCTTACAGAGTGAAGATGGAATGCATCGGAAAGTGTGTCAGCATCCGGGGACTGATCGAGATCAGCAACATCTGCAGGAAAAACTGTTACTACTGCGGCATCCGTTCCGGAAACGGAAAGGTCGCGCGCTTCCGGATTTCCAGAGAGGAGATTCTCGAGACCGCGCTGTGGGCGCACCGTCACCGTTTCGCCTCGCTGGTCTTGCAGTCCGGCGAAGTCGCCTCGGAGGCGTTCACCTCCTTCATCGAGGAGATCGTCCGGGAGATCTGCGCCCGGACGGGAAACGGCATGGGAATCACGCTTTCCCTCGGAGAGCAGACGCGCGAAACCTACAGGCGCTGGCGCGACGCCGGCGCAACCCGTTACCTGCTGCGGATCGAGGCGTCCGATCCGGAACTTTACCGGCGGCTTCACCCCGCGGATCACAGCTATGAAGCGCGCACGGAGTGTCTGCATATGCTGCGGGAACTCGATTATCAGGTCGGGAGCGGCGTGATGATCGGACTTCCCGGACAGACCATACGCCATCTCGTGAAGGACCTGCGCTTTTTTCAGGCATACGACATCGACATGATCGGGATGGGCCCATACATCCCGCACGAGGACACTCCGCTCGGCGCCGGAATGACTCTGACGGAGGAATACCGGAAACATCAGCTGGAGCTCGGGTTGAAGATGATTGCCTGCGCAAGACTGCTGCTCCGGGATGTGAACATCGCTTCGACGACCGCGCTTCAGGCGTTGGATCCGAAGGGCAGGGAGCTCGGACTGCTCGCCGGCGCGAACGTCATCATGCCGAACCTGACCGACACCGCCTACCGGAGCGGCTACCGTCTGTATGCCGGAAAACCCGGTCTTGACGAGAGCTCCGAACGGAGCCTGGAAGCTATGTCGCGCAGCGTGGAGTCCGCCGGGGAAACGATTCTCTGGGGCGCACGCGGCGATTCCCGCCATTATTTCCGCAGACATGAAAAATAACTCAATGCCGACTTTCTCCGCATGAAGAAAAAGAAACCGCAGAGCAAGTCTGCGGTTGGAGACATTCTTCATCTGTTTCAGGACGGGCGTCTGATGCAGCTGCGGGGAACGGTGCGGCCCATTCCTCCGCACGCTCCGACCGGGCGCCGCCGATTATTCCGGCAGATGGAAGGCCTTGATAAGGTCCTTCTTCTGTTCCTCGGTGATCGGCTTGACTCCGCCGAGTCGCTTGGAGGCGAGCAGGCTGTTGGCGCAGAATTCCGCGACTTCCAGACGGTCGAACGCCTGAAGCAGCGTGCTTCCGACCGTCAGCAGACAGTCGTTGCGCAGCATGATGACCGGCGCGTTCGGCGCGATCTTCCTTACCGTGGCCATCGGATCCCTGTAGTGATCCGCACAGGGAATGTCCACGATGTCGCGGAGCAGAATATAGCTTTCCGGAATGGTCTTGGTGTCGATCTTTTCCTCCGTGACGGCGTATCCCATGATGTTCACGGGCTTGGAGACGATGATCGCGTTGACCCACGGATGGGTGTCGTAAATCGCCTTGAAGAAGCCCGCCGCGCGGCTCGGCACCTTGCCCATTTCACGGTAGTTGTCCTGAATCAGAACCAGCTCGTCATTGCGCAGGTTCATGCGGTCAAGCCCCTTGGGCGTCACGAGGAACTGATCCTGCGAAACGCGCGCGGAGAACGTGCCGTCGGTCGAGAACGAGAGCATCCGGTTGTAGGAGCGGTTGATGAGCTTGACCATTTCCTCGCGGAGTTCGCACTCGCGGACGGAGTGTTCCGCCGGGATGAACTCGGGCATGAGTTTCTTTTCCAGGGTGCGGGAGAGGGCGCGGGTCTCCGCGTCGAGCGGCTTGATTTTGCCGAGGGCCTCGGCCTTGATTTCGATTCTCGCCAGATAATCCAGGGTTTCGAAGCGTTCGAACGCTTCGAGCAGGTCTTTTCCCGTCGTGCAGACGCCGTGATTCTGAAGCAGAATGCAGTTGTGCCCCTTTTCGAATTCGGCGGAGACCAGATTGCCGAGAGCCTCGCTTCCCGGGATTTCATAGCCGGCGAAGCCGATTTCGCCGCAGATCTCGGACGCCTTGGTCAGGAGAGACGTATTGGGCTTGCGTCCGGTGATGCTGAAGGCGACCAGCGCCGCCGGATGCGCATGAAGCACCGCCTTGATGTCGGGACGGAGCTTGTAGATGTGGCGGTGAAAGGGGAATTCGCTGGAAGGCTTGTGGATGCCAACGATCGTGCCGTCGGCCTTGACGCAGACGATGTCCTCGGGGCGCAGCGTGCCCTTGTCCACGCTGCCGGGGCTGATCCACATGTTGCCCTCGTTGTCGAGAATGGACAGGTTGCCGCCGGAGGTGGTTGTCATGCCGTATCCGTAAAGGCGTTTCATGATGAGGGTGATGAGATCGCGCGGGTGCATCATTTCAAGATTCATGATCGGCTCCTTGTTGGTTGAAACTGGAGTATGCAATATACACTGCATTCGTCTGAAACACAATGGCAAAACATAAAATTTTCAATTTAATGCGCTTTGGAATTGCCAATTTTTTGAAAATGTGTTATAGTGACTCCGGTTTTTGTCATGTCTTTCAATCCTGCACGGAGTTTTTTATGTTTTGGAAAACCGTCTTGCCTGCCGTATGCTGTGCCGTTTCTCTCTGTTTCATCGGCTGTGCGCCCGAGCGGGCGCGCGACGAAGTAAAGCTTCTGAAAGTCGCGCAGGGCGCGGATCAGTATGCTCTGCCGGGCGAGCAGTTTCCCCTGGAGCTCCGGATCGCAGCCTACGGCCCCGAAGTCCGCGGCTTCGGCGGAAAGGTGCGCTGCGACGGCATTCCCGGAGCGGTGATTCTTCTGACACCGGCGGAAGGATCCGATCTGACCATTGAACCGTCCCGCGCGGAAACGGACATCACAGGCACGGTTTCAGTCCGGATCACGGCGGGGCGGAAGGTCGGCGACAATTACATCCGCGTGATCCCCGCCGGTTTTGAGGACCGTTCCATTCTGGTCCGCGTCGGCGTCGGCGCGAAACTCTCCGGCGGCGAGCAGGAGGGATGGGTCAACACGCTTCTGCCCGATCCGCTTTCCATCCGTCTGGTGCGCCCCGACGGAGGGCCGGCCTCCCGCGTTCCGGTTTATTTCAGTGTCATAGCCTCTCCGGAAAACGTCAACACGGCCCGGGTGCTGACCCGTTCCTCCGTAACGGATGACAACGGCGTGGCGCAGACGCATGTCCAGCTCGGCGGCGCGACCGGCGAATACCGGATTGCCGTCGAAGTCGCCGATCCGAAGAGCGGCTATTTCATGCGTCTTGCCCAGATGCGGGTGCTCGGCATTGATCCGGTCACGGTCATCATCGGCGTGATCGGCGGACTCGCCTTCTTTGTCTTCGGGATGCAGCTGATGGCGGACGGCCTGCAGCAGATCGCCGGAGAGAACATGAAAAAGTTCCTTCAGTATTTTTCCAGGAACGGACTGATTGCCGTGCTGGCCGGAACCGTCGTCACGGCGGTCATCCAGTCCTCAAGCGCGACGACCGTGATGGTGATCGGCTTCATCAACGCCGGGCTGCTGACTTTGCGGCAGTCGATCGGGATCATCTTCGGCGCGAACATCGGAACCACGGTGACCGCGCAGATCATTTCCTTCAATCTTTCCGGACTTGCGCTTCCGGCGGTCGCCGTCGGTTTTCTCGTGATGGTCTCCAAAAACCGCGTCGTCAAGGGATGGGGATCGTCGATTCTCGGATTCGGCCTGATCTTTTTCGGCATGTCGATGATGAGCGACGAACTGCGGACGCTCGGGACCTTTCCCTCGTTCATGAATTTCTTCAAGCTCTTCGACTGCGCGCCGCGCGTCTTCGGCGGATTCATGCCGTTCGGCGCGGTGCTCGGCGCAATCGGAATCGGAATGCTCGCAACGTTCCTGATCCAGTCCAGCGCGGCGGCGGTCGGGATCATTCTTGCGCTTTCCGCCGGCGGACTGGTCAACTTCTACACGGCGGTTCCGCTTCTGATCGGAACCAATATCGGCACCACGATCACGGCATGGCTCGCATCGCTCGGCGCGAACCGCGTTGCGAAACAGTCCGCGCTGGCGCATTTCCTTTTCAATGTCTTCGGCGCGCTTCTGATGGTGATTCTGTTTTATGTGCCCTGCGGAGAGGCGCGGACCTCGGTCTTTCTTTATTTCGTCAACATGATCACGCCGGGAAACGCCTTCGCGCCTGTTCCGCAGAACATCGAACGGCACATCGCGATGGCGCACACGCTCTTCAACATCGTCACGGTGGTTGCGCTCTTCCCCTTCATGGGGTGGTTCGCGCATCTCTGCGAATGGATTCTGCCTGTGCATGACGAAGCCTCGCTCAAAACCCATACGCTGGAGCCGCTGCTTCTGAAAACGCCCTCCGTGGCGCTGGAGCAGACGGTCGTCGAGATCCGCAAAATGGTCTCCCGCTCCTGGAAGATGATCGACCGCGTGGTGAACAGCCATTTCCTCTCCGTGAATGTCGATTCCGACGCCTTCCGCGAGCTCCGCGAACAGGAGCAGAAGATCGATGACATGCAGACGGCGATCACGAATTATCTGGTGCAGATCACCCGCCGTCCCCTGACGCAGCACCAGTCCGACCTGATTCCGCTCCTGATGCACTGCACGAACGACGCCGAGCGGATTGCCGACCATACGGAGAACATCATGAAGCTCACGAAGCGCATGGCGAAGGCGAACGCCGTGCTTTCCGATGTGGCGAAAGCCGATCTCGCACGGCTCTGGGAACTGCTCAACTCCCAGGCGAACAACGTCCGGATCGCCCTGGCCGGGACGGACAAGGAGAGCGTCTTGTCCGCGCTGAAGGAGGAAAAGAAGATCAACAAGCTGGCGAAACGCTACGAAAAGGACTACATGCGCAATCAGGACACCCTCCGGGGAATCGATCCCGCACAGACTGCTCTTTCCGACGATGCCGCGGAGGCGGTCGGCGAGGAGATTTCCACCCTTGCCATGGAGAACGAGGAGGAGATCAACCAGCTGACGAAACGCTATGAACAGTCGCACATCGAACGCCGCAACGAGGGGAAATGCGCGGTCGAACCCAGCGTGATTTTCATTGAAATGCTCTGGGAGCTCGAACGTATCGGCGACCATCTCGCCAACATCGCCGTCCGCGCTCCGGAAATCCAGAAACATTACTTTGCAATGAAATAGGCGTGCCGTGCACGGAACAATCAGGAGGAAAACATCTCATGCTCGGAAAAACATCATTTCAGGCGCAGTATCATGAAATCCGTCCGGAGGAGATCTCCCGGAACGTCTTCACTCTGATCGGGAAGGACTGGCTTCTGGTGACCGGTGGAACCCCCGGCTCCTTCAACTCCATGACCGCGTCATGGGGCGGGATGGGCGTGCTCTGGAACAAGCCGGTCGCGTTTGTCTTCATCCGCAAGACCCGCCATACGCTTTCATTCCTGGAACGGCAGACGGACTTCTCGCTTTCCGTCTGTCCGGAGTCATGCAGAAATGAGCTCCTCAACATCTTCGGGAAAAAATCCGGACGCGACTGCGACAAGACCGCGGAAAGCGGATTCACGCCGATTGAGACGCCGCTCGGCACGGTCTCCTATGCCGAGGCGTCGCTGGTGATGTCCTGCCGGAAACTCTATGCCGGACAGCTCTTCAAGGAGAACATTCTCGACCTGACGGCGAAAACCTCGATGTACGCGCCGGACGAGGAGGCGCACAAGATGTTCATCGCGGAAATCGCCGCCGTCTGGAAACGGAACGGAGAGCAATAAGCCTCAGCGCCGCGTCGCCGTATCCTCGAACCAGTCCAGATAGCGTTTCATCCACGTGACATGTTCGAAATGAGCGTCGGAACTGAACCAGCCGGACTGCGGGATGATGAATCCGTCGATCAGTCCGTCGTATGCGGCATGGCAGACGGTCCTTACGCTTTTCTGAAAGACTTCCAACGGAACGGGATAGCGGCTTTTCATCCCGGAGCCGAAGTCGTGCAGGTAGATTCCCTGAATGATCTGTCCCGACGGGCCGAGCGCCTCGCGGACGGCCTTGATGTCTTTTTCATAGTCGTCCCAGTAATCCTGCGAAGCGGTCCAGCGCCAGCGTGACACGATGTCCACGGAATCCGCGAACGGAACGATCTGCTTTTCCAGCGGAAGATGCGAATAGGTGACGATGGCGATCTTCAGTTCCGGATTGATGGAGCGGATCATGGCGCGGAACTCCCTGAGCTCCTCCGGCCTGATGTCGGTTTCCGGCGCCCCGTTGTTGAAATCGTCGAAGTTGACTCCCTTGATGTTTCCGTATTTCAAGGAGAGTTCCGCGATTCTCTTCCCGGACGCATCCCTCCTGCCGTGCTCCAGGGCGCAGTAGATTTCCGGAATGTCCGAAAGCAGTTTCATGTGCGAATCGGAGAGGCGGTTCCCGATGCAGTTCGCAATGCACTCGTCTTCCGTGTCGGGAAAATGCTTCCGCATGAAATCCGCGGAAAACATCGAATTCATGTAGAAGGTTTTCCCCGCGCCCAGATACCGGCTGGCCGTCTCCAGACTGCATCTTGTTTTTCCGAATACGAACGGCGCCGCCGTCGGCGCCTTGTCGAGGACATAGCCCCAGGACCAGATTTTCTCTTTCATTTTTTGGATCCGTCTTTTGTTTTTGCATGCGGGTGAAAACGTCATCCGTTTTCCGGCGCAACACCACCGCCGCCCGGGTTGTCCGCGCAGAATGCGCCGCGGAACGGTTTCTTTTTTCTTAAATTAGCGGGTTCGGATTTGAAAAACAAGCAGTTTTTCGCTATTTTATATTTCAAATAAAATCTGAAACATTTTATTTTCAATCGGGAATGAAACTGATCTGTTCCGAATCCGTTTTTCCGGAATCCTTCTGGCGCAGCCGCATTGCCGCCTGCGGAGACGGTCCTGCCGTGCTGACCGTTCCGCACGTCCGCTATCATGCATTTTATCCGGCATCCAGTATTCTGGAGGATTCCATGCTCTACTGTTCCAGTGTCAGCCGCTACCGGTTGCTGGAGGGACACCGGGGACTTCTGCTGCGTCCTGATTTTCTCTCTCTGCGTCTGGTCGCCGCGGGCAGCGAATTCGTGCGCTGCAACCGGACGGCCTGGCGGATGGAACCGGGAGACCTGATGATTTTTCACCCGTTTCACGATTATGAATATGCCACCGGGGACGCGGGATTCTGCGAAAAATATTCCATCACAGTAAAGGGGACGGCTCTCGCTTCGATCCTGCGGAATTCCAGTCTGAAGGACGCGTATTATCTGAAGCTGGATGATATTTCCGCGTTCCGCGAACAGTATTTCCGTCTGGAGAGATGCATGAAAAGCAGGGGACTTCCCCGGAAACCCCGGATTGCCGGCATTCTCATGGAACTGCTCCAGTCTCTGGCCGGGCGGATCATCCCCGGCGGAATGCCGGAAGTTCTGCTGAATCTCCGGCAGTACATGGAACAGCATCCGGAAGCGGATCTGAGTCTCGAGGCGCTTTCCTCCCGTTTCGGATTGTCGCCCGCAAGCATTGCACGGCTTTTCCGGCGGCATCTGCACTGCTCGCCGCATCGGTATGTCATGCGCACCCGCATGGAAAAGGCGCGTGTTCTTCTGGAGATGCAGGGAGTGTCGTGCAAAGAGGCGGCCGCGGCATGCGGTTTTTCCTCGTCCTTCAATTTTTCCACACGCTTCAAACGCTGCTACGGGATTTCTCCGCGCGGATTTCTGCACCGTTTTTCCGGAAAAGACGAAAACTCATGACTTTTTTTGATCTTTCGTCCAGGACCTGTCCGCGTCTGCCGCCCCCGGCTGCCGGTGACGCCCTGTCCGGAAAACGACGTTCGGGAGTCTGCCGCAGTTCTCCCTCAACAAATGGAATCCTGGCACGCCGGAAGCGCCTGATCCGCCTCCGGGAGAGACCGGCATGACGGCATTTCCCGGTCTTGCGTTACGCTTGAACGCAGGGTCTGGCATCTCCGCGGGAGGCGCGGCGTTATTCTTCCGGACGGATCACTTCGATCGCCGTCCGGACATTTCCGAAGGGTGCGCTGACCTGAACTCCGGCAACTCTGCCGCGGATCGCGGCGACGGCTTCCCGTGCGATCCGGATGCCTTCCGCGCGCTGCTCCTCCTTTGTCCGGCCTTTCGCCATGCGTTCCATGATCGAGTCCGGCACGATCACGCCCGGCACTTCGTTGCGCATGAATTCGGCGTTGCGGAAACTTGCCAGCGGCCAGATGCCGGCAATTACGGGCAGTTCGGAAAGTCCCGGGACCGCGTCGATGAAGCGGAGAAGCGGTTCCGTGTCGAAGACCGGCTGTGTAATGAGAAATTCCGCGCCGGCCTCGATTTTTTCCCGCGTTCTGCGGATTTCCCGCTTCATGTCGATGGCGTTGGGATCCGCGCCGACGCCGATCAGGGCGCGCGTGACCGTGTCGATCGCTTTCCCGCCGAGATCGATGCCCCGGTTCAGGCGGTTCTGAATGCGCGCCATCCCGATGGAGTCCATGTCGAACACGCCGGAGGCGAACGGATAATCCCCGAGCTTCGGCGGATCGCCGGTGATGAAAAGAAGATTGTGAATGCCCATCGCCGCACAGCCGAGAAGATCGGCCTGCATGCCGATCAGGTTCCGGTCCCGGCAGCAGAAATGGAGAATCGCTTCGATTCCGGCTTCGGCCTGAATGCGGTATGCCGTCACGAGCGGGGAGACGCGTGCGCTTGCACGGGGGCCGTCCGGAATGTTGACCGCGTCGAATCCCGCCTCGCGGCAGATCCGCGCCTTTTCGATGGTCCTGTCAAGCAGATACCCCTGGGGCGGAACGATTTCCACATTCGTAACCCATTCTCCCGCGGCGAGTTTTGCGCCGAAGCGCGATTTTTCCCTCATCGGGACGGGCGTCTTTTCCGGAAGCGCTTCCTCCGTGACGGCCAGATGCCCCGTGTTGCGCACGGCCTTGTTCAGCGGGTTGACGCTTCGCGCCATGTCCCGGATGTGTTCCGGACCGGTTCCGCAGCAGCCGCCGACGCCGTGGACGCCGAGCGCCGCGAAACGCATCGCGTAAGTCGTGAAATATTCCGGACTGCACATGTAGATCATGCGGTTGTCCACGCTCTTCGGACATCCCGCGTTCGGCTGGGCGATGACCGGAAGACGGCAGAGCGGCATCAGGATTTCCAGCGCGTTGAGCATCCCTTCCGGACCGATCCCGCAGTTGAGTCCGAAGGCTTCCGGCCTGCGCGGCGCCTCGTCGAGAATGGTAAGAAGACGGGCGGGCGAGTCGCCGGTCCGGGACTCCGCGTCGCGGTTGAGCGCAAAACTCGTCACAAACGGCAGGTCCGGGCAGATCTCCATTGCAAGAAGGGCCGCCTGAAGATCGCGTGCGCCGCCGAGGGACTCAAAGAGAATGAAATCCGGTCCCTCCATCGCGAGTGCGGCGATCTGTTCCATCAGAATCGCGGCGATCCGCTCGGCGCTCCATGCGCTGCCGCCGGGAATTTCTCCGACCGGACCGACCGAAGCGGCCACGAGCAGATCCTCTCCCGCGACCTCGCGGGCGATCCGCACCGCCGCGCGGTTGATCTCCTGGACCTTGTCGCCGAGGAGGAATTTGTTCAGCGTATTGAAATTCGCCCCGAACGAGTTCGTGGTCAGAACTTCCGCGCCCGCGTCCCGGTAGGACTGGTGAATCTCCCGCACGACTCCGGGATTGTTCAGGCAGAGACTTTCATAGGAGGTGTTGACAAAGAAATTCTTCTTATAGATTTCGGTGCCGATCGCGCCGTCGAAAATCACCGTTTTTTCATGCAGAAGCTTTTTTAGTCTGTCGTTCATCGTCGGGTTCCTTATTCTGTAAAACGCATGCAAGGCTTTAATCTACACCCGGAGCGGGCGCTGTGCCAGTCGGGAAACGGAAAAAAAGCAAAAGTCACGCAGCCGTATTCCGGACCGGAACGCGTTCCAGCGTGAAGACGCCGCTTTCCGTATCATACAGAATGCGCGAGTAAACACCGTATTTCGTCAGCGATCCCGCGGAAACCTCGCCCCGTCCGGAGGCGTTCAGGATTTCATAAGGCTTGTGAACATGGCCGCAGAGTGAGAGATCAATGACACCGTCGCGAATCATCGCCGCCGCAATGCCCGCTCCGTAGAGCCGATGCCGGAAGCGGCGGAGCGGCATCCGTTCCAGAATCGGGAAATGTCCCGCGCAGATCAGCGGTTTCGTCTTGAAGCGTTCCGCCTCCTTTTTCAGAAAGGTCTTTGCCTTTTCCGGAAGGTGGCCGCAGGAAGAGACCGGAGAAGTCGGGCATGCGCAGTTCAGCAGGATGACCCGGAAATATTCCAGATCGACCGCATACGGATAATCCTCCGGTTCGGCGCCGCCGCGCGTCATGGCGAGCGTGAAGCGGCGGAAGGCGTCACGGCATGCCGGATCCCTCACATAGGCGTCATGGTTGCCCGGGGTATAGAAAAAGGGAATCCCGCTGTCCAGAATCGGCTGGAAAAAGGGGAGGGCGCGTGCGAATTCGCCCGGCTGTCCGCAGCTTGCGGCGTCGCCGGTGAAGAAAATCGCGTCGGGTTTTTCCTCCAGCATCCTTTCGACTGCCGGCTCAATCAGAGTCCGGTCATAGCGCGAGCGGCGGATCACGCGGCTGTTGAAAAAGCCGACGATCCGTTTGTCAAGGCAGGCCCGCCAGTCTTCCAGACATGCGGCGGCTTCGTGGGTGTCGGAAAAGTGAATCAGCTTGCGGATCATGATACTGCGTTACCTCCGGAAATGATGCTTCAGAAGCGGATGATTTTCCCCGTATCCGCCGACTCGCGCGCCAGCAGACAGGCTCTCGTCAGTTCAAACGTTTCCGATTCCGGCACCAGACAGTCGTGTTCCCCGGTCAGACTGCAGGCGAAATCGGAGAAAAGCTCCCGTTCTGGAGGCGGAACGGGAAGCTCTCTTCTCCCGTCCCTGTCGATCAGGATGACGCTGCCTCCGATGACTTCCAGAACGCCTTCCGTGCCTGCCACGCGGACCCTGTCGTCTCCATGGGTGGGAGCTGCTTCCGGGCGCAGATAGTCGATCGACGCCATGGCCTGCACGCCGTTCTTCATCGTGAAGAGGCACTGGCAGGCGATTTCGAGTTCTCCGTAATTGAAATTGTCCTCTTTCGTCTGCGTGGCGAAGACTTCGCGGAAGGAACTCCCCGAAAATGCCAGAATCCAGTCAATGGCGTGACTGCCGACCCATGGAATCGTGCCGCCGTAAGTCTCCCTGTGCCGGTAGAATTCCGGACGCTTCCCGAGTTTGTAGGATTTCTGCGCGCGCACCATTTTGACTTTCCCGACGGCGCCCTCGCGGACCAGACGGAGCGCAAACTGGAAATCCGCCTGATAGCGCAGCCCGACCATGGAGATGATCCGCGCCCCGGAGCGCTTCCGCGCATTCATGACCTTATCCAGATCCTCCAGGGTGAGTGCGACCGGCTTTTCGCAGAACACATGAATGCCGCGCTCAAGCGCCCGTGCGGCCATCTCCGCGTGTTTGTCGAACGGACCGTCCACCGCGACCAGGTCCGGGGAAAAACGGTCAAGCATCTCTTGCCAGTCCGGACATGCCGCCGGATCGAAGCCGGCATCCTTCGCGCGTTTCAGGAGCGGCGCCGGATCGTCTTCACAGCCGGAAGAGACGGCTTCCAGCGAGATTCCTGGAACCTTTCCTATACTTTGAAACACATAATAGAAGTGACCGCGGGAACCGATCATGCAGAATTTCATCTTCCGTTTCCTTGCTTTGGGTTTCGATTCAGAAACTTTACCCCGTTACCTTAGCACATTCCGGAAAAATAGCCAGTCCCTTTTTCCGTTTTTCCGGAAGACGGCTCCACTTGCCGCCAGACGGTCCGGAAAAACCTGTTCCGCCCGGAAAAAAATCGGCTCCCGCAAGGAAAAATCCCGGGAGCGGAGGCCTGAAGCCCCCCGTTCCCGGGAGATTGGAAGGAAATCCGCGGATTCAATCAGTCCCTGACATCCACTTTTACATTCCGGAACTGGATCGGAGCGTCCTTCGCATTGCCGAAGATCACGACTTTCGCATATGCGCTTCCGGGTCTCCACTCTTTTCCGCCGAGCCCGGATTTCGCCGTTCCCTTCACGGAGCCGCTGAACGTTTTCCAGCTCCCGTCGAGGTCGGCAATGACGGCATACTGGTAACCGCCTCCTGCGTGAGCCCGGATTTTCGTTCCCGCGGGATACTCTCCGGCCGCCTTTGCCCGCAAGGTGATGTTCCATGTGCCGTCCGCCTGCTTTTCCGCGCTTTTGAAGAATCCGTGCGAGCGCGCACGATTCGGCAGATCGGAGAAATCCTCCTTTGCATTGAATACGATGACCGTGCCGGGAATGAAGCGCGAAGCGTCCTTCGCCTTGACGATGAGATCATCTTTTTTCACGGGCGCCACCAGTTCCGTATCCGTTCCTTTGACAATATTGACGTCGAGCGCCGTAATCGGCTTTTTTTCCGTGTCATACGGGGAAAAGGCAAAGAAGAGCCTGGCCTTTTTCCCCGGCAGAGTCCGGAATTCTCCCGTCAGGACCGTCGTTTTCCCCGGTTCCACCCGGAAGGTTTCCGTGGAGGAGATGACGCCTTTGCCGAGTTCCAGCACATCGCCTTCCAGGACTTTGATTCCGGGTGCGTCCCCCCAGTCCGCCTTTTCCGGAAATTCCATCGGTTCCGCTCCGTGAACCAGACATGCCGCCGCAAAGGCAAGCGCCGCGATTGGAATGTTTCGTTTCATGTGATTGCAGCCTTTCTTTTTTTGATGACATTCAATCGAATTTTATCTTGCGGAATCCCTCGGGTCCGTGGAAACGTCCCTCATGACTCCAGCTTGATCCTTCATTGTCCGGGGAATCCTTCACCTGCCGTCCGCGCGCGATGTTGACGGCCCAGGACGCACCCTTTGCGGGAGCGCCTCCGAGTTCCGAGAAGGGAATCTTCAATTCGACGGTCCAGCGGTCGCCGGAAACAGCGATTCCCGCATCCGCTTTCAGGTCGAAGGCAAGGTCCCGGTCGGTCGGGCTGTAGCTTTTCGTGTCATAGACCGTGCCCTTGTGATTGACGGACCAGTGAATGTAACCGGCTCCGAATGCGGGCGGCGCGAAGAAGAGTTCCAGATTGTTGTCCTTCCAGACGGGATCGTCCCGCTCTGCGCTTTCCGCAATCATTTTGCCCGGCTCGGGCTCCAGAGCCTCGACCGCAAGATACAGATTTTCGTCATCATAGGCCGCGCGGACGGTTGTCTGATGCTTTGCGGGAAGTCCTTTGCCGAGGAATTTGAGAAAGCCGCTCACGGGGACAGCGTCCGCCCAGTCCTTTTCATCCAGCCTGCCGTCTGTTTTGATTTTTCCGCGAAGTCTCTTCGCAATGCAGGGCGCGCTCTGCTGCGCGGCGTAGATTTCCGCGCTTTTTACAAAAGTCAGTTCAAAATATTCCTTTTCCAGACGGACGCGTTCCTGGCGCAGAGGATCGTTTTCCACCTTCCGGGCCGCAGCGGCAAGAAGAGTTTCCAGTTTTGTTCCGAGGGCTTTGTCCTGGAGAACCATTCCCAGAGCGGCGCTTGAGGTCCCGTACATGAAGTGCGCATTGACGGAGGAATAGGCGTTCCGCAGCAGCCTGCGGTATTCCCCGATCTCCTTCCATGCCGCGCCGTAGAAGCGGGAGCCGATGTCGTTCAGCACGGTTTCGAAATCGGCGCGGGGATTCCACATGAAATACGCCTGAATGTAATGCGTGAGGAAGTTGCTGCGCCAGTTTTCCGTGATTGCCCGGGTGTTCCAGCGTTTCCCGAATACGGCGTCCTTCGGGGGCACTTCGTCGCAGTATCCGGAGTTGTTCCGCGATCCATAGTATTTCAGGTCGTCCGCGACGACCTTTTCCAGCGGGAGATACTGCACTTCGAACGACGGGAGGCAGTTCGTGTACTCATAAGTGGAAACGCGGAGCCCGGCCTTGTTCCAGGCTTCCAGAATGTCCCTTGTGCGCTGATTGATCCGGCAGGAGGGATCTCCGACGCTGTGGGTGTAGCAGCGGTGATGGACGCAGTAGGTGACCGTCGCCCGGGTGTCCGGTTTGACTCCCTGCGGCGGCATCTGGTAGTTCTGATAGGCGGAACAGTCGAAACGGAGATCCGGGAAAACGCTTCTGCCAGCTTCGATCAGTTCATTGGCAAGCAGCCAGAAGCGCGTCGAGACAAGACCGTTTTTCCGTTCGTCCGGCGGGTCGAGTCTGCGGCAGTTTTCGCATTCGCACCATGCGGTGGAATCATTGTTCATGATGTTGAAGCTGGTGAGATTCCGCATGCCGATCTCGCGGATCAGGTTCTCTTTCATGATCCTGACCGTTTCCGGATTGGAGGTGCACGGCTGATTTGCCTGTCCGCCTTTTCCCGTTTTTGTGATTTTCGAAGGATTTCCGCACTGCGGCAGGCGTTTCCCCTTGTAAAGTCCGAAGAGTTCCGGATTCGTCCGGTAGAGAGTGTCCGGCAGGAGAGTGCTGAAGACATGTCCGCCGCCGTGACGGGGGGAGCCGAATCTCCATTTTGCGCTCATCCGGTTGCGCAGCAGCCATCTGCGTGCGGCCTGATCCGTATGGATGTTCGCGCAGACATGGTTGAAGGAGCGGTTCCGCATGGCGGGGTTGTCGACCAGAATCATTGCCGGAAGAAAGACGTCCCCGCGCTTTTCAATATGCTCCCCGTCCTCTCCCGGATAGAACCAGCGGACGCCGGCGCAGCGTTTCAGAATTTCGTATGCTCCGAAAATGACACCGGACGGTTCCTTTGACCAGAGAAACGCTCCTTCCGGCGTTCCGGCGAGCAGATACCCGTCGTCCCGGACGGAAGCGCGTTTCGCCGCCACGTTCCGCGGCATTCCGGCAAGGGATCCGCCGCCGATATAGATCGGATAACATCCCTTTGCCGGCGTCTGGCGGATCTCCGGACGGGCGCCTGTGACTTTTTCCAGATAATCCGCCAGTTCCAGTGCGGCATATGCGTCCGCGTCATTCAGTTTTTCTCCTCCCGTCACAATGCAGGAGACGGCCTTTCCGTTTTTCACCAGTGCGAATTGTTCCGCTGTGAATGCGCCGCCCGCGGCAAGAAGAAGCGAGCATAGCATGATTGTCCTGTTCATTTGTCCTCCTCAATGTTGTTCCGGCTGTCTTTATGACCGGTTCCGGCTGCGTCAGCCCGTTCCACCCGGATATCATCCATGTCCAGCGTATCGTCCATGGAAAAGACATAAAGCAGAAGAAGCGGCGCGCTGTTTTTGCTGCAGTCGAAGAGGAATTCAGCATCCCGCCACTTGCCGGGCGAGCTGATGACCTCATGCTGTTCTCCAATCCGGGCAAGGGCGGAGGTCGCAAGCCTGACCATGCCCTTGCCTTCCCCGCGGTATTTCACGCGGACACGCAGTTTTCCCTGAAACACTTCGGGAATTCCGTAAGTCTGCACCTGTCCCATCAGTCCGTTCAGATACTGATGAACAAATCCGCGTCCGCGCAGAAAATTTTTCCCCGAGGCGGCCGTATGGTCCGAAACGATACGGAAATCGCCTTTGCATCCGAAATGGCGCGGGATTTTTTTCCCGTCTTTTTCATCGATGACCGCAAAGCTGCCGTTCCGCAGAATCGGCGTATTGCCGAAGATCACCTTGCGCATGACATCCGGCGCGTTCAGCTCCGGTCCGTTCCATCCGGTCCGGACGCCGTTCCTGTTCAGGACAAGTCCGATCCCGCAGCTCTCCCCTTCCGCCGTGCGGCGGAGCGGGATGGAAAGGACTCCCGGCTTCTCCACGGAATGAATGCTTCTGCTTCCGTCCTCTTTCAGAACTTCCAGTCCGGCGCCCCGGCCCGCGCCTCCGTGGCGGAGATGGAGCATGCCGTCCGAATATTGAAACCGGACGGGAAGATCCCCGACATATGCAGGATCCGAAAAGTTCCACTGCGTGCCGTCCGGCGCGTATTCTCCCGCCCGGATCTCATTCTCCCTGCGGGCCGTCTGAAATTCCGAAGCGCCTTTCAGGAATGTCAGACGGAAGAATTCAGCATCGCGCGCCACGATTTTTTCCACGCGGGCATCCCCCTTTGCCGCTTTCTCCGCGTCCGCCAGAAACTGTTCCAGACGTTCCCGGAGTCCGCGCTCCTCGAAGGCCCTGCCGAGCTGCCAGAGACGGGATCCGTAACAGAAATGGTCGTTGATGCCTTCATACGTCTCCGCCAGCAGATGGCGGTACTGCCTCATCGCTGACCATGCTTTTCCGTAATAGAGATTTCCCGCCTCGTTCTCCAAGGCGGCGTAATCCGCGGAAACGTTCCAGAGCAGATTTGCTGTGAGATAGAGATCCAGCGCGTTGCCGATCCAGCGCTCCGTGGTTTCTCTTTTGCTCGTAATGAAAGTGCCGTCGTAAGGCGCGACTTCATCGCACCATCCGTCATTGCCGATCGAGTGATAATACCGGAGATCGCGCCGGAGGAGGGGGGCAAGCGGCAGATACCAGACCTCGCCGCGCGGCAGAATGTCCGTATATTCATAGGTCTGCACCCGGCGTTTCTCCTTGTGCCAGGACTGCAGGATCCGGCGATAGCGTTCGTTGATGACGCATCGCCTGTCTCCGATGCTGTGCAGATAGCAGCGGTGATGCAGACAGAAATTGATCTCCGCCCGCGGATCGGGAACCACTCCGGCCGGATACTCCTGAAAAGTCTGGTAGGGCGAGGAGAAGAAACGGACCTCCGGCGCGGCTTTCTTTCCCGCTTCGATCAGGGCGTTGGCAAGCAGCCAGAAGCGCGTGGCGACCATGCCGCGCGCTGCCTCCTCCGGCGGATCGAGCTTTCTGCAGTTGTCACATTCGCACCATGCGGTGGAGTCGTTGTTCAGGATGCAGAAGGATTCCGCTCCGGGATTTTTCCGCAGGAGCCGGACCAGATTCTCCTGCATGATCCGGACCGTTTCGGGATTCGACGTGCACGGCTGATTCGCCTGCCCGCCGATGCCCGTTTCCGTGATTTTCGCGGGATCTCCGCATTGCGGCAGGCGTTTTCCCTTGTAAAGGCCGAAGAGCTCCGGATTCGTCCGGTAGAGAGTGTCCGGCAGAAGCGTGCTGAAAATGTGTCCCCCGAGATGCTTCCCGCCGCCGTAAAGCGGCCCGTTCTGCGTCATTCCGTTCCGCATCTGCCACAGCGGCGTCAGTTTCGCTCCGTAGGCGCTGACCAGATTGAAATTCCGGTGCCGGAACGAGGGATTGACCACCTCCGCAAGCGCAGGGACGGAGAAGTCCTTCTTCCGCGGAACAAATTCCCCCTCCGGGCCCGGCGTGATCCAGCGGACGCCTCCGTAACGTTTCAGAAGTTCATAGACTCCGTAATTCAGGCCGCGCCGTTCCCTGGCGACGACATAGAGCCCCTCCTTGCCGGCATAAAGCAGAAATCCGTCATCCCGGACCTCTTTCAGAAGCTCCATTGCCTTGTCCGGAAGTTTCAGTCCCCGTGCATCCGGGGTTGCGATATAGATGTTGTACAGCTCCGCGGAGGGGCGGCGGAGTCTTTTCAAGGTCGCACCGGTAATCTTTTCCACGAAGTTCTGAAGTTCTGATCCCGCGAAGATTTCCACCGCGGTTCCTCCGCGGAGGCGCACGATTGCCGCAAGGCTCTTTCCATCTTTCACCAGCGGATATTCCGCGGCAGATGTCACGGAAAAGAACAGAAAACTGAGCAGAAGTCCATTTATGATCTGATTCATTGTTTTTTTCCTTTCCTGTCTGGGTAATGCGGAAGAATCTCACGGAGCGACAGAGGGACCGAGAGTCTCGTCAAATTTGATTCTGCCTCCAAAACTTTTTCCGCTCCATGGTCCCGGGTAGGACCAGTGGATATATCCTTGATATTTTATGTTTTCGGAATGCCCATCCACAAAGAGAGTGTTCATTGTTCTATTGTGCCTGTATGCATATCCGTTTCCTGTGACGGCCTGATCTCCGTTGTCGTTGATCACGAAGGAATATCCCTTGGACACCTCCAGCAGAATACAGGCATCAGTCGGGCGGATCACTGTTTTCATGGAAAAATAGTTGTGTGCCGGCCATGCATAGCAGGTCTGATATCCGCTGTTGACCAGCGGATCATGCTTAAGACCCCGGTAATGGAGCTGTGAAGGGCAGTGGCATATTTTCCGGTTATGATACGGAGTGACATCTTTTTCATTCTGCCCGAGCAAGTCCAGCCAGGATTTGCTGCGTTTTCCGTCCCAGTGCGCGGGAAACCACCCTTGATAATCCTGAGAGTAAGTCAGGACGGCCAGCCCGATGTTCCTGATGCTGTTCCTGCATTGAATTACTTTGGCCGTCTCACGCGCTTTCTGCAGGGACGGCAGAAGAAGTCCCGCCAGAACCGCAATTACGGCAATCACAACCAGAAGCTCTATCAATGTAAAGTTTTCCGGTTTTCTTTTCGGAAAATGTTTGCCTTTGCCCGTATCTGTCATGGCAAAATCTCTCTTTTCTGTAAAATTATGGTGTTTCATTGCAATTTTCTGCGGACTCCCGCCGAATGAGCGAGGGACGGATCAAGTAGTTTCCGTCTCCATCCGGTGTGATGTCCACGGATTTCCCGAGGAGAAGCCGGACCGCCAATCTGCCCCGCAGGGCGAGATTTTCGCATATCGTGGTCAGGCGGCAGTAGGAAAACGTTCCCGCGTCACTGGCGCCGAATCCGATGGTGGAAAGCTCCTGCGGAATCCGGAATCCCATGCGCAGCGCCGTGTTCTGGGCAATGATCGCCAGATTGTCCGCGATGCCGAAAAGAGCGGTCGGCCGTTTCCGCCGCGGCAGGGACAGCATCCGCCGGGCGGCGCCCTCGGTATCATCCGTGCAGCTCACCAGCTCGGGATCGACCGGCAGCCCCGCAAGCTTCATTCCCTCCAGATATCCCCGGTGACGCTCCCTGACATAATGGAATCTGTGCGGGACACAGAGCAGCGCAATGCGTCTGTGACCGAGTCCCGCGAGATGACGGACCGCTTGAATCGCTCCATCGGCATTGTCCAGAATTACGGAAGGAATGTTCGCACGGGGGGTATGCTCGTTCAGAAAAACCAGACGCATTCCGTTTTTCCTGCACAGCTCCGCGGTCTGAATCCGCACCGTCTCGGCGACACTCAGGGATGCGACCAGCTGGATGCGGTTTCCTGCGATTTCCGCGAATATGCGGGGCAGATCCGAATCGTCGAACACCTTGATCCCGTAGTCGTTTGCGGTTGCCTCCTTGAAAATACCGGAAAGGATCTGACTGTCCGAAGGTTCGAAATTGTCCTGTGCGAATCTGCCGATCACCGCCATGGTGGTAACACGCCCCGTGCGGATGGAGGATGCCAGAAGATTGCACTGGTAGCCGAGATCCTTTGCGATTTTCAGAATCCGTTCCCGTGTCTCGGGACGCAGTTCCTGCGCTTTGGGATGGTTCCGGAGTGTCCGGGAAACCGCTCCCGCGTCGATGTTCGCCAGTTTGGCAATGTCTTTCAGCGTCACAGTCATAAAAGAATTTTCTCAATCGTTTGTGTAATACTATTATAAACAATTTTTCCGCTTTGACAAGGGGCGGGATGAAAAAAAGATCACTTTTTATTTCAGAGCAATCCTTTCCGGAGGGGTGAATCAATCGTGGCGGCAGAAAGGAAGAAGGGCTGCGTCCTGCAGAAAAAGTATGCCGTCCAGGGCGAGTCCGTCCGGAGAGGCCGTGACGCAGGGAAAATGGACCTCAGCTTTTCCGTCCGGCGGCACAGTAGTCCGAGGGCGATACGCCGAACTGTTTCTTGAATGCCCTGCTGAAATGGCTGGTGTCGAAAAATCCCCACTCCGCCGCCGCCTGCTTGATGGAGAGTTCTCCGCGGCAGAGTTCCTCCGCGGCGCAGTTCAAACGGAAATACAGTTCATACGAGGAAAAAGGCAGACCGGTGAAATCCCGGAACAGACGGTAAAATCCGCTTTCGCTCATGCCGCAGAGGGCGGACGCTTCCGCAGCGGTCAGGGGCGAACGCGGCAGGGATGCCAGCTTTTCAAAAACGGGCATGAGGAGCTCATGCCTTTCCTGCGGACACTTTCTTCTTTCATTACGGGGGAGGGCGGCGGCCAGATCACATACGAAGTCAACGATCCGGAGCCAGATTTTCTGCTGCGGGGCATCCCGCTTCCGCATTGTTTCCAGATCAATCTTCAGTCTTTCCGTCATTTTGCGCACGGGAGGAGTGCGGAACAGGGAGGCTTTCTCCCGGAACGGCAGATAAAGAAGTGCCCGCACGGGACTCTTGTCGCCGATGACGGCGTTCAGCAGGATCTCCGGAGAAAAGGTAATCAGAAGAAGCCCTGCACCGTTTTCGCTTTTCAGTCCGCCATGGATTTCCCAGGAGGCCGTCCAGTAGAAATCATACGGTTCCCGCATTGTCCCGAGGTCGCCGTCAAGCAGAATTCCGAGATGCACGGCGGCATGCATGTCCCGCCGGGGATTCTCAAACTGCTTCTCCAAATGCTGAAAATCGATCCGGAAGGGGAGGGCGGCATCCAGCTTCCAGTGATACAAGAGCGGTTCCATTTTTCCTTCGGTCTCCCGTTTTCGCGCAATATACAGCGGAAAAGTCGGAAAATCCAGTTGCAAAACCGCCTCCGCAGAGATTTTCGGTCAGTCTGAAAGCTCCATGACGCGGTTTGTCAGCCGGGAGCGTTCCGCGGCGAAGACAACCAGATGCGAGGCAAGAGTTTCGTCGACGCCGGAAAGAATTCCGGAAACATCCCCGCCGGAGACCGCGGTGAGGAATGCATCCATGATGCCGCCGTCGCCTCCGCCGTGTCCGGATGCCGGGAGCGTTCCGGAGGGGGCGTTCAAATCGATCACTTCCGTTCTGTCCGTCAGAAAGTCAAAGACGCTCAGCGTGTTTTCATCGGCATAAATGCTGCCCCGGGTTCCGAAGATGGTGGTTTTCCGTCCGCATTCCCCGAAAGCGGTCATGGTCAGGGAGGCCGTCCGGTTTCCCTCGAACTGGAAATTGACAACCTGATGATCTACGACGTCGTTGTCGCATGCGTAGACACAGCGTCCGTAGGGGCCGGCGGCGAGCGCGCGCAGAACTCCTTCCCTGCTGGTGTCATGCGTCAGGATGTTGACCGGCCAGAGCGTCTGCCCTTTTTCCAGACGGTCCCTGAGATAGATTTTCAGCGCGGAATAGGGACATTTTTCCTCTATCTGCGCAGGACACTCCAGACAGCGGTCCGCCGCGCCCCGCGGCCGGTTTTCAGGCCGGAAGTGCTTCAGTGCGCCAAACGAGCTGACACTCTCGCATTTCGCATTCATGATATGGCAGATCCAGTCCACGTCATGGCAGCATTTTGCCAGAAGCATGCAGGAGGATTCGGATTCATTGCGCCAGTTCCCGCGGACGAAGGAATGCGCCTGATGCCAGTAGCCGACCGACTCGAGACGCTGAATGGAAACGATCTCCCCGATAACGCCGGATGCGATCAGTTCCCTGATTTTTCTGGTCTGCTGCGTATAGCGCAGCACATGGCAGACGGCAAAGCGGACGCCGGATTTCCTCACGGATTCGGCGATGCGCCGGCATGCCGCCTCCGTCGGGGCCATCGGCTTTTCCAGCAGGATATGATAGGAGCGTTCCGCGGCCGCAACTGCGGGACCTTCATGCATGTCGTCCTGCGTGCAGACGGCAACGGCGTCCGCGAACTTCGGAAGCTTCATGACATCCGCCCAGCTGCGGAAGCGTTTTTCCTCCGGAACACCATGCCGGTCGCCGAGCAGGTTCCGCCGGCCGTCGCGCGGATCGGCGACCGCGACAACCCGGACTCTGTCCGGATGTTCCGCCGCGAAGGCGGAATAGCAGTTTCCCCTGGCGCCGCAGCCGAGGATAATCAGATCAATTCTTTTTTTCACGATGAACTCCCTGTTTTTCTGTTCCATTCCATGAAAGAGATTTCCCGCTTCACTTCGCATGCCGGATGCGGAGATCCATGATGTCTCCGGCAAAAAAGGTCCGGAATCCGCCGATGGAGGTGGTGGTGTCGAAACGAGCTGGCCCAGGAGCGCGGTATTTCGAGGACGCTCTGCCGTTGATGAAGAACTGGAAATTCTCCAGATCGTAAACCATGCGGAAATCATTCCATTCCCCGGGCTTCATTGTGTTCGGCACGGAAAACACGAAAACATTGTCCGCGCTGGTGATCTCCATATTCTGATTGATGAATTCGCCCTGCAGCAGATTTCCGGGATTGATCTCCAGAAGCTGCAATCCTCCGCCGAAGAGGGAATTCGTATTGCCGAGGAGGAACTGTTTCCGGCTGATGGATTCCGGACGGATTCTCATGCTCAGTTCGAATCCCGCGCGCTTCGGAATTACGCCCTGCGGAAGGGAGAGAAACGAGTTGACGCCGTTGAATTTCATCGCCCAGCGTCCGTTCTCACGGAAAAGTTCCGGGGCGGGGCTGCCCGTGTTTTTCGGGTAATACTGACAGGTCGCGCCGTCGGAGAAGACATTGCCGTAGCAGTCGTTCTCGCATCCGCCGCGGCCGATTGCCTGCTGGACAAATCCGCCGCGGATCCCCCACAGCATGCGTCCGGCGGGAGTGGCAAGGAGCGTCCCGAAGGCGGGATCCGGCTCATAAACCAGGTCGCTGACGCGGTATGCCGGAACGGAAACATCGATCGCCTTGCCCGCAGTTTCGGACCAGACGGTGACTGTCTTTTGCGTTCCGTTGTCGCCGCGCCGCACATCGCACGGACGGCTGCGCCAGACTTTCCCGTCCGCTGTCACGATCTGCACATAAAAGAGGGAATCCGGCATGGAGGGGAGGGTGTTGACCGTGCATTCCACCTTTTTCGTGTTCAAATGAGCCGGATGGTCCCACTGCTGCAGATAGCGGGAAATCACCAGACTGACGCCTTTGGGCAGGGAGATTCCGAAGGCCTGACGCCGGCAGAGCTCCTTCAGGGGAATGGAATAGCTGTGAGCGCCGTTGATCCCGACATTCAGGACGGAATCCAGATTTTTTCTCTCGGCGGCAAGAAAGAAGACCGGCGCAATCCAGCGGGCGGCAAGTCCCGTGCAGACGACTTTCCCGTCCACGGTCTGAACCGCCTTGTGAACCTCATCCCGCCACATCCTGGTCCGGGTGATGGCATTGAGCGCCCCTTTGTCAAGCGAGAAAACCATGTCCGCGTAATTTTCCTTTTCCTGCACGCCGAGGAGGGAAACCCGGAAAACAAGCGTTTCATCCGTTTCCCGGCAGAGCGGCGTTCCGGGACGGCTGTGACTGTATACGGTCAGCTGATTGTCCAGCAGCTCGCAGTTCGCGATTTTGTCCGGGGAGAAAACCGTAAACGAGAAACGCTGTTCCCCTTCCGCCGGCGCATCAAGCTTCCGCAGAGAGCCCCGGATATCCCATGCGACATCGCGGACAGGCTGCTTCGCCCATTTGTAGTCCCAGGTCCATACCGGACGCAGGTCGATCGCAAGAAGTCCTTCCTGAAGAAGGATTTCCGGTTTTCCCTCCCTCTGAATCCGAAGCCCCGGCAGAAGCGCGCGGCTCATGGCATAATCCTCGGAGGGAAGTTCCTGACGCATTTCCATCAGACGCCCGGAATCAAATTCCATCGGGCGGCTGCGGAACACCTCTCTGCCGCTGTGCATGTCGGAAAGCGTGAGGATCACGCTGTAGCGTTCCTTCGGGCCGCCGTCCGGCACATTCAGAAGCTCCATGCGGATCATCTCTCCCGCCGCAACCGTCTTTCTCGCGCTGAAGATCAGATTCGGCAGCGCCGCGGAATCCCCCGGAAGCGGCGTCTGTTTTTTCCCTTTCATGATGTTGGTATAGTAGCGCATGATCCGCAGGTGCGCGCCGGAGTTGTAGACGGTCGGGCGCAGCGAGGTGTTTTCGTTTTGTTCGTCCCATTCGCCGATATTGACGATGTCCGCTCCGGCATCCATGGCGGCCTCCATCAGACGCCGGAGATTGCGCGTCCCGTTGGAACTGGAGTGGTAGCCGACGAAAGAGGGATTCTCATGTCCGCAGAAGGCGCTCATCCACAGGTATTTGTTCTGAAACTCCTTTTCCGCGTAAACCGCCTTGAGTGCGCGCAGCACGAAATCCCGGTAGAAATCCCAGTATGGTTCCCGCAGGCCGTGATCGAGATTCATCGCCCAGGCGTCCTCCAGAAGAATCCCGTCAAAACGTCTGAGATGTTCCCGGAGCTTTTCCATGAAGAGCGCGGCATACTCCTTCGTCATGCGCTTTTCCCGGTAGCCGAACTGCGGGAAATAAAAATCGTCGTGAAGCGCATTGATGTTGAAGTATGCGAAGAACAGGAAACGGTCGCCGTATTTTTCCGTCAGGAATTTTTTCTTCGCCATCTGGTTTTCCGGGGAGCCGAAAAGCGGAAAAACATTTTTCCCCTTCAGCAGAAAGGCGCCCGGGCTTTTGACCACGAGATCGGTATACTGCTCAAACTCTTTCCCCACGGGGTGGAGCAGCGGCACCAGGCGGAACTCGGGGTCGGCGATTTTTTCATTGTATTTCCAGAGACCGACCGTATGCTCCCAGGCGAAGTAATTCGGGAACATGGCGAATCCCTCCAGACCGTAGCTTTTGGCGATCCGCTGCATTTTCGCATAGTCGGGAAAATGCAGGACCGCCTTGTGCGTTGCCGGGTCCGTCAGTTCCGGATTGACGAAAAGCGGGTAGTCCACCCAGCGGTCGTAATAGCTGTCATAGGGCTTCAGCCCATATTTCAGCTGTGCCTGACAGATCACATGGGTCCGTCCGGATGCGGGACCTTTGCGCATGGCTGCGCCCCGCATAAGATCGCGCCAGTCTCCGGCTCCGTCCAGACGTCCCAGAACGGTCAGGGAGAGAAAAATCAGAAAAAAGAAATGTCTCATTTGTGTCTTGTCCTGTTTTCAGTGTTGTTGATGCCGGAAATCACTCTTCCTTGCAGAAGCTGTATCCGAAATATTTGTTGACCGGCGTTTTCCAGGGATCGGTGACATACAGAAGCGTCGTTTTCGCTATGATCTCTCCGTGCCCGTCCGGAAAAACGCAGGAGGCGCCTCCTCCGTGACGGTTTCCCGGTGCGGAGCCGTCTTTGGCGGAATAGGAAATCTCCCCCTCAGGGCGGTTTTCCTTCGCCTGCGCAGTTCCGCGGTCGGCGGCCAGCAGTGTCACGGAGGGCCGTTTCACGGTGCTGAGCTTCGATCCAGCGCCCCAGGTTCCGCCGCGGGAGGCGAGAGTCCCGTTGTAATAGCCGTTGTTGTAACCGTAACTGACCGTCGAGGCGGAAAGTGTTTTCCCGACTGTGTCCTCCGGGCACGCAAGCGCCGGAATGCCGCCTGGATCATCGCCTACCTGGATCTGCATATATCCGGCAATCATGCCATACCACATCGCGCTGTTGTTCCAGGTCCCCCGGTTCAAGGTCGGACATCTGTCGTTGTTGTCGGCCGCATACGCCTGAACGGCGCATCCGATCCGTTTCAGATTGTCCAGACAGGCGTAGGATTGTTTCGATCCCTGCGCATGCAGCGCATGCACGCACAGTCCGAGCGAGAGAAAGAGCGTGACGGCAATCAGAATCAGCTCCGCCAAAGTAAAATTACGCTTCATGGTTCAGTCATCCTTTCTGGTTTGAAGCCTTGGCAATGGAAGGACAATCCTCCTGACCGCGCCGGAATCCGTTCTTTGTTCCGGGCGGAGAAATCCGGTGCTCATTCTCCGGTCAGGTTGGAGACATCCAGAAAACTGTAGGCGAAATATTTGTTGATCGGCGCGGACCATGCGTCTCTTCTGTAGAGAAGATCTTTCGCCTTCATGAGCTGCGCATGACCATCCGGGCAGAAGATTGTTGCGGATGAGCTGTGCCGCCAGCTCGGAAGCGTGCCGTCTGCCGAGGTGTATGCGATTTCTCCGGAAGGACGCAGTTCATCTGGCAGCAGGTTGCCGCGCTCTCCTACGATCAGGGTGACGGAGGGGAATTTAACCTTGGTCAGCCGGCTTCCCATTCCCCAGGTTCCGCCGTAGCTTGTGAATGTGCCGCAGAAATAACCGTCATTGTATCCGTAGCTCATATGATTGGCGTCCAGCGTGCGGCCCATCTCGTCGCTCGGACAGGTGTAGACCGGAATGTATTTGTCGGAATTGTCCAGCTTGATCCCGACATGAGAAGCGATCATGCCGAACCACATGTCCGTGTTGTACCATGTTCCGAGATTCAGCGGCGTGACATGATCGTTGTTGTCTCCCGCATACAGCAGCATTCCGTTTCCGATCTGCCGGATATTGCCGAGGCAGCTGATCCCCTGCGCCTTCTGCTTTGCCTTGTTCAAGGCGGGCAGCAGCATCGATGCCAGAATTGCAATGATCGCTATAACGACAAGCAATTCTATCAGCGTGAAAATTTTTCCTTCTGTCCGGGATTTCATACTTCCTCCTTTTTCTCCTTGTGTATCATGGCGATCAGTTGTTTCACGGCGTTCTCGACGACTGCTTCGTCTGATGCCGCGGTAATAACCTTGTTGAAAATCCGGCTTTCATGAAAGACTCCGGAAGAGCGGCCGCTGTCATAGATCACATAGGGCCGCGGCGAGTCCGGATTCCTGAGACAGTATTTTTCGTAGCCGATTCTCAGGGAGAGGCGGATGTAAAGCACATCCGGCTTCTGTTTCATGAGACGGAGGCACTCTTCATATCCGTCGGATTCGCAGGAGGCGATCAGGGAGTCGGACGTCACAGCTCCCGCGCGTTCCACCGCAAGTTTCAGCCCTTCCGTCGCCGCGCGGTCGGACTGGTATTTTCTGCTTCCCATCAGCGCCGCGATTCTTTTGCCCGCGAAAGGCCGGAATTCCTTTTCCAGAGCATCGGCGACAGCGCCTTTCACGTCCGTGCGGCACTGCGGATGACGCTCGGAAATTTCATAATTCCCGATCACCATGTATGGAATCTTGAACTTGCCAACCGCAGAAGCAAGAGTTTCCGTCACCTGTCCGTAAAGCAGAAAGCCGTCAAAGGAGTTGTCCTTTTTCAGAAAATCCGCAAGGTCCCTCCGCTGTCCGTAGTTGCTGATCAGAACCGTCTTGAACATGGATTCAGACGCAATGCGCGAAATGGCGGCGATGGCAGTTCCGCACTCCATGGGATTGTCTTCGTTCAGCAGAAAGCCGATCCGGTAAAAGAGCCCCGGACGAAGTTCGGGATTCACAAAAATCCCGCTCTTGGGTTCCGTATACAGATAGTTCTGAAAAGCCAGCTGACCGACGGCATAATGCGCAACCCGGCGGCTGACTCCGTATTCCTGCGCAAGTTCCCGGATGCTGGGAAGTTTTCCTCCCGGCGGATAGAATCCGTCATGAATCCTGCCGATGATATCGTGCATGAATGACACATACTGCGGCATGAAATCCCTGGAGCTCTTTTCTTTCATTTCTTCATCTGTCCCATTATTATTGTGACAGTTATATTATATGCCGGATTTCCTTTTTTGACAAGCCCCCGTTTGAAAAAAAAAGCTTTTTTTCTGAAATTGCCGTTCCTTGCAGGAAGCGGATTTCACCGGAAACATCCCGGCATGGATTCTTCCTGTGCCGCGCTTTTCCTGTTTTTTCATTAAAAAAAGTTTGCAGAAGAAGCGAAACGGAATTATCTTTCAGCAAAACGCATTCATGCAAGGAAAAAGGAGATCAGGATGAGGAAACTTCTGCCGGGAATTGTTTTGCTTCTTCTGCTGTTCAGCGGAATGAACGTGCAGGCGCAGTGGCTGGACAGGGTCACGCTGTATGTGCCGAACCGTGTTCTGGATCTGCTGGACGTGTTCAGCCTCGAAATCGGCACAGGAGTGACGGCCCGCGCCGACCTGCGCTTCACCCATGCCGTGCAGACCGGCGCGGGGATCGGCTATACCGCACGGCTCGTCAAGGACACCAACCGCCAGTACGGATATGCCGTTCAGAACGGCTGGAGCGCCCTTCTGCCCGCTCTCGCGGCGGAAGACACCGAGCGTCGGCCGACGTCCCTCCTTGTGCAGGAATACTGGGTGAACATGGAAGGCTTCCCGAATCCGGCGGAGCCGATCTACGGCATCCGCGACGGAGCGCGCGATTACTGGGAAATCGGCGGAACGCTCGGCGCGGGCGTGATTGAAGCGAAAGTGGCAATTCACCCCGTCGATATTCTGGATGCATTCCTCGGATTTTTCCTGATCGACATCAAGGGGGATGATCTCACGTTTGAAAATTTCAAATGACCTCCGCACAGTAAAATCCGCCAATGCTTCTCAAGGAGAATGATAATGAGACTGACCTTCTGTTTCCCCGGAGGAAAAACCAAAGCTCTGACTTTCAGCTACGACGACGGTTTCGCGCCGGACGAAAAACTTGTCGAAATCTTCAACCGTCACGGCATGAAGGCCACCTTCAATCTGAATGCCTGCCGCTGCGGCGCCCCGGAAGAGGCGGAGCGCCTGAAGAAACGCTATGCCGGGCATGAGATCGCCTGTCACGGAAAAACACACCCGTTTTTTGAGCGCATGCCGCAGATGTCGTTTGTCGAGGAGGTTCTGGAAGACCGCCGCACCCTGGAAAAACTGACGGGCGGAATCATCAGAGGCATGGCGTATCCTTTCGGAACCTATGACGCAAATGTGATCCGGACTCTGCGCGCTCTCGGAATCGTCTACGCCAGAACGGTGAAGTCGACCGGAAAATTCAATCTGCCGGACGATTTCCTCGAGTGGAATCCGACCTCTCATCACAACGAAAACATTCTGGAGCTGGCGGCTGCGTTTCTTGCCTCGCCGTATACGGCGCTTTTCTATGTCTGGGGACACTCATTTGAATTCGAACGGAACGGCAACTGGCATATCATGGAGGATTTCTGCGCGAAACTGGGAGGGCGCCCGGATGTCTGGTATGCCACCAATATGGAAATTTACAACTGCATCACGGCCTTCCGCCGCCTCGCCACCTCCGCCGATGCCCGCATCGTGGGCAATCCTTCCGCACAGTCCGTCTGGCTTCTGAATGAACGGAACGAACCTGTCGAGGTGAAAGGCGGTTCCGAAATTTCACTCGAATAGAACGCAGGAATCGTTTCAGGAGGATGGCTCTTCCCGCCTGGAAAATCCGCATTTCTGCCGGGGATGGGATTGATTTTTTCACACATGCGGTATAAGTTAATACTGAACGGATTTAGTCACAGGCCGCAAAATGCCTGAACAACAACAAAAATGGAGATTTTGACAAAATGGCTGAAAGCGTATCGGTCAAAATGGATGATCCCAAGAAGAAATTCAAGGGGAAAAAGTTCAGAGTGGCAATCATCGGCTGCGGAGGCATCGCCCAGACCCACCTGGCGGCATACAAGGAAATCCCTGAAGTTGAGATCGTCGCCGGCGTGGACATCAACCCGGACAGACTGAAAGTCATGGAGGAAAAGTGGGGACTTCCCAAAAAGGCTCTTTTCAAAGACTGGAAGGAGATGCTCAGGAAGATCAAACCCGACGCGGTCGACGTCTGCACCCCGAACGGCGTTCACTGCGCCCCCGTTGTTGACGCCTGTCTCGCCGGATGTCATGCCATGGTCGAAAAACCCATGGCGATGAATCCCGCTGAATGCGAGAAAATGATTGCGGCGGCCAAAAAGGGAAAGGTCAAGCTCTCCGTCGGATTCCAGCAGCGCTACAACACCAATACGACAGCGCTGATCCAGGCGCGCAAGAACGGTCAGTTCGGCGACATCATGTTCGTCAGATGCCAGGCGCTCCGCCGCCGCGGCATTCCGAACTGGGGCGTCTTCGGCCAGAAGGAACTCCAGGGCGGCGGTCCGATGATCGACATCGGCGTCCACATTCTGGAGTGCGCATACGAATTCATGGGTTCCCCGAAACCCGTTGCAGCCAGCGGCAATATCTGGACTTACATGGGCAACAAGCCGAGCACGGTCCGGAACGCCTGGCCGAACTGGGACTACAAAACCTATACGGTGGAAGACCTCGCGATCGGACAGATCCGCTTCGACAACGGCGCCATTCTCCAGATCGAATCCTCCTTCGTCGCCCACATTCCGAAAAACGACATTTTCAACTGGTCGGCGATGGGCACCAAGGGCGGCTGCAACTGGGAAAATGCCGAAATCTACACCGACCAGAACGACCTGATGGTCAATATGACACCGACTTTCGTCGGCAATGCGGACTGGATCTACATGTTCCGGACGAAACTCCAGAACTGGGTCGACGCCTGCACCAAGGGAACCCCGCAGGGAGCTCCCGGCGAGGCCGGACTTGCCGTCCAGAAGATGCTTGACGGCATCTACCGCTCTGCGGCGGCCGGCAAAGAGGTCACAATCAAATAACGCCTTTTTTCGATAAAAAAGCAGAAAAAATCCTCGCGGGACGGTCGCCCCGACGGGGATTTTTTTTTGCACGGGAAACGTTCCTGAATGAATTACCGCGATGCCGTGCATCGCGGTATGAACTGATTTTTTATCAGACGCGGGATTCGAAGTCGATCCGCGGATCCGCAATCACGTAAAGCAGATCGGAAAGCAGAATGCCGGAAAGCGTCAGCGCTCCCCCGAATGCAAACAGCGCCATCAGCAGCGGAATGTCGCGGCTGCTCAGCGCCAGCATCGACAGCGATCCCATGCCGGGAATGTTGAACACATATTCCACAAGAATGCTGCCGGCGACCAGCGACGGAAGAATTCCCGCGAACAGAGTGATCATGATAATCAGCGCGTTGCGGAACGCGTGCTTCATGATGACGCTCCATTCCCCGAGACCCTTGGCGCGCGCGGTCCTGATGTAATCCTGATGAATCACCTCCAGCATTCCCGAACGCGTGAAACGCGCAAGTCCGGCAAAGCCTGCGTAACTCAGACAGAAGACGGGAAGCACGTAATGCCAGAGCGTGTTTCCGACGATTCTCCAGGTCGACATTCCCTGCGCAACCTCCGGAAAAATGCCCTTGAGCGGGAAGAGCGGCAGATAACCTCCTCTGCACAGCATGGCCTGCAGCATGAGGGCCACCCACAGGACCGGCAGGGAATAGAGGAAAAAGAGGAAAAAGGTGATGATATTATCCAGTTTCGTATCCGGCCTGACCGCGGAAAAAATGCCGAGGGGTATCGCCAGAAGATAAGTCACAAGAATGGCAAGAAGATTCAAGCTCACAGTTACGGGAAGACGCTCCAGGATCAGTCCCGTTACGGGTCGGCCCTTGTCCACGGCCGCGGACTCCCCGAAATCCCCGTGAAGCACCCGTTCCAGCCAGAGAAGGAAGCCGACCGGAACCGGTTTGTCCAGATGAAGCTTTTCCCGGAGGGACTGATTGCGCGCCAGCGTGTTCTGATCGGAAGACATCTGCGTTCCCGCGCCTTCTCCGAGCATGGAGCTGCGGGTCGGGTCGCCCGGGGCAAGACGCATCAGGACATAACTGGCGAACAGAATAATGAACAATGTCACCATCCCGAGCAGACAGCGTTTCAGCAGATACGGGAAAAAACCTTCCTTCATGCAGGTCTCCTTGATTTTCCGGGATTCACAAGATAATCTGATGCGTTCCGTTTGTCAAGACCGGATTGCACGGAAAAATTCTGAAAAAGACAAGATTTTTCCCCGGCGGGGGCATCGCTTCCCGAGAACATCTTTTTTTTCTTTTTTCCGATTTGCAAAAACAGTCCCTTGCGTTTAAACTATCCCCCAATCAGGATTCAACCGGGGGAAAACTTTTATGAAACTGTCCATGATGTCACTGATAATGAAAGGGAGATACGCTCCCGCGGAAATTATCCGGACCGCACTCGATTGCGGTATGGAGGCGATTGACTGGGTCACGACTCACAATGCCCCAGCGTCGGAACTCCGGAAACGCTGCGATGACGCAGGGCTTCCGGTCATTGCGCACACTCCGCTGCTGCGGGGGTTCATTGAGGAGTCTCCTGATGCGCTGGACGAATTCAAGCGTTCCGTGGATGACGCGCTCACGCTCGGTGCGCCGCTCATGATGGTGCCGCCGTTCGCTCACAAGCGCATCATGGCCCCCGAGGAAGACCGCAGGCTCTGGATCGAACATTACCGGATGATGCTTCCGGTCGCGCGCAGGGCGGGACTTACTCTGACTTTCGAAAGCACGGCGCTGGACCGCAGTCCGATCGTTACGGCGGATGAGTCGCTGGAAGTGCTGCGCGCGGTTCCCGGACTCCGTCTGACCTTCGACAACGGCAACGTCGCAACGGCGGAAAACGATGCCGACGCTTTCCGCAGGGTGCGGGATTACGTCGATCACGTCCATTTCAAGGACTGGATCATAACCGATCATCCGATTCCCGGGGGCGACCGGAAACGCGACGGGCGCTATTACACGCTGGCTCTGATCGGAAAGGGAAATATCGATTTCCATGCGACCTGGAAGGCGATGCGGGAAAGCGGATATGCCGGATACGTCAATCTGGAAACCTGCGCTCCGGATGGAAATCTTCCGGAGGCGCTGAAGCGGATATGCGATGCTCTGCGTGACTGGTGAAAAGATTCCCATCTCCGTCAGGGGAGGGGAGCCACGTTCCGTTTTTTGCGGGATATTTCGGATGTTGCGCAATAAAGACGCATCGCGGCGCGTTATGTCATAGGTTGTAAAATTATCTCTGGAATCAAATAAGGATGGGACTTTTCATGAAATCAACACTTAAACTCATCATTCTCATCGTCGTCATTGCCGCCCTTGCTGTTCTGGCAGTATGGGGCTATCGGAGCTACTCCGACACCGGCGAGAAAACCGTCTTCCGGACCGACCGTCTCGGGAAGGCGGAACTGATGCGCACCATCAGTGCGACGGGCACGGTCGAGCCCGAGGAACTGGTCAATGTCGGCGCCCAGGTTCAGGGCATGATCGCGAAGTTCGGGACCGATGCCGCGGGGAAGAGCGTCGATTACGGCTCCGTCATCCGGGAAGGCGACATCCTCGCCCTGATTGACGATTCGCTGTATTCCGCCGAACTCAAATCCGCCGAGGCCGAACAGCTTCAGGCAAAGGCTTCGATTCAAAGTGCAAAAGCGAATATCCAGCAGTCCGAGGCGAAATACAAGCTTGCTCTTCAGGAATGGGACCGTGCCCGGCAACTCTATCCGACCAACGCCATAGCCAAGACGACCTATGACACGGCGAAAGCGGATTATGACGCCGCAGTTGCCGACCTGGCCATTCAGAAGGCGAGTCTCGCACAGGCCGAAGCCTCCCTTGCCGCCGCGAATGCCGCGCAGGAACGCGCCGCGCGCAATCTCGGATACTGCACAATCAAATCCCCCGTGGACGGCGTCATCATCGACCGCCGCGTCAGCATCGGACAGACCGTCGTTTCCAGCATGAGCGCGCCGAGTCTCTTTCTGATCGCCAAGGACCTCAAGCGGATGCAGATCTGGGTTTCCGTCAATGAAGCCGATGTCGGCATGATCAAAATCGGACAGCCGGTCATTTTCTCCGTGGACGCATTCCAGGGACGCGAGTTCAAGGGCGAAGTGCAGAAAATCCGTCTGAACGCCACGATGTCGCAGAATGTTGTCACCTATGTCGTCGAGGTCGGAACGGACAACTCCGACGGCACGCTTCTGCCCTATCTGACCGCCAATGTCAAGTTCATCCTCGACCAGCGGAATTCCGCCTTCTCCGTGCCGAACGCGGCGCTCCGCTTCAAGCCGGACGCTTCCGATCTCAAGCCGGAATACCAGTTTGCGCTCTCGGAGGAGCTGCCCAGGGGGGAACGCTACATCTGGACGGTTGAAAATGAAGTGCTCAAACCGCTGAAGGTCAAGACAGGTCTCAATACCGGAACGGAAACGGAAATTATCGCCGACACTCTTTCCGAAGGCCTTGTCTATGTGACGGGCAAGGAAACCGTCAAAGTGATTGAAAATGCGGGCGCAAATTCCTCGAGTCCGTTCCTGCCCACCCCGCCGCACAGAAGGAATCAGAAGAAAAAATGAGTCTCATTGAACTGAAATCCGTTACAAAGACCTATTTTCTCGGCGAGATCGACGTGCCTGTTCTCAAGGGGATCACGATGAACATCGAGAAAGGCGAATACGTCGCGCTGATGGGCGCATCCGGCTCCGGAAAGAGCACGCTGATGAATATCCTGGGCTGCCTTGACCGGCCGACCACAGGAGAGTATTTTCTCGAAGGCGAGGAGGTCGGTTCCCTTTCCGGCGATCGGCGCGCACAGGTCCGGAACCGCCATATCGGCTTTGTCTTCCAGAGCTTCAACCTGCTGCCAAGAACCAGCGCGCTGGAGAATGTCATCATGCCGCTCTTCTATACCGCAGGTTCACTTTCAACCCGCGAGGCTCAGGAGCGCGGGCGCGCCATGCTTCAGCGGGTCGGGCTCGGCGAGCGGATGGACCACTATCCCTCGCAGCTCTCCGGCGGGCAGCAGCAGCGCGTCGCCATCGCGCGCGCCCTGATCAACCATCCGCCTGTTCTGTTCGCAGACGAACCCACCGGAAATCTCGACTCGAAGACCAGCGTCGATGTGATGAAGATTTTCGAGGAACTCAACAAGGAGGGAATTACGATCATCCTTGTCACCCATGCAAAGGAAGTCGCCGACTATGCGAAGCGGACCATCCACATACACGACGGACTGCTCGTGAGCGGCGCCTACGGAGGAGAATAAGATGTCTCTGATACGAACCATTGAAGTGGCCTTGAAGGCCCTCAGACGCAATCCGACACGCGCGCTGCTGACCGCGCTCGGCATTGTGATCGGCATCGCCGCCGTGATTACGATGATGGAAATCGGCAACGGCTCCTCGACGGCGATCCGTTCCTCCATCGAAAAAATGGGCGCGAATTCCATCATGGTGCTGCCGGGAGCGCCGCGAGTGCCGGGCGGCGTGCGCCAGGGAATGGGCAACAGCATGTCGCTCACACCGGATGACTGCGCCGCGATTTTGGCCGAATGCCAGAGCGTGGACAAGGCAGTTCCGATTGTCCGTGCCTCCTCGACGCAGGTGATTGCCGGGAACAAGAACTGGATGCCGAACACGATCGTCGGTTCCGATCCCGAATATTTCGAGATCCGGGACTGGGACGTTTCCGAAGGACGCGTCTTCACCCGGCGCGAAGTGGACACCCGCGCACGCGTCTGTGTCGTAGGGACCAAGATCGTGCAGGAACTCTTCGGCGGCAATTCTCCCGTTGATTCCGAAATCCGCATCCGGAATGTGACCTTCACCGTGATCGGCGTGCTCCAGTCGAAGGGCGCAAACATGATGGGGTTTGACGAGGACGACATTATCGTCGCGCCGTGGACCACGATCCGCCTCCGCGTGACCGGGCTCAAAACCGGCGATCCGACCAACACGACCAGCGAGGCAACCACCTCGCCGAGCTCTCTGTATTCCGCCGAGGGCGTTGCGTTCTATCCCGAACATGCGGAGAATTTTGAAACCGACACGCTGCATACGCCGAAGTTCACGCAGGTCGATCAGATCATGCTGACCGCGCTCGTTCCGGAAAAGGTCAATGATGCGATTGATGAAGTGACCCGTCTTCTCCGTGAACGGCACAGAATCGGTCCGGACAAGGAGGACGACTTCCACGTCCGCAACTTCGCCGAGTTCATGAAAACGCTGAACAGCACGTCGACGCTGATGACCAATCTTCTGCTGGTCGTCGCCATGATTTCGCTGGCTGTCGGCGGAGTCGGCATCATGAACATCATGCTGGTCTCCGTCACCGAGCGCACGCGTGAAATCGGACTGCGCATGGCCGTCGGGGCGCGCTCGCGCGACATTCTCAAGCAGTTTCTCGTCGAATCCATCCTGCTCTGTCTTGTCGGCGGACTGGTGGGCATTCTTCTCGGACGCGGCGCGGCGATGATGGTCAAATATCATCTGAACTGGCCGATTGAACCCAGTCCCGGCGGAATGATTGCCGCAGTTCTCGTTTCGGCGGCTGTCGGGATCATCTTCGGATTCTATCCCGCGTGGAAAGCCTCGAAACTTGATCCGATCGAAGCGTTGCGTTACGAGTGAGCGCGGGATGCGCTCCTGACAAAAAAAACTCCGTTCCGGCAGACAGGCGGAACGGAGTTTTTTTGTGGTCATGAACCCTGCTTCACTTCCGGAAAAACCGGCCGTCGGGATGCGGATCCATTCAAAAAAATGTCCTGGATGCCCCGATCCTCTGAATCCGGGGCAGTCACTCATTTTTCCTCTGTGATCAGAACCGCCCGGAAGTTATCGCAGTCCACGTTGACCTTCAGAAGATCGCCGTCGACGGTTCCGATACGGGTGCGCCCCATGGTTTCCATATCGTATGCGGCAAGTTTTGCATCCGGTGCGAATCCGAGTTTTTTCCGGTCGAGCCGGATAGTCGCCTGCGCTTCTCCGGCATAATTGTTGGGCGCGTCACGCACGACGATCAGCAGCGCCTTTCCGGGACGCAGATAGGTTGCGAGGAAACCTTTGCTTGCGCGGTCGATGTCCGTCGGATCGGGCTGGAAGCCGAATTCCAGGAGTTTTGCACCGTTTTCGGGATCCCAGTAACCGTGGAATTTCACGTCATCCTCTGCGATTCCGAAGAGATCGAGCCACATCATGCGCAGTTCCTCGAGTCCGGACGTGAAGGCGCTCTGGAGATGGATGTCATGCAGGAGCAGCAGCGACCACAGCTGGCGCTGGTTGTTCGCCGTGAGGATCTTTCCGGAACCGCCGTAGTCAAGCGTCTTCGTCGTGACATCATGAAATCCGGGCACGACACCGAACTGCCGGCAGGAAAAGAGCATCTGGAAAATATCCATCCGGTAGGTGTCGAAATAACGTCCCTCCGGCGGGATGCGGTCGCTCCATACCATGACTTCTCCGTCATAGTCAATGTCGGCAAAGCTCAGAATGGGCAGAATCGGACATCCGCTGACATGCAGATAAATGATTCCGTCTTCCGGGCGGTAGCGCTTGACCAGAGCATAAATCCTCCGGTGGAATTCACGCTGATTCCGGATGTCGCGCGTCGCACGCCGGACCCCGCCTTCTCCGAGGTAACCGGATCCTGCCAGTTCATTGGTCGACGCTCCGGGCAGCCAGTCATCATAGTAAAGCCCCCTTACGCCGGTGGTCCGGAACAGCCTGTCAACCGTCCAGATGTGCCATTCGCCCCAGCTGAAGGCCTTTGTGTCAATGGTCTGTTCGTTCCAGCCGGGGTTCGTGACCAGGCGCTGCGGCAGACGCTGCCACTCCTTTTCATAGCGGAGCCATTCCGGAGTGCGTTTATTCAGATCCTTTTTCTCGCGTGTTTCGCGGTAGCCTCCGAAATGCATGCTCACACACGGGATTTTATCCTTCAGAATGGAACGGTCCGTTTTTGCCGGGAAGCCCTCGGCGGGGATTGCCTCGCCGGGTGAACGCGCCCACCAGTCATAACTGTAATCGACGCGATTGTGAATCCGCGGATCAATGTAGCGGCGTCCGGAGCGCGTCCAGCCCCGCCAGTGTTTCGGCCTGGCTTTGACGGGTCCCGCGTGCAGCATGAACGAGAGCGTGAAGGGCTGCGTGATTTTCTTCTCGGCTCCGATCACCTCAATCCGGAAAATGCGCTTGCCGGCGGTCTCGAGGCACTGCAGCGTCTTCGGATTGTCTTCCGGATAATAGAACTGGTCGGATTCGATCATCCACTGGAGACAGCGGTCCGGATTGCCGATTGTGATGACGCCTTTGCTGCCGAGTGGCGTGACCGGAGATTTCCAGTTGTTTTCCCAGGTTGCGGAGCGGCGCGCCTCATGGAAGAGAAGCGTCGCTTCCGAAGGGTGGAACGGAATGTCCATCTGCAGGCGTTCGGCAACCAGTCCCCCCTCTGGCGGGATAAAGGTAAGCGAAAAATCCATGAATCCATCATATTCCACCGTGAGTTTTCCCGTGACTTTCAGTTTCCCGAGAGAACCTTCGCCCTCCCATACGGCTCTGGTCGGTGTTGCGGAGACGCGCCGGATTTTCGAGAAGGTCAGGAGCGATTCCCTGCCACCGTTTTTCAGCATCCAGCAGATCGGCCCGGCAAGCACTTCGCGATTCTGATTGACGATTTGCTGCGGCATCAGCGACTTTCCGAAGTGATAGGTGCGGCCCCAGACCGTGGCGGAATCCATGCCGGCCTTGAGCGGTTCGAAACCGGGCAGAACCACATCCTCGCTGCCGATTTTATTGCCGACCCAGGGAAAATCCGGCAGTTTCCGGAAAATCGTGCCGGTCTTCGCGCCGGTCCGCGCAAAGGTTGCCTCAAGGCGGTAGTTTCCGGAGGGAATGTTGCCGTATTTCAGCGTCGCAGGCGCAAATCCGCCCTTTTCCGCGACGGCGGAAACCTGTGCGATGATTTTTCCCGCGGAATCGCGAAGACGAATCTGTGCGCGGTCGCCTTCCCGGGCGAGAAGACTTGTCAGCATCACCCGGAGCGTCTGTGCGGAAACCGCCTCATCGTAATGCAAGGAGAGCTGATCCTTTACTTGTTTCGGGAACTCTTTTTCAGCGGCCAGCGCTGCCGCCTCCTCCGGGGTCAGCGGCCGGTCGAAAATGCGGAACGAGCGAATGCCGATCGCACCGTAGGGTTCTTTTCCGATTTTCATTTTTTCCGCCTGCTGCGGGGCATCATGAATGATATGGCGTCCGGTGTGGAAATCATCCTCGGCGGCAAGCGCTTCCGAAGGACGGCCGACCGTGAAGAAGCTTCCGGGATTGCGGAAGAGAAAATCAACGGGAATCAGCGTCTGACGTTCTTTTCCGTCTACATAGAGACGAACCATCCGCTTCTGCCAGGAGAACGCGATATGGCGCCAGACGCCTTGTTTCGGGGTTTCACAAAAGCTCCAGACGAGGCGAGTCCGTTTATTCCAGAGTCCGCCTCCGACTTCAAAAGGCTGCCAGAGACGCAGGATCGCAAAAACCTCCTCCTTGCCCGGCCATTGAAAGTAAGGGTTCCAGACCCGCTGCTCCGGCGCAGTGTCACACTCCTTGACAAAGAAAGCGACGGTTCCCTGTTCCTTTTGTATGTTTCCCTTCTGAGAAAAACGGAAGAAGTCGCCCTTTTTGGTAAAAAGGAAGTAAGCGCTTCCATCTTTTTCCTTTGCGATTTTCACCTGCCCGGAAGTTTGAATGCTTTTATCTCCGCGTGCGCTCACGGCAGGAACGCCGTTGCGGATGTCAAGTGCGAAACTCTGGCTGGCGGGTGCCGCTGCGGCATGAAGCGCTGTCATGCCGCAGAGAAAGAATGCAGGCAATAATTTCATGATGGTTTTTACCTTATGCTGAACTTTTATTTGATTCCGAAATCGGGATTGATGCCCCATACGATATCCTGATTGGATTCATGCCGGATCAATGCAAGGGGAGCATTGCCGACATGGCCGTCCCAGAAAACGATATTGGCACGGTTGGAATGTCTGGGCGCATGGTTGGTCCAATCGCTGAATGAGGCGTAATACTGTCCGGAATCGACGCCGTCACCCTGCGTATCAAGGATATGGACAAGAGCCGAGGGCTGACGTTTCACTTCTCCAGCTTTTTTATAATAGTACCAGTCCCACATGATCGGAGCTCCGAAATCACAGTTTGAACCGTAGGAATAACGATCATATTTTGCAAGAGGTTTCGGATTTTCGTTTGAAGGACAGCGGAACAGCTTTTTATTTTTTTCGCTGTCTGTTCCGCGTGCCAGATACAACGAGGCCCAGCCGGATTCCTCGCACCAGATGTATGTTCCACTGTGCGTATATGGAAGATAATCCTTGTTGTCATCGGTATAAAGGGCGCCCGCGAGGCCATACTGCTTCAGCATATTTGCACAGGCAATTGCCTGCGCTACCGCTTTCGCCTTGTTCAATGCTGGTAAAAGCATGGCAGCAAGAATGGCGATGATTGCAATAACCACCAGCAGTTCTATCAGTGTAAAAATGTTGAGACGCTTTTTATGAGTCTGTGCCGCCGGAAATACGATCTTCATTTTCTGTTCCTTTCCATATGAAAATCATGATTGCTTAAAGAGTATTCTGATCGCAGAAATGCGCAGGATAACAGCGGCAGACCGGTTCAAACGGTGAATGACTGCGGTCAATGGCGAAATGAAGCGCATCACGGATAATGGCGTCGAAATCGAAGGTCAGATACGAATGGCTGCTTTTATCCTTCGGGGACTCCATGATGGAAACAATGCCGAAATCACGGCGGAGAACCATTCCCGCGGCAGCTGCGGTATCCATGATGTCGCGGCCGAGTTCCGTGTCGAGAGCTACCACTGCGGTCCGTTCCGGCATGTTCTGCAGAAAGCTTCCGATGACCTTCATGTCACGGCCGCGCGGAGCATTTTCCAGAACCGTCAGCGAAATTTCATCGGCGATCTGCCGGATCCCGGAATCGACCAGACGGCTGAAGGGAGCTTCATTGTCAGCAGGAAAGAAAACGATTCCCCGGTATCCTGCAAGAGCGGCTTTGACAGCGGCAAGCAAGCCGGCGGAACGGAAGTCCGGAAGGAACGCGCACTCCGCCGACATGTCATCCAGATACGGAGAAAGGTGAATAATCTTCATGCCGTCGCTGCGCATCCGCAGGAAGAGTTCCGTATTGACGGGGGGAATCGGCGAAGCCTCCATGACAATGGCGGAAAATGCAAGGTCCCGCGCTTTCTGGAGAAAGTTCTTCTCCCGTTCCGGAGACTGCGCGTCCGGAGTGGAACGGTAGATGCTGAACATCCAGCCTTCCTGCAGGAATTCGTCCTTGCAATGTTCCATCGCATCAAGGAACTGGTCGTCAAGCAGGATTGCGCCAATCTGTGAGGAACGCTCCGTCGAGACCTCTTCCATTGCGGTATGACCTGCAACAAATGTTCCGCGTCCGCGGACGGCACGCAGCAGGCCCATCCGTGTCAGGTCATCCACCATCCGCTTCACAGTCGCCACACTGCAGTCATAACGGCATGAAAGAGTGCGGAAGGTCGGGATCTGTCCATTCTCCACAATCTCGCCGGAAGCGATTTCCTCCTGAAAAACTCTTATAAGTTTCTTTTGTATCATTTTTGTTTCATTGTTTCATTTCCTGTTTCATAATATTATATGCAAAAAGCGTTTTTTGTCAATATCCGGATTTTATTTTTTTCGATTTTTCTTACAGGACATGCCTGGCAGAGAGAAATTGAAATGCGATGGCGTGAATTTCGGGAAGCGCAACAAAAAAAATCCGTCCGTTTCCAGAAGGATTTGGACGGAGTTTTCTGCGGCAGGGGAGGGGAGAAATCGCTGTTTCCCTTTCTGCCGGAAGGCGGGTTACTCCCACTCAATGGTTCCCGGGGGTTTCGAAGTGATGTCGTAGACGACACGGTTGACGCCTTCGACTTCGCGGATGATCCGCTCCGTCATCGTGTCGAGGAGTTCCCAGGGAAGGCGGACGACCTGCGCAGTAACCGCGTCCACGCTGTTGACCGAGCGGATGGCGATCACATAGTCATAGGTGCGCCTGTGATTTTTCATGCCGACGGTCTTGACCGGAACAAAGATCGCAAACGTCTGCCATGTCTTATGATACCAGCCGGATTTCAGAAGCTCCTCCGTGACGATTGCATCCGCTTCCCGGAGAATGCGGAGTGTCGAGCGGTCGATGGCGCCGAGATGGCGCACGCCGAGGGAGGGGCCGGGGAAGGGATGGCGGTCGATCAGTTCGGACGGAAGCCCGAGCAGGCGTCCGACCGCGCGGACCTCGTCCTTGAACAGGCGCTCCACCGGTTCGACCAGTTTGAACTTCATGTCTTTGGGGAGTCCGCCCACATTGTGATGACTCTTGATGACGCCGGCGGGATTTCCGTCCAGCGGAATGCTTTCAAGAATGTCCGGATAGATTGTGCCCTGTCCGAGGAAGGGGGCATTGATCTTTGCTGCGGCCTCCGCAAACACGTCGATGAATTCCTTGCCGATGATTTTGCGTTTCCGTTCCGGATCCGCAACGCCCTGAAGTTTGTCGAGAAAACGGTCCGACGCGTCAATGTAGCAGAGATTCATGTCGAAGTTCCGCGCGAAGACCTCCTGGACCATTTCCGGTTCGTTTTTCCGGAGAAGTCCGTGATTGACGAACACGCACGTGAGCTGTTTGCCGATCGCCTTGTGGATCAGGGCCGCGACGACGGAGGAATCCACTCCGCCGGAGAGTCCGAGCACCACCTTCTGATCGCCGACCTGCTCGCGGATGTCCTTCAGAGCCTCTTCAATGAAACGCTCCATCGTCCATGTTCCTCTGCAGGCGCACTGATTGCGGCAGAATTCAACGGCTCGCTCAATTTTCTCCTTCAGGTTCGTTCCCCTGCTGTTGATGATTTTCATGACGGGAAGTCCCAGGGAGGAGAACCTTTCAAACTCCTCCTTATGTTCCGGTGCGCCGGCGTCCGTGCAGATGATGAGCCCGACGGGTTTTTCCTGCATCAGACGCTCAACGCCGACCGTGTAGGGCATGACCATTGTGTAAATGTGCTTGTCGCGAATCGCCCGCGCGATCTTCTGGATGTCTTCGCAGACAAAATTCAGAAGAATTATGGTTTCCGGTGTTTGCTTCATAAAAAATCCTTTGATGTGAGAATTATCTGGTTGTGGAAAATACACCGTTTCTGGTGGGATGTCAAGAAAAAAAAGGGAAAGAAATCCCGATTCCCGACAGGAAAGCCGGAGAACCCCCTTTCAGCAGAATTTTCACGGAAGAATCAAGTAAAAAGCCCTGTTTCCGGCATGGAAAACAGGGCTTTTGAATTCAGAAAATGGTGCCGACGATAGGATTTGAACCTACACCCCCGTGAAGAGACTGCGACCTGAACGCAGCGCGTCTGCCGTT
>CALXRI010000012.1 GCA_944390795.1 uncultured Victivallales bacterium
TATGAAGCTTTGCTACACCTTGCCGCAACGGTTATAATTTATCGAAAACTTGCTGTTATTTAGGGATAGGTTCTAAGAAAAAAGAGAAAAATCCGGGATGGGTTGCATTCTTTGCGAATCAGGCTATATTATTCTTCAAACCGGCATGAGAAAGAATCCGGATCTCATTTTTCTTATGCACAAATATGGGAGAGGCCGATGTTTACCCTGAAAGTGCGCCGCAATGAGGAACTGGCATCCGCCGTGTCGGCGCTCCGGCTGCGGATCCTTGAATTCAGCCGCGCGGCCTTTTCCTGGCATGGCAGAAATTACCACAACTTCAACCGGTATTTTCTGGTGGAATCGGGCACAGGCTCAATCTTCAACCACACTGCGCGGCAGACCTGCCGGATGCGCCCCGGAACAGCCTTTTTTCTTCCGCCCAATCTGGACCTGGAGTTCGATTTTCACGCGTCGCTCCGTTTCTGCTGCGTGCATTTCCGTCTGGAGGCGCTGCCGGGCATGGATATTTTTGCGGGAGAAACAATCTGCAGAGAATTTCAAGTTTCTCCGGAGGTCCTGCGGGAAGCCGCATTCCTTGTCGCAGCGCCCCCGGGCTGGAATACGGCCCTGCGCTTTGAATCATTCCTGCGGGGGCGTCTGGCGGAGCTGGAACCTTGCATTCGGCTGGACTGGAACCAGTGGCACCGCCTGCGCCTGAATTACGCGCCGCTTCTGAATTTTATCCAGAATCACGCCGCGGCGAAAACCAGCGCGGAGGAGCTTGCCGCGGCAGGGGGTTCCTCCTATGACCGCATCAGCCGCAAATTCCGGAAGGACTTCGGCATGCCGCTCAAACAGTTTCTCGCACAGGAACTCTGCCGCCGCGCGGAGGGAATGCTCTCTGAAAACAGACTCTCCGTCAAGGAAATCTCCGAAAGTCTGGGATTTGAAAACCAGTTTTATTTTTCCCGTTTCTTCCGGAAGCACATGCTCACCACGCCGTCGGAGTACCGGAAACGCTGCATGCTGTGGACAACACGCAGCGCTCCGGAATGATCCGGTCCGTCCCCTTCCCCCCTTCCCCGCGGATTTATTTTTCAGGGGAAGCCCGGAGAAACTCCCGGAAATGTTCCAGCATGGAATCGTAAAGTCTCCTGTTGTCCGGATTCGGCTTCACGGTTTCCTCCGCACGGCAGAAAGAGTTCCAGAGGTCCCCAAAGGGGATTCCCTCCACCGCGCCGGCCGCCCGGAGCGCCGCACCGAGCCCGGCGGAATTCGTGACGGAAATCGTCTCGATGTCCGCCTGAAACACATCGGCAAGAATCCGCCGGAACCCTTCCGATTTCGACCCCCCTCCGGTCAGGCGGATTCTGCGGAAATTCCCGCCCAGCCACGCGGAATGCAGCCGGAGCGAAAGCGCCTGCGATTCCAGAAGCGCGCGGATCTCCTCTCCCGGAGCCGCCGTGGCGTAGTTTCTCCGGACGCCGGGCGTCAGCAGAAGCGGCGTGCTTTCCGGTTCAAAGAAGGGCAGGATCAGCCGTCCGCCGTTTCCGGGAACGGTTTCCCGGCATGCTCCGCGGTCGAAAAAGTCCCATGAAACCCCTTGCTCCTCCCTGATCCTTTCGCGCGCCAGCGAACCGTTCGTGAAACAGATCAGGCTCATGAAGCCGCCGGCCGGATTGCCGAAGACATGGCCGTATCCGGCGGGATCGGTTCTGAAATCCGTCATCGGAGCGAAAAACGTATCGCTGGTGCCGAGGCTGATTCCGGCGCATTCGCTCCCCGCCGCGCCGATCCCGACCAGACTGTTCGGATTGTCGCCGGACCAGGTGATGACCGGAATGCCCGGCGTGAATCCGAATTTCGCAAAACAGGGGTCCAGAACGCCGGCCTTCGTCGCGGACGGGACAACATCCGGCAGTTTTCCGGAAAGTCCCGGCGCGGTGAACGATGCAATTTCAGAATCCCAGTGAAGCGTTTTCAGATTCAGAAGATTCATGCCCGCGCCGTCGCCGAAATCAATCGGCGCGTCCTTTCCGCAGAGTACGGAACAGAGAAAGGAACTGACCAGATGGATCCGTTTCGTCCGCGCATACTCCTCCGGATGCTCCTTGGCGAATTTCCGGATCTGGGGCCCGGAAAAACGCTCGACGGCGGGACTCCCCGTGTCGCGCTGGATCCGGCTCCCGAAGCGGGCCGCCAGCTCCCGGCATTCCTCCGCGGTCGAGCGGTCCATCCAGATCGGCGACCTGCGCCGGGCCAGTTTCGGACGGAGCTGTTCGGAAAGGGTCTTCCCATCGTGCGCAAGTCTCACATCCTCCGACAGATATACCGTTCCATGCTGCTGTCCCGATCCGGAAATGCCCCGGATTTCCGCAAGCGGCGCCCCGGTATCCGCCAGACGGCGGAACGCGAGCTCCAGCGCATCAAGCCACATCAGAGGATCGGCCTGTTTCACAAGCGGATCCGGATGCGGAAGGAAACCGTTCGGAGAAGCGTAATCCGGCAGATCATGCCCGTAATTCACGCCGCTTTCCGCCGCGATCGTGCCGGATACCGTGTCGATCACGATGCATTTGACACTCTGCGTGCTGACGTCGATTCCGAGAAAGAGGCTCATTGTGCGCCTCACAGTGCGCACATCTGCCGGATGGAGGCCAGATCGGCGGCGGTTTGGCCGATACCCGGGTCCGGCGTCTGAATCCGGTCCGCAAGCGCAAGCGCGATGGAAAGCGCCTCCGAACAGTTGCGGATGAACTGGAAGCGGCATTCCTCCGGATGCTCCGTGTCGGCTTCGGCACGGAGCATGTGGCAGTCATATTCGACCGTGCCCTTCCAGCCGATGTCCTTCAGCGCCTTGAACATGAAGACGGTCTCCTTGAGTCCTTCCGGACCGATGAGCGGCGGGAAGTCATTGTCGAACTGCGCCTTGATCTGCGAACCGAAATGGAGGAACTTGAGTTTGTTCATGCTGCAGAGATAGCCGACAGTCATGACCGCGTTCAGAAGGCACATGCTCTCATGCTGGAGAAGTTCCGGATTCACGCCCCAGAAGTCCTTCTCCCGGAGCATGCCGAGGATGAATCCCGCCGCATGGCCGCTGGTCGGCAGGAACATCTGTCCGCGCGGTTCGTTGGGTTTCGGTTCGACTGTCGCACCGACATAGTTTTTCATGCCGTGTTCGTGCATGTAATCCGTCACGTGGTTGAGTCCGTCCGCCAGCCACTGATAGACATGCTTCCAGTCCGTGCGGACGGGGACTTCAAAACCGTCGCGCGCCACCCAGTAAACGTAGTATTCCGCTCCGAAAAACTGCCCGATGCGCAGCGTGCGCTCCACCTTGAGACGCGCCAGTCGACGGATTTCCGGATCGGGATTGCACAGCCCGCCGTTCCGGAAAAGTCTGTTCCCGTGCAGCGAGCAGATCGAGGAGTTCACCGCCAGTCCCGCGCCGTCGAGAATCTCCTTGATTTCATGCAGACGCCGCCATGCGAAGGAGGAGGGATCCAGATCGTCTTCGGGCTCTTCGGGATTCCACGGCACAAGATCGTCGTCATGATAACTGGTCGCCTCGATCAGACCCTCCCGCGCGGCATCCGCAATGAGCCGGGCCGTATCCAGCGAATCGGGGTTTTCCAGAACGGCGCCGCCGAAGGGATCGCTCAGAGGATTGGCGACACACCAGAAAGGCATGGACCGCCGGGAGACAACTGCATGTTGGAATTTCATTTTTCCCGCTCCTTGTTTGGGTTTGGGTTTGCGTTCGGTTTTTTCCGTTTAATATAGCATATTCCATTTCGGAAACCTTGATAAAATCACCGGAAAAAGGTAAATTGTCACCATTATGAGAAAAAAGATCGTTCAAATTCCGGGAAAATTCTATTTCCTGCGGGAGACCCTGCCTGTTGCCCTGAAAAGGGTGCACGGGAAAATCGTAACGCATCCGCATGATTACACCGGGGTCCCGCACTGGCACGACTTCTCGGAACTGGTCATTGTCACCGGCGGAAGCGGACTCCAGAACATCAACGGAACGGTCTATCCGGTCTCCCGCGGAGACGTGTTCGTCATCACGGGGAAAACGACCCATTTCTTCGAGAATTACCGGAATCTGGAGATCACCAACATCATGTATTCCGAACGGATCTTCCGCGATCTCCGGGAATATCTGAAACGGATTCCCGGTTATCATGTCGTTTTCCGCTTCGAGCCGGAGCTGCGCGGCAGACGCGCATTTCACAATACGCTGCATCTTTCTCCGCAGGCGCTGGCGCATGTGACACGGACAGCGGGAAAAATGAATCTCGAACTGGAGAGAGGGGAACCCGGCTGCGAAGCGGCCGTCCTCGCGCTGCTCTTCGAACTGATCGTCTTCCTGTCGCGTTCCCTGGACGATCCGGGCAGCAGCCGCCACTCCGTCACGCGCCTTGCGGGACTTTTCAGCACGCTGGAAGCATCCTTTCAGGAGGACTGGCCCCTGGAACGGATGGCAGGAATCGCAGGCATGTCGGTCAACACGCTTCTGCGAACCTTTCAGGCGGTCGCAAAGCAGACGCCGCTGCAATATCTCACCGCTCTGCGCATGAATGCCGCCTGCACGATGCTGGAAACAAGCGACCGCTCCGTTTCCGAAATCGCCTTCCTCTGCGGATTCCATGATTCCAACTATTTCACGAAACGTTTTCACGCGCAGTTCCATCAATCGCCCGGGAAATGGCGCAGGGAATGCGCACGGCGGTGACACAAAGCCGCTCCCGCGGAGTCTGCCGGGAGAAACGACAGGGGGAAAGCCGCTTTTTCCGGCTTGCATTATTTCCCGGCAGGCAATATACTATGCGAAGGCAGAAAAACTCCGGACGGCCGTGAAGAAAACAGATGCGGCGGCTTCCGGCAGGCATAACCATCCAAGAGAAAGGAAGGGACATGAAGAAAGAGGAAATTGCGCAGACGGTACAAACAATGATTCAGGCATCCTCCTGCTGCGAAGAGCTCAAGAACGCCGGACGGAAATGGCTTGACGCCATCGGCACCGCCGGGGAACATGCGGCAGCCGAAGCGCTTCTGCAGGAAATCCGGGAGGATGTCGTCACCATCGATCATGTGATCGAATTCTTTGAATCTCCGCAGGGGAAACGGATCTTCGGAGAGGAACGGGCAAAAGCCATCGCGTCCCATGCGCATGACGTGAAAGCAGCCGGCGGGAAGTGGTGCGACTGCCCGGCCTGTGCCGCCGGACTGACGGTTCTGGAGAATGCCGCGGCGATTCTCTGAAACATTCGTGCAGGCAAAAACGCATCCCCCCTGCGAAGGGCGGGATGCGTTTTCCGTCCGAGGCGGAACCGGACGCCGTGCGCGTTCAGAAAATTCCGCATCCGGCGCTCCGGATCAGCATGTTTTCCGGGGACTTCCGTCCGCGGCCCAGAGAATGCCGCGGACCGCGATCTCAAGAATCCGGGGAACGCGCCGGAAGTCTTCCGCATTATGCCCCAGGGAAGAATAAAAGACGCGTCCTTTTCCGTACATGCGCTTCCAGACAACCGGCATGACGGTCCCGTCAATCCACGGACAGTGCTCTCCGTTGAAGCGGGTTACGGCAAGCACCTCGTTGCCCGGATCCACATGCATGTAATACTGCTCGCTGTGCATGTCGAAATCATCCATTCCACGGACAATCGGATCATCGCTTGTAATCCGCACCCGGTAGTCGATCGCATTTCCCGGATGCGCGACCCACTGTCCTCCGGTCATGAACTGATATTCCGTGTTATCCCGGAATGCGTCGCACATGCCGCCGTGCCAGCCGCCCAGTCCGACACCGTTCCGAACCGCGTTCAGCAGGGCCTTCCCTCCTTCCGGAATCAGTGTTCCCATGGTCCATACGGGAATGATGACATCGTATTTTTCCTCCAGTCCCTCCTGAAGCAGACACTCCTGGTTGTCGAAGATGTCCACCTCCGCGCCCTGTTTTCTCAAGCCTTCCGCCACCATGTCCGAAGTCTGCACCGGCTCATGTCCGGCCCAGCCGCCGCGGAAAATCAATGCTTTCTTCATCGCAGAAACTCCTTGTCTTTCGTTGGTTTTCGTGTTTAAGCGCTCCCGCACCCGCCTCTAGACGGGCGGGAGAACGGGAAAAGTTTTTTCAGTCCAGTTCGCCGTTTTTGAGTCCGATCGGCAGCGGCGCGATCCGTCCGCAGGTGCTTTCGATCGCAACGGCCCGGTCCTCTTTTCCGGCCCGGATGATGGAACACATCACATCCAGCACATGATATGCGAGCGTGCCGGAACAGCGGTGCGGGCGGTTCTCCTCAATTCCCTTCGCCATGTCGGCAAGCCCGATGCTGCGCATGTTGTCATTGTAGATGAAGGGATTCTCCGCCGTCGCCCAGTTTGAGGTGAGCCCGGCCTTGAAGAAGCGGATTTCGCCGTTGAACGTGTTCGGATCGGGGACGTGCAGAGACCCTTCCGTTCCGTAAAGTTCGATATTGGAATAGCCGCTGTGTTTCCAGACGTCGAAACTGGTAATCAGTGTGATGACCGCGCCGGAGACGAATTCCAGAACCGCCGCGATATGGGTGTCGACTTCAACGGGGAAGGTCTTTCCCGCATTGACCCGGATTCCCTTCCGGCAGTCCGTGGAACGCGTATTGACGGCAACAACCTTCTTCACCGGTCCGAGCAGATTGACCAGCGCCGTGATGTAATACGGTCCCATGTCAAACAGCGGCCCGCCGCCTTTGAGATAGTAGAACGCGGGAGCCGGATGCCAGGATTCATGTCCGTGGCAGAGCATGAACGCGGTGCCTGCGACCACACGGCCGATCAGCCCGTCGTCGATCAGCTTGCGGCAGGTCTGATGACCGCCGCCGAGGAAAGTGTCCGGCGCGCATCCCGTGCGCAGATTCTTTTTCTCCGCGAGTTTCAGAATCTCCTTTCCCGCCTCGGCGTCCAGCCCGAACGGTTTTTCCGAATAGATATGCTTGCCGGCCTCCAGCGCCATGCGGTCCACCTCCGTATGCGACTGCGGCGTTGTCAGGTTCAGAACGATTTCAATTCCGGGATCCGCAAGCAGATCCGCCACGGAAAGATGACGGAGTCCGTATTTCTCCGCTTTTTCCCTGGCCGCGTCCTCTCTGATGTCCGCGCACGCCACGAACTGCAGGTTCGGGAAGACCTTTGCGTTCTTCAGATAGGCGTCGCTGATGTTTCCACAGCCGATCAGTCCGACTTTCATCCAGATTTCTCCTTCTGTTGTGTTTCAGTAAATTGACAAATCTTCCGGAAATATTTATATTATAATCGCTGAAAATGAAAAACGGAATGGACAAACGCTTCAACAGCATGGATAGAAAGTTCAAATATCTGAGTCCTTTTCCCCGGCAGTTCTCCCTGCTGCCTCCGATCGGAGCCGTCGGATTTCTGCCCGCGAAAAAGGAGCGCGTCCGCAGGACGTTTCAATCCTGCAACTTCTCCTTCATCCTGAAAGGCGGCGGCGACTACATCCTGCGGGGGAAATCCTATGCGGTCGAAGCGCCCTGCATGCTGATTCAGTGGCCGGGGGAACCGATGGACTACGGACCGGAAGAGGAATGGCGCGAGGTGTATTTCATCTACCCGCCCGAAACATTCGGAATTCTGACCGCGTCCGGACTGCTCCCGCCGGAAAATCCCGTCCGCAGCATGCGCAATCTCGGGACAATCATGGAAAAAATCACCTCTCTCCTGCATGAGCTGGAATCGGAAAGCATCAACGCCGACAGAATCGACCTGCTCTGCTACGAGCTGCTGCTCGAAACCTGGATCACATACGGAGAGAATCAGCTGAATCACTCCCGGATTCCGGAGATCCGCAGCCGCCTGGAACGCAATCTCGGAGAAGAGATGGACTGCGCCGCGCTCGCCGCCGAATTCGGCATGTCGCTTTCGACGCTGCGCCGCTACTGGAGCAGGTATCACGGACAGGAATCCTTTTCCGCCTACCGGAACGCCTGCTTTCTCCGGAAAAGCTGTTCGCTTCTGGTGGAAACAGATCTGCAGGTGAAGGAAATCGCCGCAGCGCTGGAGTTCAGCGATCCGTTTTATTTTTCACGGAAATTCCGGAACCTTTCCGGCCTTTCCCCGCAGGAATACAGAAAAAGGCATCAGCTCTTCCCGTCGTAAACGCCGCAGAAATCTCTTCCTCCCGGAACAGACAAGCAGATTCCCAAAGCATCAGACACTCCTTCAGGACCTGAAAATCCGGACGCGCTCTGCGGAAACACAGCGGGGATTCCGCAGCCGTGTTTTCAGGGAGGACACGACGGAACGCAGGATTCCTCCTTCAGGTATTGAGCGGGCGGTTTCCCGAAATACTTCCGGAAGGCATGGGAAAAATGGCTGGCATCATGAAATCCGAGTTCCCCGGCAATGCTTTTCAGCGAGGAAGTTCTCTTTTCCATCATCTCAAGGGCAAGATTCAAGCGGAACTGCAGTTCATATTCGCCGAACGGCATTCCGGTTGTTTTCCTGAACAGCAGGCGGAAGCGCGACGTGCTCATTCCGCACGCCCTGGCGCCGTCCTCCGCGCTGAATTTCCGCCCGCGGCACTCATACAGCCGCTGAAAAGCGGGGACAAGCTCAAAATGCATCTCCTGCTCCTGCGGAGGAATGGCATGGGAAGGGATAGCACTCACAATCCGGACAAAAAAACCGACAAGCGCATGCCACTGTTCCAGAACCGAGGAGGATTTCTGAAGCTGCCGGACACACTGCGCGGTCAGGTCCGCGCCCAGATATCCGCGCAGGAAAGCATGTCTGACATCCGAAGGCAGACGGAGAATGGATTTCAGTTTCCCGCTCTCTCCGAGCATGGCGCCGTAAAGATTCTCCTGGCGGATCGCCGTCATCAGCAGAACGCACCCATGTCTTGAATGCTGTTTTCCGTGCAGTTCCCACGGAGCCGTAAGCAGAAAGCCGTCCGGGACATGAATGTCGCTTCTGCCGATTTCCAGTCCGCAGTCGCCGGAGATCAGCAGGAGCAGATGGATGGAACGATGGAAGTCAAGATAATTGGAGAATCCGCGGGGCGGAAAATCATGCCGCTGCAGAACAAAAGGCTTTTCATCGGTCAGATGCCAGTCGAAAAAATCGGGTTTCATAAAAATTGTTCTTTTTCAGAAAATACAAAACATATGATATAGAATACAATAAAACGGCCTTGATTCAACCAGAAAAAACAATATTTTAGAAAAATGATGACAGTGTCGGCGCGCAACGGCCCGCACTCGGGACATTCGCCGCACCGGTGAAAGCCGCATATGCACAGAATCTTAACTCAGGGAGAAAAGGAAATGATGAAACTGCCCGTCCGCAGCATCCTGATCGGGATGCTTGTCCTGTTCGCCGCATCGGAATGCAGCCTTCTTTTCGGGGAGGATGCCGCGCTCACTCTCTACATCACCCGCCATGCGCAGCGCGGTCCCAGAAGCCAGTGGCCGGAAGCCGACCGGGAAAAGAACGTGATCGGAGACCTCATCGACGGCAAAGCGGTCCGTCCGAAGGAGAATTCCATCACACCGCTGGGAGAGGAGCAGTGCCGCCTTCTCGGAGAATACCTGAAAAAGCTCGGCTTCCGGGGAAAAGTGTTTTCCTCTCCGACTCTCCGGACCATGCAGACGGCGGTCTGCACAGTCCGCGCCATTGATCCCGCCATCAAGGTCATTCCGGAACCGCGCCTCCAGGAAGGCGGAAACCGCAAGGCGCCGGCCAGAGGCATCACCGTCGCGGAACTGATGAAACGTTTCCCCGGCAACGTCCAGGAGGTCGAACTGCCGGAATTCTGGCAGTATGCCAACGAAACAACGGCGGAACAGCGGAACGAGCGCATGAAAAAGTTTCTGGACGATCTGCTGAAAAAAGAAACTTCGGGGCAGGTCCTGCTTGTCGGGCATTCCTCTACACTGCCCTCCCTGATCATCGCGGTAAATCAGAGAATGACGGACAAACGCCTCGTCATTTCCCATTATCCGGAATATGTCGTGAACTGCTGTCTTTACGTCTACCGCTTCGATAAAGACGGGAAAGTCATCGACGCCACGCTGGAAAACTGGAACTACCTCCCGGAAGAGATGCAGACCAGCAATCTTTCTCCGCGGAAAAAAATCGCACCGTGGAAGAAAAACCGCTATGCGGGAAAATGACAGCTGAAAATCCGGCGGTCCGGCACGGGCGCTGTCCGGAGGAAACACCCCGTGCGCTTGTGCCGGAAATTCTCCCGGGACCGCCCCGGCTGCGGAACGGCGGGAGAGAAACGCTGCGCCGCGCGCCAGCCGGACAAAAGACGGACAATATCACGCATCGGAGATTGATTTTTCCGTCCGACAGAATATATTTACGCTTTTCGGAAGTTTCAAGGAAAGTGTTGCATCATGCTGAAAGCTTTGATCCGTCCCGTAATGATCGGCGCGGCGTTTCTCGCCGGCTATTTCTGCCCCTGGGCGCATTCCTTCAACTGGATGATCCGCATTCTGCTGCTCGTCATGCTTTATCTGGTCTGCCTGCAGGTCAAATTCAAGCAGCTCAGACCGCATCTCAGCCACTGGAAGATTCTCGCCTTCAACATCGCCGTTCCGCTGATCCTGTGGGGCGTTCTGCGTCTTGCCGGACAGGAGGATCTGGCAAGCATCGCATTTTTCACCGCGATCACGCCGACGGCGAATGCGGCGCCCGTCATCATCCGCTTTCTGGGAGGAAGTGTCAGCTATGTCGTGGCGGCGTTCATCATCACCAATCTCGGAGTGAGCATTTCGCTTCTGGGACTTCTTCCCCTGGTCACGGGAAATTTCTCCATGGTGTTCTTCCGGGAGGTTGCAATCAACCTTGCCGTCATCATCGGCGTCCCGATCGCGGGCGCGACCGTCACGAGAATGTTTTTCAAACGTGCGCAGGAGTGGCCGTCCCGCCTTGCGAACTTCTCGTTTTTCCTCTGGGTCGTGACACTCTTCATCATCGCGGCATCGGCCTCCTTCTTTCTTCACCACAATCCGGAACTTTCCCCGCTGGTGCTGCTTGAGACCGCTCTCCTGAGCGCACTGATCTGCGCGCTCAACTTTGCGGGAGGCCGTTTCATGGGGGAAAAACGCTACCGCAGGGAATCCAGCCAGTCCCTCGGGCAGAAGAACACCACGTTCACCATGTTCCTCGCGCTGCATTTCGCCAATCCGCTCGTCGCGATGGGCCCGACATTCTACGTGCTCTGGCACAACCTCTGGAACGCCCTGCAGATGCTGATGCATGACCGCCGGCGGACGCGGAAGGCACAGATGCGGCAGGCGGGACATCCGCGGCAGGCGGAGAAATCCAGGCATGACAGACGTTCCGCATCCTCTGAGACGCTTCCACCCCGGGGGGGGAACTGACGACGGGACAAATCCGGAACAGGCAAGGGCGCGGCGCGCAGGCGCTCAGTCAAAAAGACCGGGTTCCGGGCCGGCGGAACCGGCATCCAGGAACGGGGCGAATTTTTTCCGGAGCTCTTCCAGTTTGTCCAGATAATACGCGACATTCTCGTCGCGGACGCCCTCTTTCGCATCGGAAAGCAGCCTGGCATTGTCCACGACGGAGACTTTCCTTTTCTCCCCTGTGATGTAGAACGTCACCTGATCCCCCTGCCGGTAGTCGCGCCCGGAGGCAATCGCCAGTTCATAGGCGGCGCTGCGCCGGGAGTTCCCGGCGGCCATTTTGCGCCTGTAGGTCTCCGGAGAATCCGCAAGGTTCTCCGACTTGGCGAGATCGCGCAGCGGCAGCTCGTGATTCCGGATCGCGCGGAGGAATTCTTCATGCGTCCGGCGGATCGTCTCCATGTCGTGGGTCAGGAGACAGCGGATGACCGTTTCCATGTAGCGGCGCTGGAAGGGTTCCAGTCCGCGCGACTTCAGCGCGGCCCCCGTGATCGACACCGTCCCGTCCGCATGGAGAAGCGCATAGTTCTTGCTCTTGTAGCAGAACATCGCCGGATAGGATTCGTCGAAATCGACTTCAATCCCCTGCGGCAGAACCTCTTTCAGGCGGTTCGGGACAAATGCCGGATCCTGCCCGGACGCAGGCTGGAAATAGATGCCGTCGGTATCCATTTCAATGATTTTCGCGCCGGCGCCTTCCAGCGTGTCCAGCATCAGGGTCAGAATTTCGCGTCCGCGCGCCGTGACGCGTTCGGCCATGTCGAAATCGTTCAGGAAGCCCTGCTCGAAGCCCAGATAGCCGTAGAAGGAATTAATCAGAATCTTGAACGTGGACTGGAGGGCGCTGTAATAATCTTTCTCCTCCTGGGTTCCCGCATTTTTCGCCGCGTCCTTGGCATTCAGGCGGAAGGTGCGCAGACGGGCAAGCAGACGGGGGAAAACGCCGAGGGAATCGCGCGCCGGCGTCCAGTTTTCGGAAAGAATGATCGAGGGATACAGCGAACGCACGTCGCAGTGGCCGATATGCTCAAACACGCCGGAATCCAGCGCGCGCGTCAAGGCTCCGCTGAACGGCCTTCCCCGTTCGGGTGCGGGAAGCGCATGGCCCGCCTTGAGATATTCCGCGGCGAAGAGCGCGTCGATCCTTGTGGCATTGCCGCGCACGATGCAGTTCTGGTAGCTGATCGGAAGGAGCTGCGTCTGATAGAAATAGCTCGGGGAGAGAATTGCCGAAAGAGCCCGGGTTTCCCGCACGTCGTCGAGCGCGTATTTCAGCAGGGTCTCCCGGTCGTTTTCCCACGCCTTCGAAATATCCGCGCCGTCCACATACGTGCGGTCCGGCGCCGCCACGCCGAAATGCTTCGCGGCATATTTGAGATTGTAGCTTTCCAGCGTGCGGTGAATCGCATCGTAGAAGAGCAGCAGATGGAAGGTGTCCGCCACGTGCCGCCCGTAGATGTCGAACCGCGTATAGTTGACGGTCCGTTCCGCGATGCTGAAGCGAGAGGAGCGTTTCGCGGGAACGGAACCGTCCCGCCCGAGGGAAAGCTTCACCTTGTGCCGCTTTGCACGCTCCTCGATATAAGGCAGATCAAAGCGGAAGATGTTGTGTCCCTCCAGGATGTCCGGATCACGCTCCCGCACGGCGGCGACAAACGCCTCGAGCAGCTCCTTTTCCGTCGGATATTCATCCAGGCTGATGACTTTCTCCCAGCCTGTGCTGTCGGACATGGAAATGATGATGATCCGGTCCTCCTCCCGCTCCGGATTCGGGAAATCGAACTCCGGCGAACAGAGCGTTTCGATGTCGAACTGCATTCTGCGGATCTGCGGAAAGGTCATTCCCTCGAACAAGCGCATATCGTTTGCCGTCAGGGCCTGCTGGATCATGTCGGAAAAAATCCGGTAGGGCGCGCCCGGCGCGCTGGGAGAGAACCCCGTGCGCTGCTTCAGGACTTTGAGCGCCTTTTCGTAAAGTGCCGGATCACCGAACGCCGCAAGATAGCGGAATGGATCCTTTCCCTCCAGTTCCGTTACGGTCACATCGCCGTCCAGATCGGAAAGCAGATCGGGAAGGCTCATCAGAAGAAAGGGGCGGAAGGCATCCGTGCGTTTGAGAACCCTGTCGCCTTCGCGGAGGAAGAGCGTCAGCGCACCGGAGCGTTCCACTTCCAGCGCGCAGAGATTTCCGATTCTGTTTTCCGAGTGAAACATCCGCGCCGTCCCTTTCCGTTGTTCAGAGCTGATATTTTGCGGCGAGTTTCCGCAAGGCGGCGGACTGCCGGTCGCTGAGAGCCTTTCCCTCGGCGCGCTGTTTTCTGAGCGACTCGTAAAAGACCTTGTCGTCATACACGCGTCTGCCGACTTTCCTGGGTTCGTTCCAGTTTGTCACACGGGAAAATTTTTCCAGCAGCGCATCGGCTTCGGCATTGCCGGCGCCCGCGGCTCCTTCCGGGGAGGCGTTCTCCGGCGGGGCGATCTGCAGGATCGAGGCGATCCTTTCGAAATTCGGAATCTGCTCCCGGTATTTCGCGGCCATTTTTCCAAGCGCGGCAAGCTGTTTTTCCGAAAGCGGACGCCCGGACTGACTCTGCTTTCTGAGCGAGTCGTAGAACTTTCCGTCGTCATAAACTCTTCTCGCAGACTTTTCCGGCGCATTCCAGCGGACGCCGTCGAGCGCGGTGAAGACTTCGGTCATCTCGCTGTCCCTCGGCGCGGCGGCCGCCGCCTCCGCCCGCTTCGCCTGCCACGCCTCGCGTTTTGCCTGGCGTTCGCGGATCTGCTCGGCGGCGGCGGCGAGATCGGCGGCGAATCCGTGATCCACGGCAAACTGCTCCAGACCCGGCAGCTGGCTTTCATACTTGACCGCCATCTTGAGCATCGCCTCCCACTGGCGGGCGGAGACCGCCTTCCCCGCATCGAAACTCTTCTTGAGCGAAGTGAAAAAGCGTCTGTCGTCATAGGTCCTTGACGCGCCTTTCTCGGGCGCCTCCCATTCCGAAATTCCCTCCAGCAGCGTCATCAGCGCCGAAGCCTCGGCGCTCTCCGGCGCGCCTGCGCTTTTTGCCGCGTTCAGCCATTTTTCAAACTTGTCATAGAAGGCGCGCATCATTTCGGTCCACTGCACATGGCCTTCCTCCACTTCGTCGAGCTGGTTCTCCATTTCCGCGGTAAATCCGACCTGGAAGAGCTCCGGCAGAGTCAGAACAAGATAATCGCTGATCTGGAATCCCAGCTCCGTGGGGATCAGTTTTCCCTTTTCCTTGAGCACATAAAGCCGTTCCTGAATGGTGTTGACGATCGTCGCATAGGTGGAGGGCCGTCCGATGCCGTTGAGTTCCAGCTCCTTGATGAGCGTGGCCTCGGAATAGCGCGGGGGCGGCTCGGTGAACTTCTGTTCGGCAAGCGCATCAATCAGGCGGCAGACGTCACCTTTCCCGAGCGTCTTGAGAATATCGGCGTAACGGGTCTCCTCGTCATCCTCTTCCGCGCCTTCCTCCCGGATGTCATACGCGCGCAGGAATCCGGGGAAGGTCGTGACGGTGGCGGTCGCGCGGAAATCGTAGGTCCTTGCATCCGCCCCCTTCGCCGCGATGTCAACCGTGGTGCGCTGCTGTTCGGCGGGCGCCATCTGGCTTGCCGTGAAACGGCGCCAGATCAGCGTATAGAGCTTGAACATGCGGTCATCCAGAAATTCCCGGACCGATTCCGGCGTCAGGCTGACATCCGTCGGACGGATCGCCTCATGCGCCCCCTGTGCGGAGGCTTTCGACTTGTAGACGTTGTACTTCGCGGGGACATACGCGGGCCCGTAATGGGCGCCGATGAAGGCACGCGCAGCGTTCTGCGCCTCAATCGCGATGGCAACCGAGTCCGTTCTCATGTAGGTGATCAGACCGACGGGCCCGCCGCGCCCGACGTCCACGCCCTCGTAAAGCTGCTGGGCGATGCGCATCGTCGTGTTTGCGGAAAACCCGAGCGCGGAGCTCGCCGCCTGCTGGAGCGTGCTGGTGATGAACGGCGGCGCGGCGTATTTTTTCCGCGGCTGGATCTCGAGATTGTCCACGGTCCAGCGCGAAGCGCCGCGAACGGCGGCAAGAAGCGCGTCGGCATCCGCTTTCGCATTGATTTCGAACTTGCCGCCATCGATTTTAAAGAGTTTCGCCGCAAAATGGGAGCGGGAATTCCCCTCCGGGGAGAACTTCGCCATGAAATTCCAGTATTCCTTCGGGACGAAGGAAAGGATCTGGCGTTCGCGTTCGCAGACGAGGCGCAGCGCAACGGACTGCACACGGCCCGCGCTCACGCCTTTTTTGATTTTCCCCCACAGAAGGGGACTCACCATGTAGCCGACGATCCGGTCGAGGACACGCCGCGCCTGCTGGGCGTCGACGCGGTCGATGTCGATGGTCCCGGGAGACTGGAAGGCCTTCGCGATGGCGGATTTCGTAATCTCATGAAAGGTGACTCTGTGGAACTTCGCCTTTTTGTTTGCCTTGGAAAGAATTTCCTTCAGGTGCCATGCGATCGCCTCCCCTTCCCGGTCCGGGTCGGGCGCAAGATAAATTTCGGATGCGCTTTTCGCCGCGCTTTTGAGTTCGCTCAGATTTTTTCCGCGTTCCCTGCTCTCCTCATACTGCGGCGCGAAACCGTGTTCGATGTCCACGCCGAGGGTCCGTTCGGGAAGATCCCGGACATGCCCCATGGAGGCTTTGATCGTATAATCCCTTCCCAGCATCTTGCCGATGGTTCTGGCTTTCGCTGGCGACTCCACTATTACAAGCTTATGATCCATGACTCTATATCAACTTTCCCTGATTCAAGAAATAAAATCCGTTTCCGCATTCTTTTACAGTATCTTCATTTTGCTGATCTGTCAAGTCAGGCGCCGGCGAAAAAACAAACGGGAGCATCTCCAGGAGGATGAAAAAAATCCCGTGTGCCGCCCCGTCTTCAAAGGAATGCCCCGTTCCTCCCGTATCCGGAAAATCCGGAACACCGGGACGGGGATGAGCGGAAAAGAGTGCGGAAAGAACGGGCGGGGAAGAGACGGGAGGACTCCGCGCACACCGTCAGACAGCGCAATGATTTCATTCCACCTCGGCCAGAATCAGGAGAGTCGCCACGGCATAATCTTTCGAAGATGCGCTGAACGTGTAATCCGGATTTCCCTGCCGGTTGTTTCCGATTCCGACATCCGGCGCGGCGGCGCGGAAATTGTTCAGAGCGAAAACGGTCTGCTTCAGTCTGTAGTTGTGAAGCTGGAAGGAGCCGTAGCCGTCATGCAGGGAGGTTCCCGTGTCGCCGAAATCGAAAGTCTGGTCCGACGCCCCCGGAACATTTGCGGAGTTCTTCTGGGTATAGTTGCCGCTCCAGAATTCAATGTTGCCGTCCTCGAACTTTCCGCTCGACAGTCCCGGCACATTGCTTTTCACATACAGGTTTCTGACGGTCTGCTGAAAAAAGATCTTTCCCGCCGCCGTCGGCACCCCGAGTTTGGCGATTTCCTGCGTGAAGGGATCCATTGAGGCATATGCGAAACGCTCTCCGCCGTTTGCGCCGACAAGATACATGAAATAGCCGATGGATTTCACCTTTTTCCCCGCCAGTTTCCGACTGTTGTCCTGCAGATACGCGGGAAATCCCCCGCTCCAGACGTTCTTCGCATTGACCGCATAGACGATTTCCATGTTTCCCGCTTCCGGGACAAGACGGTCCAGCGTGCTTCGGATGGAAATCGGAACGGAGGCGCGGAACGCTCCGGCGGGCAGATTGTTCTCATTCACCAGATTGGTTGTGACATTATGATTCCATGCGTAGCGGACCATGTATGGAGAAACCACCTTCGCGCTGGAAAGAATGGCGCACTTTCCTCTGAGAACGACGTCCGCGGGATAAAAGACATGGTCGAGTCCGGCAATTTCAAAATACTTCGGCGCCTTGCCGTCCCGTGTTCTGAGTTCCTTTGCATTGCGGAACGTGACAACGGCCCTGCCGTTTTCCATTTTCAGACTCTCGAAGAAGGGGGAGTCAGCCACCAGATCCTTCCGCCCGTAAGTGTGCTTCAGGGCAAGCAGCGCCAGACGGGCGCCGACATCCTTTTTATTCAGCGGATGAATATTGCGGAAGTTTCCGATGTCATTGATGACGGCCATTGCGGCATTGGGATCCTCGTCGGCAAATCCCTGCTGCGCCTCCCAGAGAATGGGAAGACGGAAGGGGGAGCCGTAATTGAACGGGGCGAGCTGAACAAAGTAAAACGGCATATCCGGCTTGCCGAACTCCTTCCGCCAGGATGCGACAAGCGCTTTCATCTTGTCCTTGTAAAGCGCGCCGTCTCCGACATTGGCGCATCCCTGATACCAGATCGCGCCCTTGAAGGCGAACTTCAGAAGAGGATGAATCATCGTATTGAACAGAACGGCAGGCTGCTGCTGGCTGATGAAACGCAGTCCGTTCGGAAGGACAGGCAGATCGGGGAGGACCTGTCCTGCGGCAACGGCCTTCCTGGCGTCGGCGACCCATTTTTCCATATCCTCGATCGCCTTTTTGTATGCCGCCGCGCTCTGCGGGGTTCCCGGAACATTGACAAGGAGCGTATTGTAGATATTTTTCAGGGAGGGCTGCGTCGAAAAGCCGTAAATGCCGGTCCAGGGTTCAATCCGCGTGCCGCCCCAGTTGACCGAGATGAGTCCGATCGGCACATTCAGCTCCCTGCAGAGATCGCGCCCGAAGAAATACCCGACGGCCGAAAAGGTCCCGGCATTCCGGGGCGAGCAGACCTGCCAGGTCTTTCCGGGAATGTCATCCTGCGGTTTCATGGAGGCGCGGTAGAGTCTCCCGTCAAACAACCGAAGCATGGGAACATCGGCATTCTTCTGTTCCTCCACGGCATTTTCCGTCTTTGCCAGACTCCACTCCATGTTGGACTGGCCGGAACAGATCCAGACATCTCCCGTCACCACATTGGCGAACGTCAGCTGATTTTTCCCTTTTACGGTCAAGACTTCCCCCTTGGAGTCGGCTTTCATCGGATCCAGCGTAACCATCCAGCGCCCATCCTTTGCCGTAACGGTTCTGGACTGGCCTTTGAACGACACGGTAACGCTCTCCCCGTTGTCAGCCGTTCCCCATAGATTCGCCGGGGCATCCCGCTGCAGCACCATGCAGCTGCTGAAAAAAGCGGGCATTTTCACATCCGCGCCGGCGGAAAATCCCAGCAGAACGGCGCTCGAAACAAGCAGAATTCCACTCCATTTCATCTTGCATCTTCCTTAATTTCATCAGTTTTTCTGTTCCGGATTCCTCCGTATTCCCGGGGAAGCATTGCCCGGAGGCAAACTCCGGCAGCGTCTTCCGGAGCCGGTCCGCAAACAGGCGGCGCAAAGAAAAATCCGGCTCATGGGAAGACTTCCCGCCTGATTGGTCAGCATGTGCGGCGGCACAGGTGACAACAGACAGGAAAGCTCCGCATAATTTCCCCTTTCTTTATTATTATAACCGCAAGCCTGGCATTGGCAAGCTGTCAAAAGAGTTTTCCGTCTGTTTTCATTCGGAATGCGGCAGAAAGAGATTCTTTTCCGCAGGCCGGCCTGCGAAATACGAGGATTTCCGGATGATGGGTTTTCGCACTCTGAAAATTGTTCGTTGGAAAATCGCGCTTCTCTCTTGCGAAATCGCATGGAGGCGGTATATTGCAGAAACCATCTGGAGTTTGGAATGAATCTGGCGTTTGTCATCTACCGGTATTTCCCGCACGGCGGACTTCAGCAGGATCTGGAAAAGATCGTCTGCGAAGCGATTTCGCGCGGGCACAAGGTCACAATTTTCGCCGGGGAATGGCAGGGGCCGCGGATCCCGTTTGCCAATCTTGAAATTCTCAGGCCGGCAGGTTTGACGAAGTCGGAAAAGATCGCGAGTTTCGAGCTGAAGGCGTTCCGCAGGTTCGCAAGAAAGAAATTTGACGCGGTCATCGGATTCTCGCTCATGCGCGGTCTGGATGTGTATTTCGCGGGAAACGACGCATTTCCCGTGGAGCTGCCGAAGCCGGGCTTCTGGCACCACCTTCTATCACCGCACTACCGGATTGAACTCAAGCAGGAACGCGAGGTTTTCGCACCGCATGCGAAAACGAAAATTCTGTACCTGACAGAATCGCAGAAACGCGAATTCATCCGGATCTACCATACCCCGGAAGAACGCTTTCATCTGCTCCCGCCGGGAATTTCCGAGGACCGCAGACGTCCCGAGGACCGGAGAAAGCTGGAAAAAATCAGGGAGGAAATCCGGAAGGAGTTCCGCCTGGAACAGGACAGTCTCCTGCTGCTGCAGGTCGCATGCAACTTTACGGACCAGGGCGTCGACCGGACCCTTCAGGCGTTTGCCGCTCTGCCGGACACGCTGGCATCCCAATGTCATCTTCTGATTGCGGGCAGCGACACTTCCGGAGCCCGCCTTGAAAAACTGGCAGGGAGCCTGAAAATCTCCGGGCGCACGACATTCGCCGGCTGGCGCGACGATATCGGCAATCTGATGTTTTCCTCCGATCTTCTGCTCTGTCCCGCGCGGGCGCGGTCCGCGGGCAGCGTTCTGGTCGAAGCCATCGCGGCGGGACTGCCCGCCATCTGCACGGAACGATGCGGTTATTCCACGTTCACGGCGGAAAGCGGCGGAGTGGTCCTCACGGAGCCCTTTGCGCAAAATGATCTGAACCACATGCTGGAAGAACTGGTGCTGTCTCCCGATCTGATTGCGGAAATGAAAAGCGCCACGATCTCCTATGCCGCCGGATTCAATCTCTATCACCGGCAGCGGAAAGCCGTCGACTTCATCGAGGAGAATTTCCCGTGTGCGAAATGATGCTTGACACCCCCTTCAGAGAATGCTGGGCGGACCGCGATCCCTTTGCCGAGGCGTTCCGGCTGGACGGAGAAAGTTTCCGCCGGGTCAAAAGCCGCCACACCTTCCGTTTTGAAGCGGAAGGAAAGGGATATTTCGCCAAACTCCATCACGGATGCGGCTGGAAGGAAATCTTCAAAAACCTTCTTCAGTTCAAACGACCGGTCCTCGGAGCGGACAATGAATACCATGCCCTGCTGCATCTGAGACGCATCGGCGTCGACACCATGACGCCCCGCGCCTACGGAATGCGCGGGAAAAATCCGGCCAGGCTCCAGTCCTTCCTGATTACGGAGGAACTGACCGACGTCATCAGTCTGGAAGACCTGTGCCGCGACTGGAAGGAAAAAACGCCGGAATTCCGCCTCAAATCCGCCCTGATCCGCAAACTCGGCGGCATGACGGGGAAAATGCACAGAAGCGGACTCAACCACCGCGACTGCTACATCTGCCATTTCCTGCTGAAGAAGGCAACGGCATCGTCTCCCGATCCGGTTCTTCATGTGATTGACCTTCATCGTGCGGAAATCCGCGGACGCGTGCCCTACCGTTACCTGGTCAAGGACGTCGCGGGGCTTTTCTTCTCCTCCATGGACACGGGAATCACGTCCCGCGACATTCTGCGGTTCATCCGCGCATACTCCGCGCGACCGCTGCGGCAGGAACTCGCCGCAAACAGAAGATTCTACAAGGATGTCAGGAAAGCCGCGCGGAAGCTTTACAGAAAAGAATTTTCAAAAGAGGCGCCGCTGTAGGCGGGATTGCACGTTTCATACTTCCGGAGAACTTCCAGTTTCTGGACGTCGGAAAGTCCGAGCGGCTGGAAGAAGGCTTTTAAATCGGCAACGGCTTTTTCTGCGCGCAGCGCCGAATCGGGAAGAAGCTTCACGGTGGCAAGGTCAATCCAGACAATCCGCATCTCCTTTCCGGATCCGTGCCAGAGAAAGTTGCGCGGATGCGCGCCGCCGTGGCAATAACCGTTCCGATGAAGCTGTGCCAGCATCTCCATCAGTTTCAGACAGAAAACCATCATGTCGGGGGCGCCGTATCCCGGCCCGTCGCAGCCGCGGCAGAAATAAGATCCGTTGCGCGTGTCCGCGACAAAGCGCGTTATCATGAAACTGGAACTCAGCCACCAGACGGATCTCCGTTCCCCGTAAGCCAGCACCTCGGCCGTCGGAATCCCCAGATTCCGCACCGTCTGATACCCCTCCGCCTCCCGGCGGGCAAGAGACCCGCGCAGAAAATAACGCAGGAAACGCTGCTCGTAGTAGGATTTGATGACCACGGCGCCGGAATACAAGTCAGGCGGGCATGCTGCCTTGTAAACAGATTTGCTCCGGGTTTTCCAAAGCTGCTCGGAGTCAAAATCCGGATGCTCCAGCAGCCAGCGGAAAGCGTCGCGGAAGTCCTCCCGCACCCAGGTCCAGGAATGAAAGCAGGAGGGATCGGCATTGGGCGATCCGGTGATATGGCAGATACGTGGCGTAGTCAAGATGTCCTCCTTTTTTCATGCGTCCGGGTCGTGAAAGGCCGCGGACGGAGCATTTACTAATGGCACGCTTTTTGAAAAAATCTAATATGATATTGGAAAAAAAGCCTTTTTTATGCTATATTCGTCCGTGAAACGGGACCAGGCGCTTTTTCCTGTTCCCGAAAGAAAGATGCGGGAGAGAGAGCATGCTGCGCGAACTGCTTGTCACGTTAATGGACTGCCGCGGGACGAACGGAAATTACCTGTTCGGGAAAGGACGGTTCGTCCTGCGCGGATTTTCCGCAGACCCCTCTTTCGAACTGGCGAAATGCACTGTCATCAAGGATTCCAAAACCACCACCACGGGATGCGCGCACGGACTGTTCCTCAAACGGTACAACAGCCGGGGCATCTGGCGCACGCTCAAACGCTCGGTCCAGCTGCCGCGCGCCTACGAATGCCTCGCCGCGGCGATCCGGCTCCGGCAGGCGGGAATCGCGACTCCGCTTGTTCTGCTCGCCTCGCGATATTACCTGATTACGGAAGCCCTGCCGGAAGACACTGTCTTTCTGAACAGAAAGCCGGAACTGGCGGCAGACGCGGCGGACGTCATCGCGAAAATGCATGACAGCGGAATCTATCACGGGGACCTCAACCTGCGCAACATCTACTTCCTGGACGGAAAATACGGATTCATCGACCTGGATTCCGCAAAAATCTTTCCGAAAGGCATTCCGAAGACACTGAGAAGAAGAGATCTGGCGCGTCTCATTTCCTCCTGCGCCATCGAATATCTCTGGCGCGGGAAGCCGCTCTCCGATGCGGAGCTTGACAGCATGACGGATGCGCTCGCAAGCCGTTACAGGGAAAAAACAGGAATTGATACCGCCGGTCCGGAACTCAGGGCGCGCATCCGGTATCTGATCCGCCGGAAGCGTCGACACTGAATCGGCTCGGGCGCATTCGCCGTTTTTTCCTTCCGCATGAACCGTATCCCGCCTTGACTTCTCCCCGTTTCAGATTATACTATTGCAGTTTTCTGTAAATTTTCGAATGAAACCCGGAATCGGGAGGAGTGGAATCATGAAAAAATATCTGCTGACCGCATCGGCCGCCGCACTGCTCGGCATCGCAGTGCTGGCGCTTCACGCCGCCGGAGGAACCTCTGCGGAATGCACGGTGTTTTCCTCGGCAGGAAACGCGGAGGCGGCAATGGGGGGAAATGACGTGCAGATCGAAGTTCTGCAGTCCCGCGTATGCCGCGACACGCGCAGACATGGCGAGAACTGTTATGTGCAGGAAATCATCGGAAGGGTTGTTTCCACTGGGAAACAGGCGGGAAATCTGCATGCCGGCGACTGCGTCGGCCTGCGCGGGCGCATCACACCGTGCGGAACGTGCTCCGAATGCAAAGCTTCGCGCCCCGACGCCTGCCTCAACAGCGGACTGGTCTGCCCGGAAAACTGCCGTCTTCACGCGGGCGCCTGCCGCAACCGGATTGTGACGGCCGGGGACAATGTTGTCAAAGTCTCCGCGACGGAAAAAGCGGAACAGATCTTTCCCCGTCTCTGCACCGGAACGCACCGCTGCCCGGTGTTCCGATGCCGCGATTCGGCAAATGACGCAAGTCTTCCGGGAGGCGTCCGGCACTGCCGCGGACGGAGACACGGCGGACACTGCCGCTGAACGCTCCGGAACCAGTCCGGCAAACATCGTCCTGCGGCAATGAAACCCTTCACTCCCACAAATTCAAGGATGGAATCATGAATATCTGCGATTTACCGATGGGAAGCGCGCCGGAACCGGTTCGTTTCGAGCATTTTCCGACCCGATGGCAGGCCTTTCTCTGGCGGAACTGGGAATACGCCCCCGCCGAACGGCTCGCCGAAGTGCTTCAATGCGGGACACGGGAACTTGCGGAGGCGGCTTCGGCGCTGGGACTTCCTCCGCAGCGGGAACCGAATCCGGAATGGCTGCGCTCCGGCTATCTCACCGTCATCCGGATGAACTGGCACATTCTGAACCACCGGCAGCTCCTTCAACTCCTGAACTGGACGCCGGAACAGCTGGCCTACACCCTCAAGGAGGAAGATTTTTTCTGGGCAAAGCTGGGATCGCTCAAACCGGATTGCGGGGAACTGCGCTTCGAGCCGCTGACGCCGGAGCAGGAACGGGCAACCGCGCTCTTCCGGGAACGGGTCCGCAGACATATTCCGGCAGAATCGGACATGGAATATCTCGAACAGCCGTTCGCCTTCGCGGAGAAATACCAGGCACGGCCCTTTTCCGGCGGCGCGGAAAAATTCGAGCTCAACTTCATTCATTCCTATGCCGCCAGCTGCGGGGATATCTTCATTGACATCGAAAATCATGATCCCATTCCGGAAAATCTGCTGGCACAGTATGCCTCGATGGGAATCCGGGGCATCTGGATGCACGCGATTCTGTATCTGCTGCATCCCGTCAAGGGATCGGAGGAATTTTCCGCGGGATATGAAACACGTCTCCGCAATCTGGCAACTCTCACGGAACGCTGCGAGAAATACGGCGTCGGCATTTATCTGTATCTGAACGAACCGCGCGGGATGCCCTACGCCTTTTATGAAAAGAATCCGGACTGGGCCGGAATCGACGTGCCGAAAAACAACATGCGCACGAACTGCACCAGCCGCGGAAAACCGCTGGAGTGGCTGGAGGAGGCATGCGCGGCCCTCTTCCGGGCGGTCCCGAAACTCGCTGGCGCCTTTATGATTACGATGTCCGAAAATCCTACTCACTGCAATTATGCCTTCGCCGGAAATACATGTCCGCGCTGCAGGGACCGCGATCCTGCCGATCTGATCGCGGAGGTGGTCGCCGCCGCCGAGCGGGGGATTCACTCCTCCGCGCCGGAGGCAAAACTCCTGGTCTCCGACTGGGCATGGCGCACGCTGAGGGACGGAAAAAGCAATGCCGAATTCAAAAAGAAGGTCATTGATCGTCTTCCGCGGAATGTCTGGATCATGAGCGTCAGCGAATGGGGGAAAACAACCTGTGCCGGAGGAATCAGAGGCAGTGTGGTGGATTATTCCATTTCGCAGGTCGGGCCGAGCGCCGAAGCCGTTGCAGTCTGGCGTCATGCAAAATCGCGCGGGCTCAAAACCGTGGCGAAAATCCAGATGAACAACTCCTGGGAGCTTTCCGCGCTCCCGTATCTGCCGGTTCCCTATCTTCTGCAGGAACATCTGGACAATCTTTCCAGGGAAGGAGTGGACGGCCTGATGCTCAGCTGGACGCTGGGCGGCTATCCGGGGGGCAATCTGGAACTGCTTTACAAGAATGTCGAAGAGCTCGCGACGGACAAATTCAGCGTGAACGTCGCAGGAAAAATCTGCGAGGTCTGGCACCTCTTCAGCGACGCCTTCCGCGAGTTCCCGTTCAACTGCCAGACCATCTACACGGCTCCGATGAACTACGGCTCCCTGAATCTTCTGTATCCGCGCGCAACGGGTTACCAGGCGACCATGATCGGCTTCCCCTACGACGACCTCGCCACATGGAGAAGCATTTACCCGGAGGACGTTTTCGAGGATCAGTTCCGGAAAGTGACCGAAGGCTGGAAGAACGGTCTTGATCTTCTGGATGCAGTCCGGGACATGCTGCAGCCGTCGGACCGGACGCCTTACGAAGAGCTCCGCGTCATTGCGGAGGCAGCATACTGTCACCTGCAAAGCACATATCTGCAGATCCGGTTTGTCCGGCAGCGCAATGCGGGAGACAAAACGGCAATGGCGGCGACCGTCCGCGAGGAGCTCGCCATGGTCCACAAGCTCCATGAACTGGCGCGGCGCGACTCCCGGATCGGATTCGAGGCAAGCAACCACTATTACTATTCGCTCAACGCTCTGGTTGAAAAAATGGTCAACTGCGAAGATATCCTGGACCGTCTTGCAACCCGGGCAGGGATGCCATGAAGAGAAGACGGAATCATTTCCGCGGGGGTCACTCCAGGCGCCTGCGGTTCCGGCGCGTCTCCTCATCCAGAAGCCGCTCCATGATGCGGGAAGCATCCTCGATCATCTGTTCGTCCGGCATTTTCAGTTCCGCAGACTGCGGGGTCTGAAACATGTGTCTGATCCGATGAAGAAGCGGAGCGCGGCGGCGGGCGAGTTCGTCCAGTTCCCGGCGGACCGTCCGGAGCCGCTGAGCGGGAATGCGCCGCGATCCCAGTATCAGGGCGGCGTTGTAATGGACACGCGCCTTTCCATACTCCCTGATCTGCACGAGGGAACGCGCCAGCCAGACACGGTAGAGAACATTCGACGGCGCCATGCGGACAAGCGCACCGAACAGTTTTGCGGACTGTCCGTAGCGTCTTCCCGCATAAAGATTCTTCGCCTCGCGGCAGGTCATGAACACAAGCGTCTTCTCCAGATCGAGAAACAGAGTCGTAAGACGCGTATCCTTCGGCGGGTCGTTGCCGACAATCAGTTCCTCCAGCGTATCGTCGGCATCCGTGTCCATGATCGAAACGCCGGACCACTGCACAGAAGGCCCGGACGTGCGGGAAATCAGAATCGTTTCATCATAGGCACGGCGCTTGCCCGGATCGGAAAGCGTATCGAACATCATGACAAGACGCTTGAACTCCTCGGCTTTTTCCGGCGCATTGCCGAAAAGATCGGGATGGCATTCCTTGGCTCGCCGGTAATAGGCTTTCCGGATTGCGGCGAAATCGCAGTCCGGCGCAATGCCGAGCTGTTCGTAGTAGTTCATCGGCTCCCCGACACTTCCTCCCCGTGCTCATAAAGATAGGCGACAAGATCCTGTTCGGCAAAGAGGAAGCCGCGCTCGCGCGCCAGAAGCAGGAACGCTTCGATCACCTTCTCCTGATCCGCATATTTCGTCTGAAGGGCAAGCGCCTCTTTTTCCAGATCCGCGTCGCGCTTCAGTTCCGCATAAAACCGTTTCACATTCTCCACACTCATACTTCCGCCCCTCTCCTCTGCCGTCTGTTTTTTCTCACAATAACGCAAACTTCCGCAATTTCAACACACGGAGCGCGCAATCCCCGGAAAAAAAGAGAAGCGCCCGTTTTCACAGGGCGTTCCACAGTCATTCACCGAACGGAGGACACAGGCGCGCAGAAACAGGTTTTTCATGGAAAAACGAATGGATCAAGAGGAACAGATGCGGAAAAAACATGTCCTGTGAAAGAGAAATCTTTTTTGCGTTCCCTGCTTGAACTATCGGGGAGGCGGAGATATCTTATAACGACTCTTCAATAACAAATGGAGGTTAATGTGATGAAGAATGTACATTCCCTGGCCGCGGCGCTGAACGCGGGTGTTCTTTCCGCAGCCCTTGCAATGCTGGCAGGCGGATGCTCCTGCGGCACCTCGGTCTTCGGGGGATCCGCCGCTCCGGCCTGTCCGGCCCCGGAAAAGGAAATGCAGCAGGCTGTTCCGAAATCAACCGCCGCGATAAAGAATGCAGTCAGCACAACAGCGGAAAAGACCGCCTCGAAAGTTCCGGAGAAGAAGAAAGCGGAATCTCAGACTGTGGATATCGCTCCGACAATCTCCACAGTCTGGACCCTGGAACTGGATTCCCTGGAAGGCATAAAGAAATCCTGGACGGAACCGGACAGGAACATCACCCTGATCTATGATCCCGAGAAAAAACAGATTGCCGGCTGCTCCGGTGTCAACCGTTATTTCGGACCCGTCACGATCAATCAGCAGAAGAAGACTTTCAAAGCGGGCGCACTCGGAGTCACAAAAATGGCCGGTCCCGGAATGGACTATGAGAACCTGTATCTGAATCTTCTTTCCAAAGTGGATTCCTATGCCATCAAAGACGGCAAGCTGATGCTGAAATCAGGATCGGACACCGTTGCGGTGTTTACGACGGGAGTCAAGGAAACCAGATAAGGAATTCAGCCGTCCAGTCCGCGCCGCAATCCGGCACGGAACGATTCAAGGTTTTTCCCGGAAGCGGATTCCTGGAAAAACCTTTTTTTCAGGGGACGGTTCAATGACACAGGGCGAAAGCGGAACAGATATTCCTCAGGCGCGCCCTGCGTTTCCCTTCAGAATGCAGACGCCGTAAGGAGGGAGGGCGATCCTTGTCCCGTGCCGTTCCCCGAGAAGCGTTTCCGCATCCGCGGCGGCATAGTCGAATTCCAGACTCCGTCCGTGCCGGTTGATCAGGAACGTGACGGTTCCGCGTTTGAGAATCTCCACATCCCCGGGGATATCCGGCAGCACAAGCCCGGCCGCATCCGCGGCATGGCGGAGAATCCGCAGGAAAGAAGCGGAATCGATTTCAAACGCATTGATATGAATCGCTCTGCCCTTTCCGTATTTTTTCTCCGTCACGGCGGGACATCCGGCAAGATCGGAGTTTTCAAATGCCGCCAGAATTTCCGCATCCGCGACTTCCGCATCCAGCAGGGTTCCCGCGGCGAATCCGCGGAAAGTCCCGCCGTCCAGGAGTCCGGCAAAGGCAACGTGTTTCTCCGGATCCGGCGTCTCGCCCTCTCCGGGAAGCCGCGAAGCGCTGGGAATTTCATCCTCCAGCGCAATCCCGAAAAGATCGGAAAGATGCTCCGGACACCTTCCGGTCAGGAACTTGGCATTGGCATCCTGGGTGCCGGTCCGGCCGGAGGCAATGAGAATGCCGCCGTTCGCGACAAAGGCCTTCAGACGTTCCGCCACTTCCGGGGAAATATGCAGAAGCGAAGGCATCAGAATGATTTTGAATGAATCGAACGATTCCTTCGGCGAGATCACATTCGATGAGATGTGAAGCTTCGAACAGGCTTCATGCGTTTTTACGGCGGCATTCTCGTAATCCTGCCAGAGACGCCAGAAACCGCAGGAATACCCCCAGAGGTTCTCATGATCGTAAAGAATGCCCGCCTCCGCCCGCGGCAGGGGAAGCGGACCGGTCGCGGCTGTGACGCGGTCAAGTTCGGTGATCCAGTTTTTCAGCTGATGATAGCGCCGGCGGGGTTTTCCGTTGTGACCGACGATGCCGACCAGCGTTTTTTCAAATCCGCCGGGCGCGCTCCTCCACCAGAAAATGGAAATCAGTTCCGCGCCGTGCGCGATGAAACTCCAGTAGTGGGAGCTCAGACGCCGGCTGTGCGGAACGCCGGAAATCAGATGTCCCCCCACCCCTGTTTCCAGAACCCAGAACGGCACGCCGGGTTTCATTCCGGCGTAACGATCGGCCGGATAGGACAGCGACTTGTCTTCCTCCGAAGTCGGATAGCAGTCCAGACCGGCACGGTCCACCAGCGCGTACAGCGCATGGCAGTCCGCGCTTCCCGACGCATTGTTGGCGGCAATCGGAAGTCCGGGAAAATGCCTCCGCAGAATTTCGGCCTGAAACTGCAGATAGGCGCACTTCTGCGCGCTGTGGAAGCGGATGCTGTCCAGCACATGCGCGGAATTCTCCCGGAGTTCCATGTTCCCCGGCTCGATTTCATCCCAGGAGGAATAATCCTGGCTCCAGAATCCGTTCCACCAGGCGCGGTTGAGTTCTTCGAGCGTCCCGTAGCGCTCCTCCAGCCATTTGCGGAACTCTTTCCGGCAGTGGCCGCAGTGGCAGAGACCGAAGACGGTATGTCCGATTTCGTTGTCGATCTGGAATCCGGCCAGATTCGTACACTCCTGCAATGCATCGGCCAGTTTTTCCACCAGGCGTCCCAGGTATTTCCGATAGACGGGCGAGGCGTAGCAGGTGTGCTGACGGACGCCGAAATGAGCGGAAGTGCCGTCCGGTTTCCGGATCAGGACCTCGGGATGCCTGCGGACCAGCCATGCGGGAGCCGCCGCGCCGGGCGTGCAGAAGATGACGCGGATTCCATATCGCTCGAAAATACGGATGGCCGCAATCATGTGATCGAATTGAAATTTTCCGTCCTCCGGCTCCAGTCTCGACCATGCGAACTCTCCGATGCGGACGAAACGCAGTCCCGCGTCGCGCATCAGGCTCGCATCGTATTCCACACGGTCCAGACTCCATTGCTCCGGATAATAAGCGGATCCGATTGCAATCATGAAGAAAAACCCCCTGTCTCAAATTGAAATTTCAAAGTGAAGAAAAATCACCGCCGCATGCTCCGGATTCACTTCTCCGGCACGGGAGAAAGCGTCCCGGAGACATAATCCACGACAACATCCTCTCCTGCCACATAGAAATACCCCTGCTCGAAAGGACCGATTTCAACGGTAAACGGCACGCGGACAAATTCCGCCGACTGCGGCGCCGTTTTCAGAACATCCCGGCGGATTTCATGCCCGAACGGTTTCCGGTTTCCGGGTTCGCGGGAACATCCGCTGAGCCAGATTTCCGCTTTTCCGGAAAGTCTGATCTCGCCGGAAAATCTCTGTTTTCCGGGCTTCTGTCCGAAATTCAGCCATTGGAGCAGATAACCGTTCCGGATCCGGACGCGGTTTCCCTTGTTTTCCCCGGGAATCATGGCAACGCCCGATCCGCCCCATCCCTTCGGGAAACGCTCCGAAAGCACGCCTTTGTCATTCGGATTCTTCGGAACGCTCTCGGAAAAATCCCCGTTTGTGAAAACATTCGTCCCGGGAAAGACCCGGCGGAATGCGATCTGGTCATGCGGCTGCGTCGCGTCCAGAGATGCCCAGGCGGAGTTTTTCGGAGGCTGAAGATTCGTCATGGTCCGGTAGAAATGCATCTGCCATGCCTGCCCGGGCAGAATCCGCGCACCGAGCGTTTCCGCCGGAATCCGGATCTCAAGCGAGTAACTGTCTTTTCCGACCGAGGTCTTCACCTCCGCTCCGGAACGGAACGAGGCATCGCGCATTCTCGCCTGATACATGGTTCCGATGCTGTTGACGATCCAGTGAAAGTAGTCGCCGCCGGGAGGCGCGATGAAAATCTCGACGGAATCGTCGGTCCAGACGGGATCGCCGGGGTTCTTCGCATCCGCCTTGACTTTGCTCCAGGCATGTTCCGTCATGGCTTCGATCCCGATGTACCAGTTGTTCTCGTCATAAAGCACCTTGACACGGGTTTCCTCGGCAGGCTCGGTCTTGTTTTCCCCGAGAAATCCCGGAACAAGCGGCGCCTTGCGCCAGGCGTCCTCGTTCAGACGGCCGTCAATCCGGATTTCCCCGGTTCTTGCGGCTACGGGAATATAATTCTGGCCCGACAGCGCCGTCCTTACTTTTTCCGCGGCTTTTTTCCAATGCAGATTCAGGTTGTCCTCGTCGATCGCAATCCGTTTCAGAAGGATTTTGTCGTCGCCCGCCAGCCTGCGCGCTTCAGCAAGGGAGGCGCGGAGACGCTTTTCCGCCTCGGGAGAACTCAGGCAGTAGCCGATCCGGTTCGGGCCGCCGTACAGCGCATGTCCGGGGGCGCTCTCCCAGAGTTCGCGCCGGAATTTCTGATACTGTTTCATGGGAGCGGAAGCTTTGCCGTAATACATCGTGAAAAGCTCGTCCATGAGCTTTTCAACATTCTGATCGGCATCCCAGAGCAGCTTGGAGGCAACGTAGTAGAAGGTCCAGTTCGTGTAAAGGTAATGCACATCGGCATAAGTGCAGTCTTCGATCCAGGTGTCGAGTTTCACCTTCTTGTAGAACTTCGCATCTTCGGCGAACACATATTCAAAGGGGGCGTAAGGCGAGCGCGCGGAACAGTAGTAGTCGAAAATCCCGATTTTCGGATACAGTTTGCGCCACGCTTCAAATTCCTCGTAAAAACGCCTGTTGCAGTCGCTGTCCTTTCCGGCAAAGGGATGAACATAGCAGCGCTGATGCGGGCAGTAGGTCGCGCCGAGACGCCTGTCGTAATGAATCGTCTTGTCCGATGGGATGGAGCGGAACTGGGAATACATGTCCACGCTGAGATCGGCATCTGGCACCCGGCGGTAGACCTCCCGGGCGATTTCCGAGGAGAATCTGTGCGCCAGGTCCGGAATGGAGAATTTTCCGTTGACCGTCCCCATCGCGACACAGCCGGGGCACATGCACCAGCCGTCCGTGGAATCATGGTAACTGATCGAATAGCGGCCGCCGTACCGGGCCATTTCCGCGACATAGTCGGCAACCATCCGCTTGACGCGGGGATTGGAAAGACAGCGCTGGGACCGCTCTTCGCAGACCCATTTCCCGTTTTTGAACTGGAACAGTTCCGGGTCCGTCTTGAAGAGACGGCGCGGAACCGCCTGCTCGAACGTCAGGTGCCCGCCTCCGGAAGGAAGCGCGTTTCCGCCTTCATAGCGGGCAAGGTCCTCGCGGCTCCGGTCCGGATACTGGAACCAGGCGCCGTGATGCATCTTGTTCCGCCGCATCCAGAGCTCCACTTCCTCCATGCTCCATGGTTTTGCGGCGTCCTTCCAGGTGGAGATGATCCTGTGCCGCACATCCGGCTCTTCGAAGAGGTCGATCTCCGGAAGCGTCACATCCGCCTTCCGCGGCACGACTTCTCCCTCCGGGCCGGGATGGAACCAGCGGACATTCAGATATTTCTCCAGAAAGGTGTAAGCGCCGTAGAGCGCGCCGATCGGCTTCTTTCCGGCGATGATGATGCGCGGCCCGGCCGTCCTGATGTAAAACGCCTGATCCCCGGCGGATTCCAGTTTCGCAGCCATTTCCGGCGGCATGAGCCTCCGCCCGTTCTCCAGCGTCACAACGAGAATTTCCAGAAGATCCGGGTTCTCCACCGTGCGCGTGAAAACCGCCGGATAACAGGAACGCCGGAAGTCCACGCCCGTGATCTTCCGCAGATACGTCTGAAGTTCCAAGGCGGCATCGAATTCAGATGCGCCCGGACGCGGCATCTGCTGGATGACGGCATTGCTTTTTCCGTTGGAAACCAGAGGATATTCCGCGGAAAGAAGAACAAATCCGAAGAGGAACGCAAATGCTGAAAACAGATGTTTCATGAAAATACCTTTCTCCGGGTGCGGCTTGATTAATAGTTCTGAAGATTGGATGTCCGGTCGGGAAGTCCGGAACACGGATAGGAATACCAGATTTCATTCGCGGTCCAGACGCCCATCTGCGAGATTCTGAGCGCCCGGACGCTGCCGTCCACGAAGAGCATGTTCTCCCGGCCGCTGTGCGCATAATAAAAGATGGAAGAATCGGCTCCTGCAGTACAATGGAAAAACATCAATGCGGAAGGATGACGGACGGAGCCCGGCTGGAAAAAGGCCTGTGTCGCACTCCAGTAATTATCACACCAGGCATTCCAGCCGCATTTGGCATTGGCGTAGCACGTCAGCCCCGGGCAGGTCGGTGTGAAAAGGCAGCCGTTCATGCTGTAGGTGGAATTTCCGTTGATGAACTGTGTGCCGTCGCTTCTGACACTGACAAATTTAAAAACTCCGGAATCGTTGATGTTGGTGATCGCAGTCTGACAGATGGTTCCCTTGTAGAAATCGGGATCAAATTTCTTGATGCCGTTTTTCACATAGATATCCAGAACCGTGCCGCCATAGTCCGGCATGGAGCGCATGGCCGGATGCCATCCGTTGAAGGAGTCGGCATACAACGTGGCCCAGATGTTGATCTGGCGCAGATTGCTGTAGCAGTTGATGTCGCGCGCCTTGCCCCGGGCTTTCGAAAGCGCGGGAAGAAGAAGTCCGGAAAGAATTGCGATGACCGCTATGACAACCAGAAGCTCGATCAATGTAAATTCTGAGATATTCCGCTTTTCCGGAACGGGGATCCCTGTCCGGACTGTTCCGGTCCTTTCCTTCGAATCATTGATGTGAAACATGGCTGCCTCCCTTGTAAATATTGCCCGATTCCGCTTTCCTGTATTATATCCGCAAAATATGATTTTGACAATGGCGGATTTGAGGATTCGACTAACCGTTTTGATAAAAAAAAAGGAACTTGACTTTCCTCTCCGGATATGTTATAATAACAGGAATAACAGAAATGATTGCGGAATGCCATGGGTTATTATGACGATATCATTTTTCTGGACTGCGGGGAGTATCCGGACTACCGCACTTCGGTCTTCATCACGCCGCGCAAGGAGCCGCAGTGGGAATTCGCGCTCCATACGCGCGGCAATCTGATCCTGCAGCGGGACAAGGGCCGGATTCTGCGCTTTTCCACGCCGGTTCTCTTCTGGCGGGCGTTCCATCAGCATTACTGTCACGGGATTCCGGACGGCGAGAGCCGCGGGCACCTCTACCTGGTGACAAGCGGATCCCGCGCGGAACGGGCTTACCAGCATCTGGAAAAGCTGTTCCCGGAGGGCTTCCTCCCTCTGGAGGAGGAGAGCGGATCTTTCCGGAAAATCTTTGCCGGCATGCGTGAAATCGTGAATACGGTATGGCTCCATGATGAAAAGCAGAAACATATCGCCGCCTCAGGATTCGAAACCCTGATTGCGGAGGCAACCCGGATCTACTACAGCCGCCGGCCTGATTACGCGGACAACAACAGGATGCTGAAACTGGCCGACTCCATCCGCGCAAACCCGGTCCGCGATTACGATTTTCAAAACGTCATTGCGCAGCAGTTCGGCATGTCCTACCATTCCTTCCGGGCGCTCTTCCGGAAAGCGACGGGAAAAGCGCCCCGGCAGTTCGTCATGAAATGCCGTCTGCATTACGCCCTGGAGCTGTTGAATTCCACCGATCTGCAGGTAAAGGAAATCGCGGACCGCTGCGGATTTGAAAATTCCATCAGTTTTTTCCGCTTTTTCAAAAAAAGCGTCGGAGTCACCCCGCTTCACTATCGGCACCATCTCCACAGCGACTACATCCAGCATCTTTAATCAGGAAATGGGGCTGACGGAATTTCCATCGGAGCGGAACGAAACAGGACGTTTGAAAATCGTTTTTCCCGGCATTCAAAAAAATTCAATTTTTTTTGAAAAAAAGCTTGCTTTTCCCGGAAGACTTGTTATAGTGGTAGTCAGGAAGCAGGCAAACGAGCTCCGAATAAAAATTGCATAGGGGCTGCAAAGCCTTAAGGTACATAGTAAGTTGGAGCGAATAATGTTCCCCTGCTTCCGTTTTTTTATTGCATGATTTCCCCGTCGGCGCCGTTCTTCCGCTCTTTTGGTTTCCTTGCAGGATTCCCGCAGACAGAATCAGAATTCATAGACGGTGGACGCATTCACCGTGTCCTTCATATCCATATTGTGCGAGGTGAAGGGAACAAGCAGTACAACCCAGTTGTTGTACTGGGCGCTGGAATTGATGTTGGATACAGTCGCAATTGGAGCGCGGTCCCCGGCATTGAACACGTTGAAGGCGAAATGCCCGTATGCCATGCGCTTGACACGTTTGAGAAGCGGAATTTCGGGAACGGCGAACGTCAAGTCCGTGTAGGGAACCGGAATCGGAAGCGACGGCGTTCCGATGATCCAGCTGTCATGATCGGTGGCAAGCACGCCGCAGAGAGGCTGGATCATGATCTCGGCGAGTTCCTGTTTGGCGACAATCACGCACCCGGCCTTTGAGAGTTCCATTTCCAGCATTCCCTGCACATAAGCCTTGTCAACCTGCGGCGCCAGATAACCGTAATCGAGAAATACCTTTTTCCCTGCGAATTTCCCAAGCCCGGCATTTGCAACCGCCCGTTCGACGGTCGTGGCAATCAGATACTGCTCCACGGCGGAACGCTGCGTATTGGTCACCCATGGCGTAGTGCAGCCGGATCCGATCACGGTCAATGCAATGCAGAAAAGCAACATGTAAAATCTCACGGTAATCCTTCCCTTCCGATAGCAGCCGGGCTTCCCCCCATGGAAAACCGGGGAAAAATAATATACCTGATTTCCGCAGAATTTCAAATCACGGAAAAAAATCCATGTGTTTTCCGAACCGGAACGTGGAAAAAATCCCGGCATGAAGGAAGACATTTTCACGATGAGGAAGCCTTCTCCCGCCGGGACCCGGGACCGCGCGCCCCGTTCAGATTTCCTCTTCTCCCGCTTCGCGGATCCAGCCGCGCAGCCATTCGACGGCTTCCAGACCGAGATCGGCGCAGCAGTTTCCACAGAAGACAATGCCTTCCGAGCGGCCTTTTTTCATCAGGTCGTAATAGGTGAAACATTCCTTCCGGAGCTGATCCACTGTCAGCGGCTTCCCTTCGCCGTAATTCCAGATGTAACAGCCGGTCAGACGGCGTTTCCCGGGGGTCCGCTCCACCATGCGGGCGAGATCGTCCCCCAGCTCGTCAAACTCCGCGGGCGTCTTCATGTTCCAGTAAGTTATGACGTCAAACTCCTTGAGATAATCATCGATGTCGAATTCCAGCTGGCGTTTGTACCAGACCACCCAGAGATCCAGCGGACGGACGGCGTGATGAAGGCGGGAACGCATCTCCCGGATCTGCTCCACGGAATAGCGCGCCCATGTCTCAACCGGTTCCAGACGGTGCGCAAAGAAATCGTCAAGCACCGCTCCGGTGATGTTGGGAAACAGCGCCGCCTGACGGAGCACTTCCTCCAGATCGCTGCTCTTGTCGTTGCGCGTGGAACCGGAATCCCCCATCGCGGACCACACGACTCTGCGCATGGATCGCATCTTCTCAGACTCCGCGTCAAACGGCGGTTCCGGCTTGCCGCACATCACCACCCGGCACATGTTCGGAATTCCGAGATACTCCGCCCCTTCCACCGGCCCCATTTTATTTCCGCCTGGAAGCTTCCAGGATTTGTTGCCGGCGGCATTCTGATGAGACATGGCGTCCTGGCCCCAGAGCCAGAAACAATCTTTGAGTTTCATCCTGACACTCCTTGCTGTTGTTCCGAATCAAAAATTTTCCGCATCCCCGTTCCGGGACGGGAAACGGTCCGCGTGCGGACCCCTGCCGCACTCAGGGACAGAAGACGACTGCCCGGAATCTAAAATACCGCGGAGAAACGGTGTTTGCAAGCTGAAAAAGGGGATTTTTCATGCAATTGCGTCCATGGGGAAAACAAGGGCTGTGCGGAGAAATCAATCCCCGGAAGCGGAGAGCGATACCGGAGCGGAAGAGTCCCCGTGTTCCAGCACTTCACGCCGGATTGCGGACCAGTCGGCACGCCGGATCAGAGCGGCAAGATTCGGAAAGAGGAATTTGTGCATGCCGTAACGGGAATGCTCCATTTCGGCGACAGCCTCCTCCGGCGTCCAGTCCTGAAAGACAATCCTGTATGCGGCCACCACGGCGCCGGTCCGGTCCGCCCCGTGCAGACAGTGGATCAAAAGCGGGCGCGGCGCATCGCGGATGATTTTCAACGCCCTGACCAGATCCGCGCGGTCCATCATGCCGGTGCTGATCCCGCACTCGTATTCCCGGATTCCGTCCGGAATGCCGGGATGCTTCGCCGTATCGCGGAATCCCTGCCGCAGATTCAGAATGCTCCTCACGCCGATCCGCTTCAGCTCGGCAAACGACGCCTCGTCCGGCTGGGCGGAACGGTAAATCCGCGCGTCCGCGTCCACAATGTAAAAGTTTTCCGGCGCCACGGTCATCGCCAGGGATTTCGCATCGAAAGTCGGCTCCGCCGTACCGCAGGCGGCGGCAAAACACAGGAGCGCGCCGCAGAAGAAAAGCGACAGGATTCTCACCATAAAAACCTCCGTTTTTCCTAAACCTTAATGCTGGATCAGCATGATTCCAATATTCCGGGGGAATTTTCCGCAAAGGCAATGATCCGCACCGCATGGCCGGAACTCTTTTCGTTGTGTTTTTCCGAAACACGCAGGATCATTGTGTGTTTCCCGCGGGACAATGTGCCGGCAAGCATCCGGGTGCGGGGATAATGCAGTCCGGCGCTGTAGGCGTGATACAGGTCGGCGGAACGGAAACGCCCGCCGTCGATGCTGTATTCGACAATCCCGGCGTCGGGTCCGGCTGTCAGGAAAAGTCCGATCGCACTGCCGGAAAATTCGAGAAAAAGCTCCGCGCCGGGAGTCTCCGTGAACAGGGTCGGAAGCGCAGTGAAGCGCGCCCGCTTTTCCCCGGGAAGACGCTTCCAGTCGGGAATTCCGAGCGTCCACTTCTCATCGTATTCCGCCGCGGAGGGAGCGGCAAAGTGCGCGTGGACCAGACTGTTCGGATCCAGCAGCGCGCGGGGACGTTTTCTTTCAGTCTTTCCTTTTTTTTCCGCGGCATCCAGCAGTTCTCCGATCAGCGAAGCATAGATCCGGCTGCCGAAGAGAGCGGGATGCACGCCGCCGAAGTCCTTCGTCCAGTCGAACTCGCCCGCGGCAAGGCGCGCCCCGACAACCTGCGCGAAATTCACGCTCGGGATTCCGTAACAGGACGCGACCGTCTCCATCGCGCGGATCTCCCGGGGCGTCCGCCCGTTTCTGTAACTCTCGTTATGCGACTCGTTCGCGGAATAGAGGAACACGATATCCATGCGGGGATTCCGCGCATACGCCATCCGCACCATTCCCTCCATCGCACGGATGGTTTCGGACCGTTTCAGATGACCGTCCTGATTGTCATTCACGGCGAACTCGATGAACAGCAGATCGGGCGTCATTTCCGCAAAGACATCCTGCCCGATGCGGAACGCGCCCGTATCGGAACAGGTGGAACTGATTCCCGCATTGAGGAAACGAAACGCACAGGAGGGGAAACGGGCGCGAAGCATGGCCTCGGTCAGCGCGGTGTAACCGTTCATCTCCGTGATGGAACCGCCGATGAAGGCGACAGCTCCGCTTTTCGCTTTTCTGAATCTGGAAATCGCGGCGGAAAGGCCGCTCCGGCATTGAATCGCATCTTTCATGAATCTGACTCCAAATGATTTCATTAATAGAAGGAAAAAGAACAGGGGACCCCAAGCAGATTCCGCAGGATTTCCGCCTCTTTTTCCAGTTCTTTTTCCCGGGAAGGATGACAGTTGCACAAAAAGATCCGGCCGCCGTCGCGCAGACGGATATTCAATTCACAATAAGTTTTCATCCCGCCGCACCGGAAACGGCAGGGAGTTCCGGAGCGCAGAATCTGAATTCCGGAAATTTCCGCAAACGGGATTGCCTTCCCGCGGACAGTGACAAGTTTCCGGTTCAGGTCCAGACTGTCCGGCAGCAGGAATTCCCGCGCATAGGGCAATACCAGAAACAGGAGGAGTGCAATGAGGCAGACAACTCCTGCATACACCGGCGGCGGCAGATTCAGACGCAGCGCCGGAATCGGCAGAACGAGGACAAGAAGAATGCAGCAGCACTGAAACGCAGTAAAAAAACGTGTCGGACGCCAGTAAAACAACCCGCTTCCATTTGAGTCCAGCCGGCGCAGGTGGATCAGTTTCCATAAGGGAGAGTTGGGCACATCGATGTTTTTTACAGATTCGGAATCCGGCATGCTTCACCTCCCGGCAATTCTGCCGTACATGGTTTGTGTTGAAGTGTCATACAGAATGAAAAACGTCCCGTCCGCAAAGGTTCCCGGAAAGAAAAATGCATCGGCGGGAAAGTGCGCCGCATCCGGAAGGAACCGCCCGAAAAAATCCCGGGGACTCCGATCGGGAATCTCTGCGGGAATCCAGTTTCTCGCCGCGGCAAACGCGCGAAAATCGCCGGAGGCAAGACGGCAGCGCCATTCCAGCGAACAAGGGGGAATCCGGTTTTCATAAAAGCGGATGTCCGAGGCGGTTTCGGGAAGAAGCCGGCGGAGCGCCGCTCCGGAATGCAGAAGCGGGGGAATTTCCCGGAACGAATCACAGTGATGCTCGGACAGGACGGCGGCATGATAATAAAATCCGCCGGCGGCCAGTCCGGAGAGCAGAAACGCCAGAACGCAGTTCCGGGCGGAGAAAAAACGCGCCAGTCCCCGCCGGGGCTCCGGCGTCAGACGGACTTTCAGAAAAAGCAGAAGCGCCAGCAGATCCGCGGAAAAAAAAACGCCGAGCAGCAGACTCAGACGCAAAGCGATCATCCCGTGGAGCGCGAACGCGGCAAGCGCCATCGTCAGAACCGCATTCAGCCCCAGGAGAAGGAGAAGCGCTTTCCCCGCAGAAAAAACTGTGTCCATTCGTATTCCGGTTGTCCGTCCGTCCGGCATGAAGAAAGATTCCTTCCGTTCCAGAAGTTCAGAAATAATATAAATCCGCATCTCCGGCAATGCAAGAGGAAAGGATGCGGAAACAGACACCGGAAACGCAATCGGGGCTTTTTCATCCGGATGTCTTGAAAGTTGGCGCGCATCATTTATATTAATGAGTTTTCCCGTTCCCTTCCGGAAGGGGCAACCCAAACCACCGCTCTTGGCATTATGGATGAATATTTTGACGTTGTTGTAATCGGCGGAGGACACGCCGCATGCGAAGCCGCCCTGGCCGCCGCGCGGATCGGCGCGCATACGCTCATGCTCACGATCAACCTGGACCATATCGCCCAGATGAGCTGCAATCCCTGCATCGGCGGAATTGCCAAAGGCCATCTGACGCGCGAAATCGATGCGCTCGGCGGTGCAATGGGGATCGTCGCGGACGCTTCCGCGATCCAGTTCCGGATGCTCAATCTGGCCAAGGGTCCCGCCGTCTGGTCTCCCCGCGCACAATGCGACAAGCTCGAATACCAGCACGCGATGAAATGCTGTCTGGAACGGACGGAAAATCTGGAGATCAGGCAGGCGCTTGTCACCGGTTTTCTTCTGGAAAAAAACTCGGTCGCCGGCGTCGAAACCGCATTCGGCGACAAATTTCATGCAAAAGCCGTTGTAACGGCGACCGGAACGTTTCTTGCCGGAAAGCTGCATTACGGACTCCGGAATTTCGCAGGCGGCCGCGCCGGAGACCCGCCTTCCGTGGAACTCGCCGCCGCAATCCGCGAGAGGCTCAGGCTCCGGACCGGACGCCTCAAGACGGGAACCCCTCCGCGCGTGCTTGCGAATTCCATCGACTTCTCCCGCATGGAGCCGCAGGAGTCCGACATGCTGGAGGAGCATTTCTCCCATTTTCCGGACGAAAGCGTCCGTCCATGCTCCGGACACCGGAATCTGCCCTGTTACCTGACCCACACCAATGAAGAAACCGCCCGGCTTGTACGCGACAACCTGGACAAGGCGCCGATGTACAACGGCCTCATCAAAGGGATCGGAACACGCTACTGCCCGTCTTTCGAGGATAAAGTCGTCCGCTTTCCGCAGCATGAACGCCATCACATCTATCTGGAGCCGGAAGGCGAATTCACCGAAGAGTATTACGTCAACGGGCTTTCGACCAGCCTGCCTCCGGAAATTCAGATGGAAATGCTGAAAACAATCCCCGGCATGGAAAATGTAAAAGTCACACGCTACGCCTATGCGATCGAATACGACTTCGTCTTTCCCGAGGAACTCGACCGGACAATGGCCGTGAAAAAGTGGAAAGGACTTTATCACGCGGGGCAGATCAACGGCACCAGCGGCTACGAGGAGGCCGCCGGACAGGGACTTCTTGCAGGGCTGAACGCGGCTCGCTTCGCGGCGGGTCTCGACGGCGTCCAGTTCGGGCGCGACACCTCCTACCTCGGCGTGCTCGCCGACGACATCACGACCAAGGAGATCGTCGAACCCTACCGCCTGTTCACAAGCCGCGCCGAACACCGTCTGTTTCTCCGGCAGGACAACGCGGACTTCCGTCTTGCCCCGCTCGGGTGGTCGCTCGGACTCCTGCCGCGCGAAAAGTATGAGTTTTTCCTGCGCTATTCCGAAAAGTGCGCCGCGGCGGAAGCCTCCTGCAAAGCGGCAAGAACCGGAGGGCGCCTTCTGTGGGACCGCCTCAAGGATGTCCACGGCGTGCTGGACAACGCCAATCCTCCGTTCGCCCCGGAAACAATCGGGCTCTCCGGAAATGATCCGCTGGACAGGCGCGTCTTCCGCCAGATTGCAGTTCTTGCTCATTACGAAGGATATATGAAGCGCGAAGAGCAGGCGATTGCCAAACTCAGGGCGCTGGAGTCCTGGCGCATCCCGGAAAACATCGATTATTCCGCCGTGACGGGACTCTGCAACGAATCCCGCGCGAAGCTCTCGAAGATCCGCCCGGCAACCCTGTCGCAGGCGGGACGCATCGACGGCGTGACACCGCCGGAAATCGCACTGCTTCAGGTGCATATCATGCGCATGAAACGCTCTGCCGCACAGGAGACGCCCGCGCCATGAGTGAATCATCCGCCGCCCCCGGACAGCCCCGTCCGTTTCTGGATACGCTCCGGAAACTCTGTGCAAGAAAATTCGCCCTGGCGTCCCTGGTCATCTGCCTGCTCTATCTCGGCGCGGCGGTTTTCGCGGAAATCTACAGCGCTTACTGTGAAGCGGCCGGAACGGAACCGGTCTACCAGGTTCAGAACCACGCGGAACGTTTTCAGGCGCCCTCCTGGAAGCATCCGCTCGGCACGGATTATCTCGGACGCGACGTTCTTCTCCGGGCGATTTTCGCGGCAAAAACAGCCGTCAAGGTCGGGATCATCGCCTCGGCCATCTCAGCCGCCGTCGGCGTGTTTCTGGGCATCTGCGCGGGATACTTCGGCGGCTGGGTTGACGATGTGGTCGAATGGCTGTACAGCACCTTTGCCTCAATGCCGTCGCTGCTCTTCATTCTCGCCTTCGCTCTTCTGGTGTCGAAAGGCTTTCTTTTCGCTCCGCTGGCGGCGGCGTTCACGGCGGCGGCGCGCGTGCTGCGGACCGAACCGGGCATGCTTGCGGTCTATCTGGGGATCGGACTGACCGGCTGGGTGTCGCTCTGCCGCGTGGTGCGGGCGGAGGCCATGCGTCTGCGGGAGCGTCAGTATGTCCTCGCGGCAAAAGCGCTCGGAGAAACAGACTTCCGGATTCTTCTCCGGCACGTTCTTCCGAACCTCATGCACGTTGTGATCGTCTACTTCACCATGCGTTTCGCCTTCGCCATCATGACCGAAGTGATCGTCAGCTATCTGGGACTCGGCGTGCAGTTCGAGCCCAGCTGGGGCGTCATGATCGCGGACGGACAGGAACGGCTATGGCGCGGAATCTGGTGGGAAGTCGGCGGCGCAACGCTCTTCATGTTCGTTCTGGTGCTCGCACTGAACATTCTCGGCGATGCGCTCCGCGACGCGCTTGATCCGCGGCTTTCGGAATGACGGACGAACTCCGCCTCCCCTTCCCGGGGGGATTTCCCGGCATCGTGAGAAAAAACGGATGTACCCAAAAAAATACGGAAAAAACCAAGAAATCTTGAAATATTCTTCTTTTCCCCCTTTTATTTTCATCACAATGGATTATTGTTCTTTTTTCAAGAAGGGTCGTATGCGCGAAACGGTTTTTTTCCGCGCACACGGCGTTAACATATATCAATGAAGCAATTGGCGAACACGGATTGCACGCTTGACCTGAAAGTCTCGTGACAGATGGAAATATTTGCAGAATTGAAAAAATGCGCGGACTCTTCCGCCGGTCGGGGTCCTTGTTCCCGCCGACGGGATCTTTTTCCGCACGAGCATGCGGGAAAAGCCGCTCGGCGGATTCCGGCAATCGTTTTTTCTTTTATGAAAATATGACGCAAGACACGTTTTTTCAGGACATCGGCTCCGTTCCGCTTCACGGCACGGTGCGACCAGATGAAGCAGTTTTCAGTTGAAAGGACAGGAAAAACGGCAGACGGATTTCTTTCCGGGAATCCCTGGAGCTCTGTCTTTCCCCCGCCCGCATTTGACGCTCCTCCATCCGGCATGCGCCGGGGCCGTTCAACCCCAGGCGACTGCGGTTCGATCCGTGTATCCGCGCGCATCCTTCCGCCATCGCCGCTGCTCTTTCAGGGAACAGTTTGAAAATGGCGGTGTCGGACAAATCTGAAAAGCAAATTCTGCGGCGCGAGAAAATACTCTTGAGAAAGAGCATTCCCGGCGTCGCCAGATGCGCCGCCGACGCAGCCATTCTGAAAAAACTGGAAGCTCTGCCGGAATTCGCGGAAGCTTCCGTCATCGCGGCTTATGCAAGCGATGGCACCGAGCCGGATCTTATGCCGCTGCTCAAACGCGCCGCAGCGGCAGGCAAAATCATCTGTCTGCCGCGCTGGCGCAGCGATTCCAATTACGAAATGGCGGTGCTTGACGGGGATTTCAAAACGGTCAACGGCAAGTGGAACATGCCGGAACCGCCCCCGGAGGCGCCGCGTGCGGAAGAACAACTGCTGAAACGGGCGCTCTGGCTCGTGCCGGGCGTGGCGTTTGACGAAAACTGCGCCAGGCTCGGACGCGGCAAGGGAATCTACGACAGGCTCCTTGCCGGAACCGGCGGAGTGTCCGCGGGAGTCTTTTACGACTGCCAGCAAACAGCCGGGCTGCCGACCGAACCCCACGACCGTCCTCTGGACATCGTCGTGACGGAATCCTGCGTCCGCCGCCGAAACACGATGAACTCCAAAAACTTGCATGGAAAGGAATTACGATGATTTACGGTATTCTCGCCGCCGCGGGACTGATCGTCGGCTTCGTCCTCCACGTTGCATTTGTCAAGGTGGCCGGATCGAAATCCATCGACGCCGCGAACAAAATGAAACATGATGCTGAACGCGAGGCGGAGCGTCTTCTCCGGGAAGCCCGCGTGACGGCGAAAAGCGACGTTCTCAAAATCAAGGAGGATTTTGAAAACGAGATGAAGGAACGCCGCCGGGAAATCCAGTCCTCCGAGCGCAGGCTTGCCCAGAAAGAGGAAAATCTCGACAGGAAAGCCGATTCCTTCGAATCCAAAGTCCGGAATCTGGAACGCAAGGAGCGCGACATCGACGCGTTGAAAGACCGCCTCTCCGCAAAGGAGGAAGAGATGAAAAAGGCGGTCGCGCGCCAGATCGACGAACTCGAACGCATCACAGAACTCGACAGGGAAAGCGCAAAAAACCTTCTGCTGGAAAAGCTCAGGGGCGAAGTTGAAAACGAATGCGGCATTCTCATCCGCAACATCGTGGATGAAGCCAAGCAGAAAGCCGAACGCGAATCCCAGCGCCTTCTGGTCTACGCGATCCAGCGTTACGCGGGAGAATGCACCTATGAACGCACCACGGCGACAATTCCGCTGCCCAGCGATGAAATGAAAGGACGCATCATCGGGCGGGAAGGACGCAACATCCGCGCGCTCGAGGCGGCAACAGGCGTCAACATCCTGATCGACGATACGCCGGAAGCGGTTGTCATCTCCTGCTTTGACCCGATCCGCAAGGAAATCGCGCGCAGGCTCCTCGAAAAACTCATCTCCGACGGACGGATTCATCCGACACGGATTGAGGACCTCATCAAGAAAATCCGCAAGGAGATCGACGAGGAAGTCTTCGACGCCGGCGAAAAAGCGGTGCTTGACTGCGGGGTGCAGGGAGTCCCCAAACCGATCATCAATCTGCTGGGCAGACTCCAGTTCCGTTTCAGCTTCTCCCAGAATGTGCTCAAACACTCCATTGAGACAGCCGCCTTCATGGGAGCAATCGCCGCGGAACTCGGACTTGACGAGCAGAAAGCACGCAGAATCGGACTCTTCCACGACATCGGAAAGGCCGTCGATCATGAAATCGAGGGCACGCACGCCGCAATCGGCGCGGACATTCTCCGCAAGCACAACGAGGCCAAGGATGTCATCAACGCGGTCGCCGCGCATCACGAAGAAGTCGAGGGTACCTCGATTTACGCAATCCTCGCCAACGCATGCGACGCTCTCAGCGCCTCCCGGCCAGGCGCAAGAAGCGAAACCACGGAGCTTTACCTCAAGCGTCTGGAACAGCTGGAAAACATCGCCAACGAATTCTCCGGCGTGGAATCCTGCTTCGCACTGCAGGCGGGGCGCGAAATCCGCGTTGTCGTCCAGCCGGAGAAAATCTCCGAGGCGCAGGCGCAGGTTCTCAGCCGCGACATCTGCAGCAGGATCGAAAAGGAGATGAACTATCCCGGCCAGATCAAAGTCACGGTCATCCGGGAAACCCGCTCCGTCGAATATGCGAAATGACCTTCCCGGAGGCGGAAGATGACCGAGCCCGACTTTCCGGCCCTGAAAGAACGCTTCCGGAGCTATGCGCTCTCCTTCGCGGACACTCCGGAGAATGTCCCGCAGGCGATCCGGCTGAAAATCGACCATACCTTTGACGTCTGCTCGATCACGGACTGGATCGCGGACCGGGAAGGCGGCGTTTTTCGCGGACGGGGAAGAACGCTTGCTCTCCTCGGCGCGCTCTTTCATGACGTCTCGCGTTTCCGGCAGTACCGGGAATTCCGCACCTTCCGGGATGCGGACTCCTTCGATCACGGCGAGATCAGCGCGGAGATCTTTCTAGGCGACTTCCCGCTTGAAGAACTCTCCCCTCCGGAAACCGGGCTGGTTGCCGCCGCAATCCGCCACCACAATAAAAGAGTGCTGCCGGCGAACCTCCCGGAAGAGGTTCAGCCGTTCGCAAAGCTGCTCCGGGACGCGGACAAGCTTTCCATCATCCGGATCATCGACGAGTATCTCGCGACGCCGGAGGAATATCAGGAAGCCGCCGTCAGAATCGGCATGGAGGAAACTCCCGGATTCACGCGGGAGCTGGCACAGACGGCAATCGACGGCGGACAGATTGCGCACGGCGCCATGCGGAACCTGAACGACTTCAAGATTTCCATCTTCGCCTGGGCGCAGGATCTCAACTTCCCCGCCGCGGCGTCTTATCTCCTGGAACACCGTCTTTATGAGACGCTCCGGACATTTCTTCCCGATGACACGCTGATGGACCGCCTTCTGGAAGTCAGCCTCGCGAGACTGCGGAACAAGCGGAATGAAAGGAGCTGATTCATGGCTCTGCTTCATGTGGAACACCTGAAAAAATACTATCCCGTCCCCTCCCCTCTGTTCGCGCCGAAACGCTGTGTCAAGGCAGTGGACGACGTTTCGTTTGATCTGAACGAAGGAGAGACGCTCGGACTTGTCGGAGAAAGCGGATGCGGGAAAAGCACCATGGCGCGCCTTCTGATGCGTCTCGAAAATCCCACGGGAGGTTCAATCCTGCTCGACGGGATGGATTTGTGCGCGGTCAAAGGGGAAAAACTGCGCAGAATGCGCGGAAATTTTCAGATGATTTTTCAGGATCCCTACGGGTCTCTGAATCCGCGTATGAGCGTCTACACAGCCATTGAGGAAGCTTTGAAACTGCATACGGAGCTGAACGTCTCCGCACGCGCGGCACGAATCGGCGAACTGCTTACGCTCGTCGGACTGAAGCCGGAATACGCCCGCCGCTATCCGCATCAGTTCAGCGGCGGGCAGCGCCAGAGGATCGGCATTGCACGCGCGCTTGCGGTGAATCCCCGGTTCATTGTGGCCGACGAGCCGGTATCCGCACTGGATGTCAGCGTTCAGTCGCAAATTGTGAATCTGCTTCAGGACATCCAGAAACAAACCCGTGTGGCGTTTCTGTTCATAGCGCATGACCTCGCAGTCGTCGAGCACATCAGCCATCGGATCATGGTGATGTATCTGGGCAAACTCGCGGAGACCGGGCCTGCCCGGGAACTCTGCTCACGGCCGGCGCATCCTTATACGAAAGCGCTGCTCTCATCGGTTCCCTCGCTTGATCCGAAGCATAAAATCGGCAGAATCACATTGAAAGGGGACGTCCCGTCTCCGCTGGATCCGCCGAAAGGCTGCCGCTTTCATCCCCGCTGCCCGATGCGCAGTGCGCGCTGCGAAACGGAGGAGCCCGTTCTGCGGCAGGTGCCGGGCGCCTCTCCGGGCCATTGCAGCGCCTGCCATTTCGCCGGGCAGGTTTCAGAATTCAGTGGGTGAATCCGGAACGGAAAAGCCGCAACTCCGGATCAGAAAACGCTTTGCCATCTCCGGCCACTGGACGACATCCGGGGTACCGGTCCCGAGAAGCATGCCGTGGCCGCCGTGCGGAAAGATATGCAGACTGCATGGAACCTTCTTATCATACAGCGCTTCGGCCATCATTGCGCTGTTCCGCCAGGGAACGGCTGCATCCTCCGCAGTATGCCAGATAAAAGCGGGAGGGGTTTTCTCCGTGACGCGCGTTTCCAGGGAGAGACGCTCCTTCCATTGCGGGAAATGTCCGCCGAGAAGATTTCTGGCCGACCCCTCGTGTGCGAAACGGGAAAAGGAAATCACAGGGTAGCAGAGGATCATCGCGTCGGGACGCGCATTCTGCAAATCCGCGTCATCCCCTGCATCGGCGGAAATCTCGTCAAAGAGCGTTCCTGCGGAGGCGGCAAGATGTCCGCCTGCGGAAAACCCGCAGACCGCCAGACGGTCGGGGATCACGCGCCATGCTCCGGCTCGGGCGCGGATCAGGCGGATTGCCCGGAGGACATCCTCCTGCGGCTCCGGAAAACGATGCGGAGCCACGCGGTAATGCAGCACGAATGCGTGGAACCCCAGTTCATTGAACTTCCGTGCAATCGGTTCGCCTTCGGTCGACTCGCATACGCAGCCGTAACCGCCGCCGGGAATGACAAGGACGGCCGGGCGCGGGTTCTTCTCCCCGGGGAGCAGGTAACAGCAGAGCTCCGGCGCTGGAGCCGCGTTTTTTCCCGGATCCGTCCAGAGAAGGATCGTCGCCGGCGCACTCATGCCGGCCACTCCCTGCGCAGCAGGTCCGCAGTATCGCGCAATGCCTCCGGAACGACGCGGACGTCGCCGATCACCGGCATGAAGTTGTTGTCTCCGGTCCAGCGGGGAACAATGTGCAGATGCAGATGATCCGCCACGCCCGCGCCCGCCGCGACACCGAGATTGAATCCGATGTTGTAAGCCTGCGGATGCATGACCTTCTGCAGCGTGTCCTTCGCTTTGACGCAGACATCCATGATCTCATGCAGTTCCTCCGGAGCCAGTCCGGAAATGTCCCCGACATGGCGGAACGGCGCAACCAGCAGATGTCCGGAATTATAGGGATAACGGTTCAGAATGACGAAACAATGCGCATAGCGGGCGACAATCAGCTCCTCCTCGGGCGAGTCCGGGCGGATTTCACGGTTGTTGCAGAGAAAACAGCCGGGCGTTTTTTCCGAACGGATGAAACTGATTCTCCATGGCGCCCACAGCGGGCGGGATTCCTCCTTCATGATCCAGACCTCCAAATCTTTGGTTTGCCGCAGAATTTCTGCATGGGGAAATGTAGCATCATTCCGGGAAAATGCCCGCATCCGACAGGAAAAAAAAGGATTTTTTCCACAGGATTCAGTATTCACTCCAGGAGGGTTTCATGGAAAAAACCGCATGGATCGTTTTTTCATCGAATTTCGGCGTGCGGTCATAGTTGTATATTCCGTTCTGCTCCTGTTCAATGTCGGTCAGCTGGGTATAGCAGTAGCCCGCAACCTTCGGATGGCGGACCAGACATTCGGTCAGCGCGGCGATCCGTCTTTCCGCCTCTTCGGCCGTGAGAGGATCCGTGCCGTATCCCCATGAATTTTCCGCGTAGGGCCTGCGCCCCTCCGGAATGTATTTGACGCCGCCGTATTCATCGGCGACGCAGGGCTCCCCGTGATAGGCCGCCGATTCCGTGTCGGCGAAATGCATATAAACGGGTTCTGTGTTCAGAGCCTCCTCAAGTTTTGCGGAATCCGGATGATAGGTGTGCACGGTCCAGAGATCGGTTTTCACATGCACGTAGCCGGAGGAATCGTTCACGGGACGCGTGGGGTCCAGCGTGCGCGTGAGATCGTAAAGGTCGGAAACAAATCTGCGGTGTTCCTCCAGATCGTGATACTGGCGCGTTTCATTGAGCGGAGTCCAGGTTATGATGGAAGGGTGATTGATGTCCCGTTCGACCAGCGAGGTCCAGTCCGCAGGAAAATTCCGGAGCGCAAGATTGTAGTCAGGATTTGTTTTTGTGAAATGCTGCCAGAACGAGATGCCCCAGCTCGGATATTCCGCCCAGGTGAGGTATCCGAGACGGTCGGCCCAGTAGTGGAAGCGTTCGTCGAAAATCTTCTGATGGAGACGCGCGCCGTTGAAGCCGGCTTTCATGGCAAGTTCGATATCGTGCCGGAGCGCGCCGTCGTCGGGTGCACTCCAGATGCCGTCCTCGTAAAACCCCTGATCGAGCACGAAGCGCAGGAAGAGCGGGCGGTTGTTCAGGTAACATTTTCCGTTTTCGATATGGATCTTCCGGAGTCCGGCGTAAGAGGATACGCGGTCCAGCTCCTTTCCGTCCGCATCCTTCAGAATGTATTCGACGCCGTACAGAAACGGACTGCCCGGCTCCCATGCCCGGGGATTCTTCAGTTTGAGCGTCACGACATTGCCGGCGGCGCCATGAACCGTTTCCGAAGCAGCGGTTCTGCCATCTTCGAGGAGATTCACGGTAAAACGGAGTCCCCGCCGTTCCGTATGAAACACCGGCAGAAAGGAAAAGCTTCCGTTGTCGAAATCCGGCACGATCCGGCAGGATTTCAGCGCATACGGGGAAACCGCCTCCATCCAGACGGTCTGCCAGATTCCGGTCGTCCGGGTGTAACTGCATCCGGCGGACTGGAAAAAAGGCGCCTGTTTTCCGAACGGCTGGAGTCCGCCGCGCATGAAATCTTCCGCCTTCACGACAAGGTCGTGCGTCTTCCCCGGTTCGACTGCCCCTGTGAGATCAACTGTGAACGAGGAAAGTCCGGTATGGCGCCCGGCTTCCTTTCCATCCAGATATACGATGCACTGATAATCGACACCGCCGAAATGCAGAAGAATTTTCCGCCCCGCCCATTCCGCGGGAATTTCAATTTTGCGATGATACCAGATCACCTCGATGAAATCGGTGAATCCGACTCCGGAGAGGCGGCTCTCCGGACAGAACGGAACTGTGATCCTCCTGTCAAACCCATTCGACATGCGCCACTGTTTTTCCTCTCCGCTGCGCGAAAAATCGAAGGCAAAGGTCCATTCGCCGTTGAGATTTCTCCAATCTTCGCGTTCGAACTGCGGTCTCGGGTATTCATTTCTCGGGATCGTCATATTGAAACACTCCTTTCTTCCAGTTGCAACTTCTGAAATTTCCTGTAAATTATAAATTAAATCCTGATTTTTTTCAATGGAAACAAATACAAAAACATGAGGATTGTAATCATGAGCATATACAAAGAGACTTTTTTTCCCATGCCGATGCCCCATCCGGACGCATCGTTGAAGCTTCTGCTCGCCGGCATCACCCATCCGGATCCGTCCTACCGGATTGTCAGAAACTCCCCCGGACAGCTTTATGTGCTGGAGTGTGTCATCCGCGGAAAAGGACATCTGCGCTGGGGCGACAAATATTACACTCCCGCGGAAGGAGATGTTTATCTGCTCCAGCCGCCCCTCTCCCACGAATATCATTCGGATCCCGCCGACCCATGGGAAAAAATCTGGTTCAATCTGAGCGGTCCTCTGATGAACGCCCTGTGCGACGCCTACCGCCTGCGCGGCATCGTCTATTTTCACAACTGCCGGATTGAACATGAATTTCTGAACGCCGCCGACCTTCTCCGGCGCCATCAGGAGAATCTCGCAACAGAATTTCCACTGGCCGTTCACCGCATTCTCAGCGCCATAGACCGCAGCCGTTCCACACATCCGGAAGCAGGAAAAAGCCCGGAGGGAATCCGTCTGAAAGAGTATCTTGACACGAACTGGGAGAAGAACATATCGCTGGAGAAACTTGCAAAACTGATCTGCAAATCCGTTCCGCAAACACTGCGCATTTTCCAGAAAGACTGGAACTGCTCGCCTTACGCATATCTGCAGGAACAGCGTTCCTTTCTGGCACGGCAGTATCTGGAAAACTCGGACTGCCCCGTCAAAATGCTCGCAGCGATGCTCGGCTTCAAAGACGAATTTTATTTTTCAAACTGGTTCAAAGGGAAAAACGGTGTCGCGCCGGCCATCTACAGGAAAAAATTCAGAAAAACGCAGGGAATGTAATCCGATCGCTTCCTCGGCGCACCGCAAAAAATTTCCGGGTTCTCAACGGGGAAAGTAATTCTCCGGCTCTTCCGCATGTTCGACATCCGTCTCCGTCCGCCGCGGCCGGCAAGCGGCATACTCCGCAAAAGGAGTTTCACTGATTGTCAGTTTCACCAGCTGTATCTTCGCTTTTGCACAGAAGTTCCGCAGATGCTCCAGATTCTCATCCGAAGCGGAATCCGTGGCGATCACAATCTTCTCAAAAGGATGTTCCGCATAAATCTGCTCCACCTGATCCACTCCTCCGAAAACCTTGAAGCCGTAAACCCGGAGTCCGTATAACCCGGGATCATCATCCATGATGCCGATCACGGATTCGGAAAAGGCCTTGCGGTTCGCACAGAAAAGATAACTGATGTAGACACGGCAGTTCAAGCCGCCTCCGTAAATCATGATCCTCTGAATTGTCGAAGGTTCCTGATACTGCAGATACAGTTTCCGGAACAGGAACCCCTCTCCGTAATGGACCAGAAAGCGTTCCAAACAGATGAATGTCAGGTTCTGCAGGCAGAAAAGAAGACAGCCGCCCAGAAAACGGCGCGGACTGATATGTTCCAGAGTCTGCATGTCGGCATAGCAGTAGTAATAAAGCAGAATACAGGAAATCGTCGATCCGAGCAGAAGCGTCAGCGCAAGGTGCCAGTAGTTGTTCAAGCCCGCGCGCAGCCAGTAAATCTTATAGACACCCGAACAACAAAGTATAAGAAAAACAGGAACGACGGCATAAAGGAAAAAGGAAAGATTCTGGAAACTTCCGATGAGAATGATGAATGTAATCAGAAAGGAAAGACTGATCAGGAAGAAATCAATAAAGGGATGAAACATGTTGACCAGAATTCCCTGCCTCGGTTTTGCCAGGCCGCGCTGAATCAGCAGGGCGGAATCATAGATTTCCACAATCGCAAGCTGCCGGATCATGATGATGATGGCGATCACAAGAGTCACATATGCGACGGCAGGCATGGAGTCCCGCACGGTGAGAAATAAAAGGGCAATTGCGGAAAACACGCATGCCATCAAATACATCATGAATGCCGTGGTTGTCTGTTTCTTCGTCTGCCTGAGCAGGCGGTGATGCAGATGATCCTGGTCACCGTCCATGATGCCTCCCGAGTCGGGATTCAGGAGTTTCCGGGTGCTGCGCCTCCAGATTGCCAGCACGACATCGAAGAGGGGAACACCGACGGCGAGAATCGGAAGAAGCAGGGAGGTCGCCGTTACCACCTTGTCAATGGTGGAAAGACCGATAATGGCAAAAATCAATCCCAGGAAAGTGCTTCCTGTATCCCCGAGAAAAATACGCGCGGGATAGAAATTGTAACGCAGAAAGCCCAGGCAGGCGCCTGCGAGAATCAGCATGCAGATCGCCTCAGGCGTCGGTCCGCCCACAAAAATAAACCAGATCGCCATGCATCCCGCGGAAACGACGGCAAGCCCCGAAGCCAGACCGTCCAGTCCGTCGATCAGGTTGAACGCATTGATAATGACAATCACCCAGACGAACTGGAAAAGAAGAGAGAAATAGCCGGAGATTTCCCAGCCGAAAATGGAATATTGCTGCTGGTCTCCCGTATACCAGATAATCAGAACGACCAGAAACTGAACCAGCAGTTTCTGCCAGGACTTCAGCTCCCGCCGGTCATCGATGAGTCCAAGGCCGCACAATACAACAGCCGGCCAGAAAAGCCGCCAGAAAAGCGGCAGCACCGCCTCCGTGCTCCGGACTCCGAATCCATACAATGCCAGAGTCAGGAAAAAAGCCAGAATCACGGCGACTCCCCCCCCTCGGGGCACCGGTTTCTTATGGATGTGCCGCCCGCCCGGACGGTCCACATACCCCAGGCGCGGCAGGATCCGGATGGAGGCATAGGTAAAAATCAGAGAAAAGAAAACCGCCAGCATCGGATAAATGAAAACACCGGCATAATTTTCGAAAAAAACCAACATCATTCAAGCTCCCGCCATATTTCCTGAATATAAAAATACTGCTCCCCGCTTCGTTATTCAAATAAAAAAACAGAAAAACAGGCTTTTTTACAGAAGGAGAAGAGAAAAAGCGGGAGCGAATGCAGACAAAGGCGCACAGCGTAAGGAAGAAAGTGCGGGAACCTGGCGCATCCGCCCGGACAGGTCTCAGAAAAATCCTCCCCCCGATCACCGTTTCGGTTTTGTTCTGGAAATTTCCTCAAGGACAAGCGCATTGACATTGGGCTTGAAGCGTTCGCTGTCACGTGTGTAAAGTCTGCCGCGGAAAAATGCGTTTTCCGTCGGAAGCGACTGAAACTCCGCCAGCAGCGGGGATGTCCGGGAAACATAGAGAAACACCGGCGTCTTCGCGCCCTGCGGACGCAGCTCGAACGCCGCGTAATCCGGGGAGGCGATTCCCGTATCCGCGAGCAGATAATCTCCCGTTTCCACCGGAACCGAACCTTCGATATAGACGTTTTTCCCTTCAAACGTGCGGGTTCCGTCGAGCATCCCGCCGCTGACAAGCGCCGGACGGTCCGGCATCAGCGGCGACATCAGCATCAGAAGACCCCATGCGATGCAGCTCGCCAGCAGCGCCGCGAGCGCGCCGATCTTGAACCACTGGAAGAACCCCACATGCGTATGGGAGCGTTTTTCCAGCATGCCGAGCGCTACGATATTCGCCGTGCTGCCGATCATCGTGATATTCCCGCCGAAACAGGCGCCGAAAAGCAGCGCCCACCAGAGCGGCAGATCCTTTGCGCTCGCGGACAGCTGCTCGATCACCGGGCAGAACGCCGCCACGAAAATGACGTTGTCCACAAATGCAGAACCGATCGCCGTGACCGCGAGAATGAAAGGAACCAGCACGGCATGGCTGGAACCGCAAATGCTGGAAAAATAATCCGCCATGATCTGGTCCACGTGAGTGTGCTCGAGAGTTCCCGCGATGGCGAAGAGGAGCATGAAAAAGAGCAGGGTCCACCAGTCCACCTCGCGTTCGACATAATGCCGCGCCCGGTCGCGCCGGATGATCATGACGATCCCGGAACAAATCAGAGGAGCAATCAGCAGGACGCTGTTCTTCCCGATGCCGAGCCAGGTTTCGAGCTGATGATGCATGGAAATCGCGCAAATCGTGACAAGAATCAGGGCAAGCCCCTGTTTATAAGGGACCTCCACAACGGGAGCCAGCGAGAGATTGCGCGAGAGCCGCTCCTTCAGGCTGACGTCAAACTGCGCAAGCTCCTTCCGGAAGTACCAGATGGTCAGCAGGATGGTTGCCAGAAGCGCCAGAAGCATGATCGGGAAAGCGTAGCACATGAAGTCTCCGAATGTCAATCCGCCTTTGGTGCCGATGTAAATGCCGACCGGATTTCCCATCATGGTTCCGGCGCTTCCGACGTTGGTGCACAGGACGCAGATCAGAATGTAAGGCACGGGGTTGAGCTTGAGACGGTCGCAGACCTGAAACACCAGCGTGGCAATGAAAATGATGGAGGTCACCTCGTCCACCGCACACGCGAGAAGCGCGGACGCCGCGGCCGTGACCGCAATGAACTTCATGCCGGAGATGTTCGGCATGGAAACGATCAGCTGCACGATCCAGGTGAAGAAACCGAGATCGCGCAGCGCGCCGACGATAATCATCATGCCGACAAGGAAGAGAATCACTTCCAGCGCGGAGGACTGCACAAACGTCGCAATGTCCAGGGAATTGGAACAGATCAGAACGGAAAGCCCGAGAAAGGCGATCGCCAGACGGATGTTCCAGAACAGCAGGGTGCCGAGAATAATCGCCAGAAACACGGCGACGGCGGTCGCCTGATGAACTTCAAACACCGTCTTGCCGCAGAGAACGCCGACGCCTGCGCTGACGGCAATGAGGATTCCGATCCGTTTTATCATGGCTCCGGTAGTCAGTTGGGACGATCCTTCTTCATGCATGTTCCGTAACTCCTGTCTGTTTGAATCCGGTTGACTGTCCGCGGGGTGAACGGGTTATTCCCAGAAGAGCTTGGCGCAGAAGTCTTTCATTTCGACAACGCCAGCCAGACGGTTTGCATCATCCACGACAAGCAGTTTCGGCAGCTTGTTCATCAGAAACTGCTTCGCCAGCTGAACGGCGGGAATGTCCTCGTTCACGGAAACGAACTCTTCGCGCATGAAATCCGCGACCTTTGTTTCATCGGCTGTCTGCAGCACCTCGGAAAACGGCTGAAAGCGATAAACCGAAGAGAGATCATCCATCCAGAGGATGTGCTCCGGCAGGCTGAATTTCAGGAGATCGGCCAGGGAAACGACGCCCCGGAGCTCGCGCGTGCCGTCGATGACCGGGATTTCATCCACATTGTTCGTGGCAAACACCTTGATCGCCTCGCCGAGCGTATTGTTCTCCTGCAGCGTGACGGGAGTCCGGATCATCACGTCCCGCGCACGCAGAAACTGCGGGATCTCGACAGGAGAGGACGTAAAATAATTCAGCACGGCTTTCGGATTCGCCAGCGAAGCGACCTCCTGAACCACCCTGGGATCCATGAAATCCTTTGCCAGCGCAGCAAGCACCTGCAGATGCAGTCCGGGATCGTCCGGCGGCGTCAGGACAAGAATCACGATATTGACCTTCGGCTTTCCGGGGACGGCAAAATCGATTCCCTTCGTCGAAGTCGCCATGGCGACAAGCAGACGGTCGACATGTTCGGAGCGGGCGTGCGGAACGGCGAGCCCGGAAGCAATGACTGTCGGCATGCGTTTTTCCCGGAGCATCACTTCTTCAATAATTTCCTGCGCATTGAGCCCCGCGGTGTTGCGGGCGAGAAGCCTGGCCAGTTCGGCAATGACCTCCGGCGCCGTCTCGGACCTGGTTCCGCTGATGATGTTTCCTTCGGCGAGAAAGTTGTAAAAATGAGGGTTAACCTGGACATTCATCTGGACTCTCCCCGGTTGTTGCTTGCTGAAAAACGGAAAAACTTTCCCGACACGACTCCGCATGAAGATCTCCCGTTCTTCCTTTGCGTCCAGCGTTCCTGTGCGAGCTCGGAAAACAAAAATAAAGAAAGATTACCAACTTGTAATCTGGATGCAATATTCCGGCAATGAAGAGGGATTATAATATAAACTGCAAATAACAGACAGGAGTCGGAAACCATGAATGAGAATAAGGAAAATGCAATCGAAACTCGAGAAACCCCATGGATGAGGTTTCTGACATGGACGGCGAAATTCGCCTCTTCGAATTCATCCTCCGCGGACACGGGAACCGCGGAGTGGATCGGCATGACGAGCGCCCAGGCACAGCTGAGTTCCCTCGGCGGGAGGATCTGATGACTATGAAGAGGGAGAAAGACTGCAAATCCGGCGCATGGCTGAAATACCTGACGCTCGCCACTCTGATTCTCGGAACATCCGCCGCCGTAATCGGCATGGATACGGACCAGCTTCTGGCCGTCCTGAACAGTCAGTGGGTTCCGAGCGGATTCCTCGGGTTCCTGCTTCTTTTCGGAACGCTTTACAATCTGGTCACGGTGATTCTCGGCACACTGTGCTACCGTGAAAAGCCAATGCTCTCCGATGAACAGCTTCCGAGCTGCACGGTGATTGTGCCCGCATACAATGAAGGCAAGGCTGTCACCATCGCGCTCGACAGCATTCTCGCGAGCAATTATCCGCCGGAAAAACTTGAAATCATCGCAATCGACGACGGCAGCAGGGACGACACATGGAGCTGGATCGCCCGTGCGGCAGCCGCCTCCAACGGGCGAATCCGCGGCGTGAAACTGGAACAGAACCGCGGGAAACGCCATGCGATCCAATACGGCACAAAACTCTCCACGAAAGATGTCATCATCACAGTGGACAGCGATTCCGTCGTGGAACCGGATTCGATCCGGCGTCTGAACAGTCCCTTCATCGACCCTGCGGTCGGCGCCGTCGCGGGTTCCGTCAAGGTGTCCAATCTCTCCGACGGCGTGCTTCCCCGCATGATGGATGCTCATTACGCTTTCAGCTGCTGCGTGCTCCGCGCGGCGAACAGCGTGCTCCGCACGGTGGTCTGCACGCCGGGGGCATTGAGCGCCTACCGCCGTTCCGCGCTGCTGGAATTCCTGGACGCCTGGGCGAACCAGACTTTCTGCGGCCGGCCCGCGGGCATCGGCGAAGACCGCGCCCTGACAACGTTCATGCTCCGCAACCGCTGGCATGTCCTGTATCAGCGCGGCGCGGTGGTTCATACGGAAATGCCCTCGAAATATCAGGCGACCTACCGGATGATGCTCCGCTGGGAGCGCGGAAACATCCGGGAAATGCTCTCCACTTACGAATTCGCATTCCGCCGTTTCGACTGGTTCCATCTGGCGATTCAGCTGAACCTGATTTTCCAGACATACATCTTCATCCAGTCCCTGCTCTTCGTTCCGTTTGTCGCAGCCGCGATGGTGGCGGCTCCGGTTTTCTGGTTCCAGAGCACGTTCCTTCTGACAATTCTCTGGACTGCGCTCCCGGCTCTCTGCTACTTTCTCATGAGCGGCGGAACAGGATGGATCTGGACCTTTACCTACACCTTTTTCCGGACCTTCTTCCTTTTCTGGATTTCCCCTTACAGCCTGCTCACGGTCCGCAATTCCGGCTGGCTGACCCGCGGGAAGGCCGAAGAGGCGAAAAAAGCCGCAAGGGAACGCTTCCAGCAGCTTTCCGCTCCCGCGGCAATCTTCGGGAAAGAAGTTGCGGGCCAGCAGGCTCCGGCGGCTCACGTCTACTTCAAATGATCCGGCTGCCATCCGGCATTTCAGCATGAGCTTGAAAACCTCCGGCGGATATTTTCCGCCGGAGGTTTTTTCATTTCAAGGGAAAAACGGGAAAGAGAGGCGGTTGTTCCGTTTTCAAACGTCTGCCGCCCGGAAGGAAAATTCACAGCCGCAAAAATTCTGCCGGTAGAATCCATAGTGCTTCGAAAGTTCAATCGAACGCTTGAATCCGTCCTTCTTCTTGAAATCCCATGATTCGAATCCGGCAAAAGCGCCGCCGACTTCAAAAATCAGACGGGAATTCTTATGCGGGCTGACAGTCAGGGTCGTGGCAAAATTCATTCCGAGAGCCTCCGCCTTCGCCGCCGCCCGGCCGAGAGAGAAGGAGAAACAAGAGCGGCAGCGGCGGCCGCCTTCCGGCTGGACGGCATAATCCGTCTCCATGGAAACCGTGCGAAGCCATGCGGCATGATCGTATTCGTCGACCAGAAGTTCCAGGTGGTGGATTTCCGCAAGGCGGCGCACATGAAACAGCCGTTTTTCAAATTCCTCTTCCGTATGGATATTGGAATTCGAGAAAAAAAGAACAATTTCCCGTTCCGATTCCAGCAGACGTTCCACACAGGCGGAAGCGCATGGGGCGCAGCAGACATGAAGCAGCAGTTTTTTCATGGAAACGGCCTGCCGAATTTACGCGGGGAGAACTCCGTCGAAAGGAGCGGAATCCGCCGGAGAAATCGGAACATAGGGACCTTTCTTCACCTCGAAAGCGACAGTCCCCGATTCGCGGGCGACAAAATGATGCCAGACGCCTTCCGGAATTTCAAGCAGGGGAATGTCGCCTCCGGGCGTCATGCGGTATGTTCCTGTAACGGTCCCGGCATCATCATAGGTGTAGACGTCAATCGCACCCTTCAGAATGAAAAGGAGTTCCCATTTGTCCTTGTGCCGGTGCGGATGAATCACACTATCCGGCTCCGCGGCGACACACAGGCGGTGAATGCCTTCCTCCAGAGATTCATGCAGATTGAAATGCGAACGGCGGCGCGGCGACTCCTTGGCAAGAATCGTCAGCTCCTCCATTTTCCGGGAATCTACAATCTTCATCGCTGCATTTCCTTTCCTTCAATTTCGTAAACGACAAGATACACCCGTCCGGAGAATTTGTCAAGAAAAATTTCCTTCTGCTCCGGATGCGCTATCTTTTTCCGGAAAATTTACGGAAAATGGCGGAAACGGGCGGTTTTTCCTGTGGAAAATTGGATTTTTCAGGAAAAGATGCTATATTTCACGGCTTTACAAAAATGCAAAAGGCGGGGAAGGATTCGTGTGATGATATGAAGAAGATGAATTTTCTGATTTTCGGCATGCACTGCGCCTCCTGCGCGGCATCCGTGGAACGCGCGGTAAGGAAAATGGACGGCGTTACAAAGGTTTATGTCAATCTTGCGACAAAAATCATGACGCTCACCGCAGAGGAATCCGTCACACCCGCAGGAATCATCGAGTGCGTGAAGGACAACGGCTTCAATGCGCAGCTGATTGAAGACCGCCGGCAGACACAGGAGGACGAGGAGGCGGGCGGACGCTATTTTCTGCGTTTCCTCGCGGCGCTGATTTTTTCCATGCTGCTGTTCTATGCCGCCATGAGCGGCATGCTCCGGCTGCCCTATCCGCCGATTCCGCCGCTCGCAAACGCCTTCATTCAGATCGCGCTTCTGATTCCCGTTCTTCTGGCGGGTTACACCTTTTATCTCTACGGCTTCAAAACCCTTGCAAAACTGTCGCCCAACATGGATTCCCTGATTGCGCTGGGCACAACTTCGGCGATTCTGTACAGCATCTACCTGATGATAAAAGGCGACTGTGAAAATCTCTACTTCGACACGGCCGGCATGATTGTCGCACTGATTATGCTGGGCAAGTTCCTGGAGGCGCGCTCGCGCGGGAAGGCCTCCGGCGCAATCGCCGAGCTGATGAAGCTATCTCCGGAAACCGCATGTCTGATGGTGGATGACCGCGAAGCGCTGATTCCCGTTTCCGAACTCAAACCCGGCGACAGGGTCCGCGTCAGGCCGGGGGAACGCGTTCCCGCCGACGGCGTCATCGAGGAAGGTTCCGGCACGATTGACGAATCCATGCTGACCGGCGAAAGCATGCCCGTGGAAAAGATCTCCGGCTCAAGCGTAACCGGCGGCTCGATGAACAAAAACGGCTCCTTCATCTTCCGCGTCACCCACACGGGGGAGGACACCGTCATATCCAAAATCATCGCGATGGTGCAGGACGCCCAGAGTTCCCGCCCGCCGATCGCGCGCCTGGCCGACACCATCTCCGGATTCTTCGTCTGGGGTGTCATCCTCATTGCGGCGGGGACATTTTCCATCTGGTATTTCGCCGTCGGAGAAACCTTCGCCCACGCGCTGAGCTTTGCGCTCGCCGTCCTGGTCATCGCCTGCCCCTGCGCGCTCGGGCTGGCGACGCCGATTGCGCTGATTGTCGGAATCGGACGCGGTGCGAAACTGGGCATTCTCATCAAAAGCGGGAAAGCGCTGGAAAGCGCGGGAAAGACCACAACCGTCGTGCTGGACAAGACGGGAACCATCACGGAAGGCAGACCGGATCTCTCCGGCATCCAGCTGGTCCCGAACGGACGCTTCACGGAAAGCCAGCTGCTCGCCATGGCGGCCGCGGCGGAAAAGGGTTCCGAACATCCGCTGGCCGATGCGGTTGTCCGCGCCGCGCAGGAACGGAAACTGACGCTGCCTGAAATCACCGACTTCAAGGCGCTTCCCGGACACGGCGTATTCTGCCGGATCGGCGGACGGGAATTCATTCTCGGCAATCTCTCCTTCATGCAGACGCATAAAATCGGCGTCGGCATGGTGGATACGACCGGAAGCGATTCCATCATTTTCGCCGCGTATGACAGGAATCTGATCGGCGTGATCCGCATCGCGGACAGCATCAAACCTTCCACGGCGAAGGCGACCGGGGCGCTGCACCGCCTCGGCCTCAAGGTCGTGATGCTGACCGGCGACCACAAGGAGGTTGCCGCATCCATCGCGCGGACGCTCGGAATCGACGAGTATTACGCGGAACTCCTGCCCGACGCAAAAGCGGAAATCATCCGGAATCTGCAGCAGAAAGGAGAGCGTGTCGCAATGGTCGGCGACGGCATCAACGACGCCCCCGCGCTGGCACAGGCGGATACCGGAATCGCCATCGGCTCCGGCACCGACATCGCAATGGAATCCGCCGACATCATTCTCATGCAGAGCGACCTTGCGGAAGTGCCTGCGGCAATCGCCCTGAGCCGTGCCACAATGCGCATCATCCGGGAAAATCTCTTCTGGGCGTTCATCTACAACGTGGTCTGCATTCCGCTGGCCGCGGGCGTGTTCGTCTCCTTCCTCGGCTGGACGCTGAATCCGATTTTCGGCGCGCTCGCAATGGCCTGCAGTTCCGTCTCCGTTGTGCTGAACGCACTGCGTCTGCGCTCCTTCCGTCCCGACGGCATTTAAATTGTGCGGAATGCTTGCATTGCGGCAAGTTTATGGTATTTTACAGCAGGATGCTTTTTAACGTTCAATCAATACAGCAAAGAAATGCGAGTGAAACATGATTCCGTTCATCGATCTCAAGAAACAGTATTCCCGGATTGAAAAAGACGTCGACCAGGCGATCAAGAAAGTTCTGCTGCACGGCCAGTACATCCTCGGCCCGGAGGTTGCGGAACTGGAACGGAAACTTGCGGATTTCGCCGGAACGAAATACTGCCTCGGATGCTCCAGCGGAACCGACGCCCTGCTCATGGCGATGATGGCCATGGACTTCAAAAAAGGCGATGCCGTTTTCACTACGCCGTTCACCTTCTTCGCAACCGTGGAAATGATCGCGCTGACCGGCGCGACTCCCGTTTTCGCCGACATTGACCCGAAAACCTACAACATCGATGCGGAAAAGCTGCGCGCGGCGATTCTGAAGGTCAAGGCGGAAGGAAAACTCACGCCGAAGGCGATTGTCACCGTTGACATCTTCGGACAGCCGGCCGATTACGACGCCGTCCGGAAAGTCGCGGACGAGTTCTCCCTCCCCGTTATCGAGGACGGCGCCCAGGCAATGGGCGCGCTCTACAGGGGACGCCGCGTTCCTTCTCTCGGAAAAATCGGCTGCACGAGCTTTTTCCCTGCGAAACCGCTCGGATGCTACGGCGACGGCGGCGCGGTGTTCACCGACGACAAAGATCTCTATGACGCAATGTATTCGATCCTCGTCCACGGGCGCGGCGGCGACAAATACGACAACGTCAGGCTCGGATTGAACGCGCGCCTTGACACCGTCCAGGCGGCGGTTCTCCTTGAAAAGCTGAAAATCTATCCGGAAGAGATTGAACTCCGCCAGAAGGTCGTGGCAAAATACCGCAAGGCGCTCGACGGACTTGTTACGCTTCCTCATGTGCCGGAGGGAAATGTCTCCGTCTGGGCGCAGTTCTGCGTGCTTTCCCCGGAATTTGCGGCAATTCAGGACGCGCTGAAGAAAAACGACATTCCGACCGCGCGCTATTACCCGATCCCGATGCATCTGCTGAAGGCGATGGAATATCTCGGCTACCGGAAGGGCGACATGCCGGAGGCGGAAAAGGTTGCGGGAACGGTTTTCGCCCTGCCGATGCATGCGTATCTGGACGACGCGACAATCGAAAAGATCGGTTCGGTCATCCGGAACGCCCTCGGGAAATAAAAAACAAGCTGATTCCATCCGGAACAATGCCCGTGCATTCTTCCGGTGACTCAAGGACGCCGGTCGCGCAAAGCGCGGAACCAGGCACGAAAGGAGACGCCGTTTCATGTTCGGTTTTTACAGAGTCGCATCCTGTTCGCCCATGGTGAAGGTGGCGGACACCGCGTTCAATGCAAAACACATTCTTGCGCTCGCGGACAAGGCGGGTGCGCACTCCGCAAGCATTGCCCTGTTTCCGGAACTTGCCGTGAGCGCCTACTCCTGCGGCGATCTGTTTCATAACGAGACGCTTCTGAACGCGGCGGAAGACGCCGTCGCGGAGATCGCACGGGAAACCGCCGGGCTTCCCGTGATCCTCGTCCTTGGCGCACCGGTCCGTTTCAACGGAAGACTCTTCAACGCCGCGCTTGTCATCCGGAACGGAAGCATCCGCGGCATCGTGCCGAAGACCAATCTCCCGAATTACCGCGAATTTTATGAAAAGCGCCATTTTTCCTCCGGAGGGGGAATCGCGCAGGCGGCCGTCGATTTCGCCGGACAGACGGAGATCCCCTTCGGAACCGATCTGCTGTTCCGCGCGGGAAAAGAGCTTGCGTTCGGCATCGAGATCTGCGAGGACATGTGGAGCACGATCCCCCCGAGCTCGCATCTTGCGCTTGACGGTGCGCTTCTGATTCTGAATCCCTCGGCAAGCGACGAGCTGGTCGGCAAGGCGGACTACCGGCGGGAACTGGTCCGCAACCAGAGCGCGCGCTGCGTGGCGGCCTATGCGTATGCTTCCTCCGGCGTCGGGGAATCGACGATGGACACGGTCTGCGGGGGTCACTGCATTGCGGCGGAAAACGGCTCGGTGCTTCTGGATTCGCCGCGCTTTCTGCGGGAAGACGCGATTTACTTTACGGATTTCGATCTCGCGCGCCTCCGCGCGGCGCGGCTCTCGGACAGTCCCTATGCGGACAGTGCGGCACGGGACGGCACGCCGGGACGCCGCGTTCTGCAGCTCGGCGAACCGCTTGTTCCGGAATTGAGCGACATTCAGCGCGAAGTGCCGCGCCTGCCGTTCGTTCCGCAGTCCGACGCCTGCCGCGACGAACGCTGTGCGGAAATCTTCGCCATCCAGTCCGCCGGACTGGCGAAGCGGATCGAGCACACTGGCGCGAAAAAAGCCGTGATCGGCATTTCAGGCGGTCTGGATTCGACCCTCGCGCTGCTGGTCTGCGTCAACACGATGAAACTGCTCGGGCGCCCGATGACGGACACGCTCGCCGTCACGATGCCGGGATTCGGCACGACCGGGCGGACCTACCGCAATGCGGTGAACCTCTGCGGTCTCCTCGGCGTGGAACTCCGCGAAATCGGAATCAAGGAGGCCTGTCTGGAACATTTCCGTTCGATCGGGCACGATCCGGACGAGCACGACGTGGTTTATGAGAACGCGCAGGCGCGCGAACGGACACAGATCCTGATGGATGTGGCGAATCAGGCAGGCGGCTTCGTCGTCGGCACCGGGGACCTCTCCGAAATCGCGATGGGATGGTGCACCTACAACGCCGACCACATGTCGATGTACGCGGTGAACTGCTCCGTGCCGAAAACGCTGATCCGCTACCTGATCGCATGGGTCGGCGACCGTTCCGAAGCCCCCGTGCGCAATATTCTCCGCGACATCATCGACACGCCGGTCAGTCCGGAACTTCTGCCCGCCGCCCCCGACGGAACAATCCGCCAGAAAACCGAGGACATCATCGGTCCCTACGAGATTCACGATTTCTTCCTGTATCACTTCATCAAATACGGCGCGCCGCCCGAGAAGCTGCTCTTTCTGGCGGAACGCGCATTCGGAAACGAGTATCCGGAGGAAAAGCTGCGGACGTTCCTGCGCACCTTCCTCCGGCGCTTCTTCTCGCAGCAGTTCAAGCGGAGCTGCTCGGCGGACGGCCCGAAAGTCGGTTCGATCAGCCTCTCCCCGCGCGGGGACTGGCGGATGCCATCCGACGCGGCGGCGCAGGCATGGAACATCTGACGGGAGACGATCCGATGAAACGGTTCCGGCGGGACAGGCACGAGCACGGACAGGCGGTTGCCGAGCTTCTGATCTCCCTTCTTGCCATCGCGGCGGTTCTGCTCGGCGTAATCATGGTCTCCGTCATGGGCATCTCCGGAATCAGGAACATCATTGACACACGGACTGAAGCCGAGCGGAAAATGACCGCCAACGCGTTCGGCGCGGTCCAGCCGCAGCACATCACAGAATGGGTCAACATCCGCCGGAGCGGCAGCGGCAGAAACGCACAATTTCTGGAAAAAGCGCAGAACGACGGCGACGGGATTCAATTCACCCAGGACGACGAGGCGGTAACGGCGCAGGCATCCGACGGCGGCGCATTCGCCGACGAACTGAAATCGACCGACGGAACATTCTCCACTTCCTATCTGGCGTCCACAACTTATGCGCGCAACGCGTTCGACCAGAAACTGGAACTCTCCAACATCTTCATTTCGGCGGCGGACCTGACCTCCGCACGGAAAACCGTCAACGATCCGCTTTCGGAATATGATCTCTCCGCCGTGACGCGCGCGCTGCGGAAATTCGGAATCAACGCGCAGGAATTCAAAATCGAGGACACCGTGTTCATGCCGCGCAGCAACGCGGACGAATCCGCGGAAGGTGAAAATCCATGACGAAAATCGTTTCCCCCGAACACAAGATTTTTACAGACACAGGCAAAGCCGCCGAATGGCGGCAGGCTCTCCGGAAGGAGGGGAAAAAACTTGCGCTCACAAACGGCTGTTTCGACATTCTGCACCGGGGCCATGCCGAATATCTGCTCGCGGCGCGGAATCTGGGCGACGCATTGATCGTGCTTCTGAATGCGGACGCGTCCGTCCGGGAGCTGAAGGGGCCGTCGCGCCCGGTCAATACGGAATACGACCGCGCGTTTCTGCTCGCCTCGCTGGAATATGTGGACGCGGTTCTGATCTTCGACGGCACGCGCTGCCACCGCGAAATCGCCGCGCTGGAGCCGGACTGCTACGCAAAGGGCGGCGATTATACTGTGGAAACGCTGGACCCCGATGAACGTGCCGCGCTTCAGCAGTCCGGAACGGAAATCCGCTTCATCCGGTTCGTGCCGGGCCTTTCCACAAGCAATACGATCCGGAAAATCAGGGCGGACCGGCTTCCGCCATCCTGATTCTGACAATGCGGACCGCCTCCGGCATCCGGAGAGAAGGGAAACAGGAACAGGGAAAGCGGCGTCTTCGGAAAGCGGCATTCCGGAGACGGATTCATTTTCCTCCATTTTGCGGAGGGGAATTTGACAAAGGCTCTCTTCCATGTTAAGTTTCCATCCAAAATCAAGGACACCAGACACATGAAAAAAATACTTGTTTCCGGATTGAATCCGGCATGGCAGAAGACTCTGTTTTTCAGCGAAGTGGTGCAGGGCGGAGTCAATCGCGCGGCAAAGGCGGAGCGCACCGCCTCGGGAAAAGGGATCAACTTTGCGAGAGCCGCGAAAACATGGGGCAAGGCGGAGACGGTCGTCCTGCAATTCGCGGGTGGAATCACGGGAAAACTTCTCACCGGCGTGCTCGACCGGGAGGAGATCCGACATTTCACGGCATTCTCCGATGCCGGAACACGGGTCTGCACGACAGTCATCAGCGCGAATCCGCACTCCGTGACGGAACTGATCGAACCTTCCGCGCCCATTCCGGAGGACACGGTCCGCACACTCTTCGAAATGGGCGTGAAGGCGCTTCCGGAATCCGATGCGCTCGCGGTCTGCGGCACCTATCCTCCGGGCGTTCCCCAGGAGTTCTACGCGTCGCTGATCCGAGAGGCGCGCAAGAGCGGAAAATTCATTCTTCTGGATTCGTTCATGAATGTGGAACAGTCGCTCCAGGCTGGGGTATCCCTTCTGAAGGTGAATCTGGAGGAGATCCTCAAACTGACCGCGGAAACGGACATCCTCCGCGCCGTCGGACGCTGTCGCGAACGCTATCCGCTGGATCTGATCGCGGTCACGGCCGGACCGGACAGCGCATGGTTCTTCAACGGGAAGGAGCTCTACCGCCTTTCGCCGCCGCAGATCTCCCATGTGGAAAACACGATCGGGGCGGGCGACACCTGTTCCTCGGTCATGCTCTCGGAGATCGTGAACGGAACCGATCCGATGGAGGCGTTTCTTCTCGGGCTGTCCGCCGCCTCCGCAAGCTGCATGACACCCGTCTGCGCCTTTTATGACAAGAACACGGCGCTGGAACTCCGCGGAACAGCCGGAGAACCCGAACGCGTCAAAACCTACTGAAAGGATCCCGCCATCATGGAGGAAGAACTCATTCCGACGGAAACGAAAGCGAATGCGGACCCCCATGCGCCTTCTGCCGCGAACGGGAAACGTTCCGGATGCGCCGGCAGAGGCTGTCTGATCGGATCGCTGGCGGCTCTTGCCTTGCTTGCGGCGTCCGGAGTCGCGCTGGTGTTCGTAATCGGCTTTCTCGGAATCCTTTCGGAAAAGATCGGAGACTTCGAATCCAGTGAAACCTCCGCCTTCAAATATGCGTCAGGCAGGAATTTCAAAGAGATCTACGTGGAGGGATTCGACAGCATCCATTCTCAGAATAAAATCGCCGTCATCAACGTCAACGGCGTGATTGTCTCCGAGGACGGAGGCTCGTATTACGACACCGCGGTCTCCTCCTACATCCGGGCGCAGCTGCGCCGGGCGGCGTCCGACGCGGCGGTCAAAGCGGTCATCATCAACCTGAACACGCCGGGCGGCGAAGTCACGGCCTCGGATGAAATCTATGAGGAGATCCTGAATGTCCGCACCCGGAAACCGGTCGTCGCCATGATGAACTCCATCGCGGCAAGCGGCGGTTACTACATCGCCGCGGCCTGCCGTCCGATCATCGCCAACAAGCTGACGCTCACAGGAAGCATCGGCGTCATCATCGCGACCTACAATTATCACAAGCTCTTCGAGAAAATCGGGCTTCAGTCGGAAGTCTACACGTCCGGTCCGATGAAGGACATGCTCAACGGCGGACGGGCGAGAACGCCGCAGGAGATCGAGGTCATCCGCAAGCTCGTGAACAACACCTACGACGTGTTTGTGAACATCGTGGCAAAATCGCGCAACATCCCGCCGGAGAAAATAAAGAGCTCCATCATCGGCGACGGCAGGGTCTTCGACGGCGGGCAGGCTCTGCAGCTCGGACTCGTCGACAAGCTCGGCTACTTCAAGGATGCCGTGGCGGCGGCCGCCGGAATGGCGAAAATCAGCGGATCCTACACCGTCATCCAATACGAGGAGTCCTTCTCCTTTTCCAGGCTCTTCGATTTGCTGAGCGCGAAAACGCGTCCCGTGAACATCTCCCTGCAGGGGGAATCCGCAAATTCATTCCGCCCGCAGCAGGGCAGACTCTATTATCTGCCGGCCAGTTTCTGATGCACGATTTCCGGAAAAGCGTCCTGCAGTCCGCGCTGTGGCTCCGGGACATTTCACAGGACACGTTTTCCTGGTCCGCGGAAAAGCACCGGATCTTCCACACCTGCCGTCGCGCATATCTGATCCGCTACTACATCGCGCAGGGAGGATGGGACGCCTCCGCCTCTCCGATCGCGCGGAAGGCCTTCACGGAGAAATACCTCCGGACCTTTCCGGCGTGGCTGGAGGAGCTGTTTTCCGAATCGCTTTCGGATGCGCTTCTCCAGCTGCGGACCGTCCCGAAACACCGCTATGCGGACGAGCTGATCCATACGCTGAAACTGCGCCTCTCCCACAGGATCTTTCTCGCCGAAGCCTTCCTTGCGGAGAAGAGAGATCTCACCGATCCGAAAAAACTCTCCTTTTTCGATCTTTACTACAGGACGCGCCGCTTCTCCGGCAGACGGCAGATCATCGCGGAATGCAAACAGTTCTTCCGCAAATTCCTCTCCTGTCTTCCCGCTTCGTCGCTGGCGGAGCGGATTCTCCGGACGGATGCGCTTGCGTGGCGCGTCCCTCCGGCATTCCTGCTGACGCACTGCGGAGCGATCCCCGTTTATCTGCGTCCGCGCATTCATGCATTCGATCAGGGAGAAGCCGTTTTCCTCTCCTTCTCGCTCTTTCCCTCGGAAAGCGACCTTCCGCATACCGGATATTCCTGCGGGGAACCAGATGCCGGCGCGCTCGGCGATTCCCTGTTCGCAAGCTACGCATCGGGGCGCTTCCGCACGGAGCGCATCACATGTCATGCCGTCATGCAATGCGGACCGGAATTCTCGGAAGAGGAGCTGCGTCCCTCCCCCGCCCCGGAAAAGCTGATCCGGGAATCGGCGGCCCGGATGCTGGCGCATCTGCCGTCCTCCGCGGACTCGCTGGAGGATTTTCCTCCGGGCCGGGAGTCGGCGCGCTGTTCCCGCTGCCGGTTTCAAGGCACATGCTCCTATCTGGACTGCTGAGATTTTCGCAAATCCGGACTTTGGGGACTTGACAAATTCCGGATTTAAGCTTTAGTTATAGGACAGAAACATAACGGACAAACAACAAGGAGAATTGGCCATGGGCGAAGTCATACATGTCACAGCGGAAAATTTCGATGAAGCAACATCAAAAGGCGTCTGCCTGCTGGATTTCTGGGCGGAATGGTGCGGCCCCTGCAAGATGCTCTCCCCGATTCTGGACCAGGTCGCGGCGGAAATCGGCAACCGGGCGCTGATCCTCAAGGCGAACGTCGACAACGTGCAGCAGCAGACCGTGAAATTCGGGGTCCGCAACATCCCGGCGATCTTCATTCTGAAAGACGGCGCGGTTGTCAAGCAGTTCAACGGCGTGCAGGACAAAGCGACGCTTGTCAAGGCACTTGAAGACGCGCTGAACGCCTGATTCCACCCGCAGGAAAAAATATGCCGGGCCTCAAACCCGGCTTTTCTGCATCGGCGCAAACGATGAAACTCTCTTTTCCGCCCGGAATCATTCCCCTCCTGAACGGGAGGAAGGTTTACTGCTCCCTCAGCGGCGGCGCGGATTCCCTGGCGCTGCTGCTTTTTCTTGAAGCGGAGAGGGAAAAAGCGCGCTATACTCTGGAGGCGGTTCACTTCGAACACGGATTCCGGGGCCGGGCTTCGGTCGCCGATGCGGATTTCTGCAGAAAAATCTGTAAAAAGCATTCGATTCCCCTGTCAACATTTCATATTGACGTCCCGCGCAAACGCCTGCGCGGCGAAGGCGACGAGGAGGCGGCGCGGCGCATCCGTCTGGAATACTGGAGGAAAATCGTCTTCAATCCGGAACAGTCCCTTGTCGCGCTCGGCCATCACGCGGGGGACCGGATCGAAAACGTGCTGCTGCGGCTCTTCCGCGGTTCCAATTCGACCGGGCTCAGCTCCATGCGGCCCGTCCAGAAAATCGGGCGCATCACGTTCATCCGGCCGTTTCTGGACAACACAAAAGCCGATCTGGAAGAGTTCCTGCGCGAACAGAACATCCGGAAGTGGCGGCGCGATGCGACCAACCGCTCGTCCGTCTACAAGCGCAATCTGATCCGGAACCGCCTTCTGCCGGAGATCCGCAGGGCATTTCCGTTCGCGGAAGCGGGCATCCTCCAGTCCGTCCGGACGCTGGACGCGGACGCCGCCTTTCTGGAGGATGCCGCGGATCAGGCTTACGCCTCCCTCGCCGCGCTGTCGGTTCCGGACGACTGGCGCGCGCTGCCCCCGGCCCTGCTTCCGCGCGTGCTGCGGCGTTTTCTTTCCGAGAAAGCGGGGTGCGACATTGTGCCGGACGCCCGTCTGATCGAACGCTTCCAAACCGCTCTGGCGCGCCCGGACACCGGGCGGAGACGGCTGATCCCGATTGCCGGACAGAAGGAAATCCTTCTTGCAATCCGCAGAGAGAAAGTGGAATGCGTGCAAAGATCCGTCCAGCCGCCACTTCCGGATGTTCTCTGGGACATCCGGAAGACAAACCGCCTGGAATTCGGCTCCTTCCAGCTCACGGCGGAACTCCTCCCGCCGGAAAATCTCCTGTTCACAACGGACAAGAGCACGGCGTATTTCGATGCGTTAATGCTGGATGCGCCGCTGACCGTCGGAATCTGGAAAGCGGGAGACCGCATGATTCCGTTCGGACGGAAGACATCCGTACTTTTGAAAAAACTTTTTTCCGACGCGGGCATGCCGCCTGAGCTGCGGCGGACACACCCTCTGCTCCGGGACATCCGCGGAGCAATCCTCTGGGCGCCCTTTGTCAAAAACAGCGCATTCGCCCCTGTGACGGGGAATACAAAGCTGGCTGTGAAGTTTCGGGCAATTCCCCTTCACTGAATCCCGCGCCGGAAGAACAGATGCCGTATGCCTTTGCCGAACTCGGCAAACAGGATTACGGAAACTCCTGTGCAGAGGATCCCCGCCCAAAGCGTCCATGGAAGGGGACGGGTGTTGAAGAATGCTCCGCCGAACTGCGTAATGACCGCCTGCAAAGCAAAGGTCAGTGCAAAAACTCCCAGCATCAGATGATTCCGCCCCAGGTTCCGAAAGACGCTTGCCCCGGAAAGTTCCCGGCAGTTGAAGGCATTGCAGAGCTGGAATACGACAAAGAGCGTGAACAGAACCGTGCTTTCCTGTTCCGGCGCCGCGCCGAGAAAGTTCCACCGTTCCTGTGCGAGAAAAACAATTGCGATGAAACAGCCGTTCAGAACGATGTTCTGGAGCATCCCGCGGGAAACAATACTGCTGTCCCTGGCGACGGGACGGCGTTTCATCAGATCATCGCGGATCGGCTCAAGTCCGAGCGTCAGCGCCGGAGGCCCGTCCATGATAAGGTTCACCCAGAGCAGCTGGAGCGCCGTGAACGGCGTTTTGAATCCCAGCAGAATCGAGGCGAGAACCACCAGAACGGAGGAGAGATTGACCGTCAGCTGGAACTGGATGAAGCGCTGGAAATTCTCGTAAATGCCGCGTCCCCACTGCACCGCGCGGACAATCGTCGAAAAGGAATCGTCAAGCAGAACAATGTCGCTCGCCTCCTTGGAAACCTCCGTGCCGGTGATTCCCATCGCCACGCCGACGTCGGCGTTCTTGATCGCCGGCGCATCATTGATCCCGTCCCCGGTCACGGCGACCACGTTGCCCAGTTTCTTCAGCGTGTTGACAACCCGCATCTTGACCAGAGGCGTGCTCCTTGCAATCACCCGCACGCGCGACAGAGCGTCGGCGAATTCCCGGTCGGAAAGATGTTCCAGACTTCCCGCATCGACCGCACCATGCGAAGCGTCAAGCAGGTTCAGTTCACCGGCGATTGCGGACGCGGTCGCAAGATTGTCGCCGGTCAGAATCTTCAGATCGATTCCGGCATTCCGGCATCGTTTCACCGCGGCGGGCACATCCGCGCGGAGCGGGTCGGAAATCACGGCAAACCCGTCAAAACACATATCGCGCTCAATCTCGTCCCGGCGGCAGGCACATTCCGTCATTTCCGGCATATCCCGGTGCGCAAACGCCAGGACGCGGCCCGCTTTTCGCTGAAATTCCCCGATCCGCGCCTCGACGGCCCGCCTTTCCTCCGGAGCCACGGCGCACATGGCAAGAATCCTCTCCGGCCCGCCCTTGGCATAGGCGCGGACGCCGTCCGGACGCCTCACAACCGTGACCATCCGCTTGGTCTCGGAGGAAAAAGGGAAAACATGCAGGATTTCCGCCTGCGCGCGGAGCGAAGCATACTGCACGCCTCCCTCGTGCGCGGCGGCAAGCAGCGCGCATTCCGTCGGATTGCCGATGAAACGCGGAGGCATGTTTTCGCGGAAATACACCTCGGCGGTGGAATTGACGCAGAAGTTCTCCGTCAGGAACTCGTTTTTCAAATCGCGGGGAACGGAAAGGACTCCCCCGGAACAAACATCCGTCACGGTCATGCGGTTCTGCGTCAGCGTCCCGGTTTTGTCCGAACAGATCACATTGATGCAGCCGATCGTCTCGCAGGCGATCATTTTCCGGACAAGCGTATTCTGCTTCGACATCCGGATGATGGTAATTGCGAGCGAAACGGCGACAATCGTCGGCAGTCCTTCCGGCACCGCCGCGACAATCAGGACAATGCTGGTGATGAAGGCATTCGATATCGTATCCAGCGAGGCTGTTCCGTTCCGGAGGAACAGCACAAGCTGAATTGCGAAAACCGCACCCGCGGCAAGAGAGCCGAGAACGGCGATCCGCTTGCCGAGTTTCGCCATCTTCTCCTGCAGCGGAGTGTCGCTCTTTTCCACGGAAGCCAGCTCGCCGGCGATCCGGCCGAATTCCGTCCGGTCTCCGACCGCGCTCACGATCATCCTGGCATGTCCGCCGGTGATGAAAGTGCCGGAGTAAAGCATGTTGCGCCGCTCGGCCAGCGGAACGCCCGCACAGTCAAACACGATGCGGGCATCCTTGTCAGCGGGGAGACTCTCGCCGGTCAGCATCGATTCATCCACACTGAGATCCATACTGGAAAGAAGGCGTCCGTCCGCGGGCAGTTTGTCTCCTGTCTCCACGCTCAATATGTCCCCGACGACCACATCATGCCGGGGAATCAGCACGATTTCGCCTCCGCGGAGCGCCTTGACCGGCGCCTCATCGCTGATTCTGCTCAATGCCTCGAACGCCTTTGCGCTCCTGCCCTCCATAATCACGGTGATCGCGACGGAAAGGAGAATCGCGGCGAAAATTCCGGCGCATTCCAGGAAATTCGCCTCCCCTCCGGAACAGGCGCGCGCCGCATTGACGCCGAGCGCAATCAAAGCCGCGAAAATCAGCATCAGCAGCATCGGTTCGCAGGCCGCGGCGAAGATCCGTTTCCATAATGATTCCGGCTTTTTCCCCGTAAAAGAGTTGACGCCGTAAAGTCGGCGGTTCTCCGCAACCTGTTCCGGCCGCAGACCGGCCGCCTCATCCGTTCCGAACCGCCGGAGAACCTCCTGCGGCGACTCCATGAACACCTCTTTCATCCTGCCTCCCGCTTTCATGGCAAAAAGAAAACCCGTCTTCTCCGGAACGGGGGACACGGGCCATAAAAAAAGACTCTGTGTACAACCATCCCGGTCATACATGAGTCTCATTGTTTCAGGCAAGCCAGGCCGCTGACGGCCGGTATGTTGACTTGCCGCGCGCGAGAGGCGCGCCAACTACTCCCTCATGGGGGCATCTTCAATAACTTTTCCGTAACATAATCCGCCGCCGGAAAAAGTCAAATTCCATTCCGGCGGAAAATGGAAAAAACGATCCGGAATCAGTCAAAAAGACTCGGCTGCCAGCACTTCCGGACTCTGACCCTCGAAGGACGGCGCTTCGCTTTCGGAAGACGGAAATTTTCGGTGATCCCGCATGCCCGGCGCGCCTCCGCCCAGCTTCCGCCGCCGAGCTTCTTCATGCCGTAGGCGAGCAGATACTGATGGTTTTTCCGGATATTGGAGTATGCCATATCCTCGCCGCTCCGGTAAAGGCGGATGATCTCCATGCGGATCTGTTCCTCGGTCATGCTCCGGCGCATGCGGATCTTCGCATAGTCAAGCCCGGCGGCCTGAATCGCCTTGCCCCAGGATTTGAAATGATGAACCGCCGCCATATACAGGGATTTGCAGTTGTTCTGCACGTATTGACTGGAAAGCTGATCGCCGGATTTACTTTTTCTGCGGATCGTCTGCACAATTCTCATCCGGGTCCAGACTTTGTATTTCCGGATCGCATTGTAATCCAGTCCCGCCGCGGTGATCGCGTTTCCCCAGGAGCCGAAAATCCGTTCCGCCGCCGCATAGATGCTGGGATGATTCGTGGAGTAATAATGGGAATTCAAAGGTTCTTTTCCATTGCTGGAAAGGATATACTCCCGGATCATTTCCGGGGTCCATATTCTTTTAAACATGCGCTGTGGTCCTGTAAGAATTAATTGAATTGTAACATGGGATCATGAATAATGTAACGCCCGAATTAAAAAAAATCAAACTCAAAACCGATATTTCTCTGTTTTTTTCAGCTCTTTCCTTTTCAACTCCAATATGTTAATTCATACGGGACGCCGTTAAACAACTCTTTCATTCCGCGTCGTGCAATACCATAAACAATTCAAGCATCCCGTGATTGAGAAATCATCTTCCCGCATCTCCGCAGGAGGACATGACGGAACGGGATCTGCCGAGGCATCCCGGAAATCACGCCGCGAGGTGAGGAAAAAACCAGGAAAAGCATGCTCAGTGAATCCGTTTCCTGTGGCAGACGGATTCGGCGTAAGGAGGAAGTTTCTGTTCGGAAATCACTCTGTCGAACATCGTCAGCGGCGCAATGGCAAAGAGTCCGCTCTTTCCGAATTTGGAACCGTTCAGCAGCAGATAGTTTGTTTTTGAAAGCTCCAGCATCCGGTGGAGAAAGAAGGTATGGTTCTCATGCCGGGAGAATACGCCGGCTTCTGTAATTCCGACGCCGGAAATGAATGATTTGTCGATCTTCAGATATTCCAGTTCGCGCATTGCGGCCTGCCCGAGAAAGGCGTTGAGCTGAAGATCGAAGTTGCCCCCGAGCGCGACAAGAAAATAGTTTGCGGGAAAATTCGTGAACTCCTGAATAATCAGCACGGAGTTGGTAATGACCGTCAGATTTGCGAACGAGGATTTTTCCAGCATGCGCGCCAGATAATAGACCGTCGTGGAGGAATCCAGAAAAATAATGTCGCCGTCGGAGATTTCGCGCATGGCCTTCCGTGCGACCGCCTCTTTCGCGGGCATGTCGAGATTCATGCGGTCGCGGTAATGGGACGGCATGATGTCCTTGGAAAGAGGAGGAGTCTGCGCGGAGGAGAGCGAAGCGACGCCGCCGTGAACCTTGCGGATTCTGGCGTCGCGGACAAGAGCGGCGACATCTCTGTGAATCGTCGCCTGGGAGACATGGAATTTCTCCATGAGTTCCGCAAGCGAACAGAACTTGCGCTTTTCTATGTATTCCACGATTTCAAACGCACGCAGACTTTTCATGCCCTCTTCATTCCTCTGGACCGATGGTTCGGAAGAGGAATATACACAGGCAAAGCCGAGTTGTCAATGCGTCTGTTGGCATCTTCGTTTTTTTTTCGTTCCTGCTTGACTTCCCGGGGAATCAAAACTATTTTTCAGAAACCGCCGTCACAATCAGGAAGGAAGGCATCATGATTCCGTATGTTGAACTGTTCCGGAAAAGGATTTTCCCGTTTGCATTCGCAGCCGCCGCGATTCTCTATCTGGCTCTCTTCGTCGCAATCCTGCCGCACGACTCGATCTGGATCAGCGACGAGGGCAACCGCGTCAATGCGGTACGCTCCTATGCGGAAACCGGAGAAGCGTTTCTGCCCGATCCGCTGGCAGGGCTCCGGGAAGTTCCGGAAGAAGGGCTTCGCGCCTATCCTCCGCCTTATTTTGTGCAGAACAGGGAGGGACGGTGGCGTTCGGGCTACACCGCATTTTTCCCATGGACTGCCAGCTTCCTTTACCGTGCGGCGGGACAGCTCGGACTGATTCTGATTCCGCTTGCGGGAGGTCTGCTTTCCATTCTGGCCGCCGGATGGATCGCAAAAGAACTCGGCATGAACGAGAGAAACGCGGCCTGCACCATGCTGCTCTGCGCCTTCGGCACGCCGTTTCTGTTTTATTCCGGTGTCTTTCTGGAACCCACGACAGCCGCATTTTTCGCGACACTGGGCATCTGGCTCGCCCTCAGGGCGACGGCCTCGCCGAAGGAACCGCTTTATCTTCTTTGCGCCGGAGTCGCCTGCGGAATCTCCACGCTGTTCCGGGAAGAGGGCCTCATTCTGACCGCGGCTGTCATGCTCGCGCTGGCGGTCACACGCTTCTCATGGAAACGTATTGGGGCATTCGGCGCCGGGGCTCTGCTTGTGCTTGTGCCGCTGATGATTTTCAACCATGCGGATTCCGGTTCGGTTTTCGGGCTGCACGCGGTGGTCTATTCCGGACTCGGCGAAGTAAGAAAGTATCCGTTCTGGATTGCGAAACTGCGCGATTACAGCATGTATCTGACACTTCTCAGCATGCCGTTTCCGATTCTGAACGGCCTGCCGGCAGTTCTGCTCATCGGCGGGGGAATTTTCTGTTCCTGGCGCAAAACGGCGGAATATGCGGAATTCGTCTTCTACCCGCTGACTGTCCTGGCCTGCCTTTTCAGCACTGTTTACAACATCGCGGCCAACGACAGCGGACGCCTCATCCATCAATCCCTGCTGGATCATCTTCCTCTGATTGCGCCCTGCGTCTTTTCTCTTGTGCTTCTGTTCCGGGAAAGCGGCAGGGATGTGCGTTTCCTTGCCTGGTGCGCAGCCGGAGTCGTTCTTGCAACGCCGCTGCTTCTGAATGAGGAGCATGTGGGAATCTTCTGGGGAGGGCGCCATTTCATAACCGTGATTCCCGTCATCTGCGTCCTGACCGTTCATCTGCTTGCCTCGGGAAAACTTTCAAGGATGGCGAAGTATGGAACAGCCGCCTTGATTTTCGCCTCGGTCGCCGCAAATGCGGCCGGATACGGGTTCCTCCTCTGCAAAAAGACTTTTTCGCAGGATCTGGTCAGAACGTTGAACAATCCGGAAGTCAAAACCATTGTCACGGACGTGTTCTGGCTGCCGGAGGAACTCGCATGGCTGCCGCGGGACAAGCGGATCATCTTCATGACGAAAGCAGATTCCATTGAACGGGTCGAGGCGCTCTGCCGCGCAAACGGCATTGCGGAATTTCACACTGTACTGGGACTGTATTTCCGCGTTCTGAGCAATGACTCCGTTGCCAGGGTGTTCGAAACAAACCGGACTCTTCCGGGCAGACTCTTCCGGAACGACCGTCTGAAACTGTTCACGGTTCAGATCTTCCGCACCGTCCTTTCCGAACCCGTATCCGGAAAGGACAAACAAGCGAAAAAGGATTGACATTCGACCGTTTACGGCGTATATTGAGAGGTGAAAATTTTACAATGGGAAAGGTCTTGAAATGGAAATAGCTGTAAGCAGATCGAAAATATCGGGTCAGGTGGAAATTCCCGGCTCCAAGTCGCACACCATCCGGGCAATTGTGCTCGCCGCTCTGGCAAAAGGCACTTCGACGATCAAGGCGCCCCTGGTTTCCGCGGATACGGTTTCCTGTCTTCAGGCCGCATCGATTCTGGGCGCATGGATCAAGCGCGGTGACGATACGATCTGGCGGATTTCCGGTACGGGAGGCAAGTTCCTTCAGCCGGCGAAGACCATCAATATGGGCAACTCGGGAACCGGGCTGAGACTCTTCACGTCGCTTGCTGCGAGAGCCAGTTTCCCGATTGCGTTCGACGGTGACGAATCGCTCCGCTCGCGCCCGATGGCATCGCTTCTCGCGGCGCTCCGGACCATGGGGGCGAAAGTGGAATCCGCCAACGGCAAATGTCCCTTCACCGTGACCGGGCCGATCAATGGAACGGAAGTTTCCATTGAAGGAAAAACCTCGCAGTTTCTCTCCTCGCTGCTTTTTGCCGCGCCGCTGCTGAAAGACGACACGGTCATCCATGTGGAAAACCTGAACGAGCAGCCTTATGTCATGATTACGCTGGAATGGCTGGACCGGGAGGGAATCCGCTACGAGGCTGCGAAGGATCTGTCTACGATCCGGGTGCTCGGTTCGCAGCAGTACAGTCCGTTTTCCGTGCGCATCCCGGTGGATTTCTCGACGGCGTCATTCCCGCTTGTCGCGGCGGCCGTCACGAGGGGCGAGGTCCAGATTCCGAATCTGGACTTCAAGGATGCGCAGGGAGACAAAATGATCTTCGACTACATGGCGGACATGGGCGTCAGGATAGAAACGCGCGACAATATCACCACGGTCGAAGGTCCGGAAAAACTGAAAGCCTTCGATATCGACCTCAATGCCACGCCGGACGCGCTTCCGATTCTGGCGGTCGCGGGCGCCTGCGCCGAAGGGACCAGCTATCTGCGGAACGTTCCGCAGGCGCGTCTCAAGGAAACGGACCGGATCTTCTCCATGGCGGCGGAACTGCGGAAAATGGGCGTCACCGTCGAGGAATTCCATGACGGGATGGCCATTACGGGCGCAAGACTTCGGGGTTCGGCCGAACTTGACAGCCATAAGGATCACCGCATCGCCATGGCGCTTGCCATCGCGGCCATGGCGGCGGACGGGGAATCCGTCATCCGTGACGCGGAATGTGCGAACGTGACCTATCCGGACTTCATCCGCGATTTCCGGAATCTCGGCGCGAAGATTGAGGAGTTCACCGTCTGAGACCGCTTCCGGCAGCCTGCCGGGAATGCCGTCCCGCATGGACTCGGTGCGGTTGTCTTCCCCGCCGCGGACCGGTTTCGGAAAAACAGATTCCCCCTTTTCCTCCGAAACTTTCCCGATCCCCGGAAAACGGCTTGAAAGTTTCCTCCGGCAATGCTATGATAAAGGACGACAAACGGAGATTCTCACATGCCGTATCTGGAATACGACGACCACGGAACAATGAAACGAATCAATCTTGCCGGCGACCGGGAGACATTCATCGGACGCGACCGGCAGTGTCATATCTGTCTGGAAGGCGTTCCGCAGGTCAGCCGCCGCCACTGTGCCGTTTACTTCAACACAAATCTGAACGCCTACGCTCTGGCCGACATGCATTCCACAAACGGGACACGGCTCAACGGTGTCCGGATCAATCAGAAGGATGTGACGCTTTCCGACGGAGACACCATTCAGGTCGGCGCCATGACCTTCATCTTCCGGGGGACAACGGAACAGCCGGATGTGAAAATGATCGATCCCCTCAACATGGATCCTCTCTCCTATGCACCCGTCATACCTTCAGTCGCACCGGGAATGCAGAAGAACTTCTCCAGCGACCTGTCCCCGGGAACACCTCTCGACGGAATGGTCGTCTCCGCGCTGCTCTCCGCCTGCGACGCATCCGTTCACTATCTTCTGACCAGACATGATTCCGAACAGCGCAGCACAATGAAAATCTTCAAAAAGCCCCAGGACGACCCCCTGGTAAGGCGGGAATTTTCCGGAATCATCGGCGGATTTCAGGGAAGCCGCCTCCCGAAGTCCCTTCTGCCCTACACGGGCGGCGGAGTGCGCGGCGGAGAATTCTGTTACTACACGACAGATTTTCAGGAATACCCTTCGCTCGCCACCATGATCTCCGCACGCGCGCCGATTGAAGAAAAACGGGCGCTGGCCATTGTGTATTCCATAGCGGAAATTCTCGACGACGCCAACCGGAGCAGAATTTTTCACGGACATCTGAAGCCGTCCAAGATTCTCTATTCCCAGAAAGGCTCCCTGCTGATCGGATACGGACTGGCGGAATGGCTCAGGAAACATACGGAGCGCAATTTCAGGCAGCGTCCGGAATGGTATGCCAGCCCGGAATATAATTCCGGAGAGGAACTCACATGGAAATCCGACATGTATTCGCTCGGCATCATTTTCTACCAGATACTGACCGGCGTTCTGCCGTTCCGGGCGGACACGGAACAGGAACTCGCCCGCATGCACGCGGAAGAGCCTCTGCCGTTCATCAAGGACCGCAACGGCAGCGTGAAGGTCACCAGCATCACGGAGGGAGTCATCCGCCGGATGACGATGAAGAATCCGAAAAACCGTTATTCCTCCTGGAATGAGATTCTGTTCCAGCTGAAGAAGGCGAACTCCCGGCTCGAAGAGAAGGATCAACAGTCATCATAAGCAATTCAACATAGAAAGCGACAGGCAATGAGCAACATTCAGCATCTCAACATTCCGCCGGAAAACCATGTCAAGGTCCTTGACGGACAGGGATGGGTCGGACTGATCGACCATCTCGGCACGGAGGCAACCATCGTCAACGCAGCGCGCGTCTCCTTCGGCAAGCTCAAGAAAGAGATCGATGAACGTGACGTGACACTTCTGCACTACCTGATCGACAACAGGCATACCAGCCCTCTGGAACACCTGGTCTTCACATTCAGCGTTCACTGTCCGCTCTTCGTCCGCGGCCAGTGGCACCGCCACCGCACATGGTCCTACAATGAAATCTCCCGCAGATACACCGAGGTGGATCTGGAGTTCTACACCCCCCCGAAACTCCGCAGACAGGCGGAAACCAACCGCCAGGCATCCGTGGACAGCCCGGATTTTGAGGATGAAGCACTCAGGAAACAGATCCGCGAACACAATGAGCGCTCCCTTGCGTTGTACAACAGTCTGCTCGAAGCCGGCGTCTGCCGCGAACAGGCGCGCGGCGTCCTCCCGCAGAACATGATGGTGACCTTCTGGGGCACCGTGAACCTGAACAACCTGCTTCATTTCCTGGAACTGCGCGACAGCGAACACGCCCAGTGGGAGATCCGCGAATATGCAAAAGCAATCAAAAAACTCATCAGGCCGGTCATCCCGCATGTGGCCTCCTATTTTGAACAGCACGGACAGGCCTGGGAATGAAGAATTTCGAAGCATTGCGCGAAGCCGCGGCGGAAATTTCCGATCTGTATGCCGCCATGGCTCTGCTGGAATGGGATCAGCAGACCTTCATGCCGCACAACTCCTCGGCCGACCGTTCGGAGCAGATCGGCACGCTGGCGAAGATCATCCATGAGAAATCCTCGTCAAAAACCTTCGGAAAACTGATCGAAAAGGCTTCGAAGGAAGCCGCGGACCTGCCGCCGGATTCCTTTGAAGCCTGTCTCTGCCGCAGACTCCGGCGCGAATTCGGCAAAACGTCCCGCATCCCCGCCACCCTCGCGGCGAAAATAGCCGGAACCGCGGCAAAGGCGCATCATGCGTGGGCGGAGGCGCGGGAAAAATCCGACTTCTCCATTTTTCAACCGTATCTGGCGCAGCTGATCGACCTGCGCCGCAGGTACGCCGGATATTTTCAGCCATCCGGAAACATCTACGATCCGCTGCTCGACAACTTCGAGGAGGGATGCACGGTTGCGAAAATCGACCCGATCTTCCGCGCTTTGCGGGAGAAACAGCGTGCGCTGCTCCGGAAAATCGCCGCCTGCGGACAGGTGGACGACGCATTCCTCCATGCGGAATACGACACGGGAAAACAGCTTGCCTTCGTGAATGAAGTCATCACACGCATGGGCTACGATTTCACGCGCGGCAGACAGGATATGAGCGAACATCCCTTTACAACGAGCTTCGGACTGAACGACGTCCGCATCACGACCAAGGTGTTTGAAAAGCTTCCGGTCTCCTGCCTTCTGAGCAGCGTTCACGAATGCGGGCATGCTCTCTACGAACTGGGCATCGACAAAAAGCTGAACCGGACTCCGCTCGCGGAAGGGGCGTCGTTTGCGTTTCATGAATCCCAGTCGCGTCTCTGGGAAAACCTTGTGGCACGCTCTCACGATTTCTGGGTGTTCTTCTATCCGCACTTCCAGGCGCTTTTTCCGGAACAGCTCGCATCCGTGTCGGCGGAGGCGTTTTACCGCGCGGTCAACAAGGTGGAACCCTCCCTCATCCGCACCGAGGCGGACGAGGCGACTTACAATCTGCACATCATGCTCCGCTACGAAATGGAAAAGGACATGCTGAACGGCGGAATCGAGGTCGCGGACATCCCCGAAACATGGAACCGGAAATCCTTTGAATATCTCGGAATCGAGCCGGAAAACGACGCGCAGGGCGTGCTGCAGGATATACACTGGTCGATGGGCGAGTTCGGCTATTTCCCGACCTATGCGCTCGGCAATCTGATCGCCGCGCAGATCTGGACCCGCGCGGAACGGGAACTTCCCGCCCTCGGGGAGTCCATTCGCAGCGGCGATTTCGCCCCGCTTCTGGATTTTCTCCGGAAAAATCTGCACGTCTACGGCGCCAGATTCACGCCTGCGGAAACGCTGCGCCTTTCGACCGGCTGCAACAGAATCGACCCGGACTGCTTCATGGGAATTCTGGAAAAGAAATATGCCGCAATCTACGGATTCCGTGCGGAATAACTCCGGAACGCCCCGGCTGTATGAACCTGATTTTTTTTAATCAGACCACGGGACGGAACAATGCGCGCCCGTGGATCATGTCCAGGGAATCCAGAACCAGATAAATGAAATCGCCGACACGGTATTCCGCATGTCCGCGCGACGCACGGAGTTTCCGCGCCTTCCGGTTGTAGTTCATGCCGCCAGCCAGGAACTTCGCCGGAACGAAACCGTAAATCCCGAGATCGGTAATGTCGCAGAGAAGCCCGCCGGAAGAAACCTTCGAGATCACGCCCTCGTATGTCGCGGTCTGTCCGTTTTCAACACCGCACATCCGCAGATAGTGGATCTTCAGGCGGTCGTTCGCCTCGAAATAGGCTTCATCGTTCTTCTCCTCGCGAATGCTGCACTCGGAGGCGACCGAGGCCATGAACTTCCGGGACTTCAGCGCCTTTCCCGTGTCGGCCGCCCAGAGCTGGCGATGCACGATCAGATCGGGATAACGGCGGATCGGGCTCGTGAAATGGGCGTAGCGGTATTTCCCGAGACCGTAATGGAGCGCATTTTCCTCCAGATATGAGGCTCGAGGCAGAGAACGCAGGAAATTGGAGATGACGACGGGTTTGCGGTGATCGGCGGGCAGATTCTCCAGAAAGGCGCAGCAGTTCGCACGGTCTGTCAGGTCGCCGGTGCGAAGCCGGAAGGTTTTCTCCATGAAAAAGGAAAATTCGTCGAGCTTTCCGGGATCCGGTTCCGGATGCACCCGGAAGATGCCGGGAATTTTCCGTTCGATCAGCTCCTCTGCGACAGCGGAATTCGCGGCAAGCATGCACTCCTCGACAATCTGATCGGCCTCGCGCTGGACTTTGCGCTCAATTCCGGTGATCCGTTTCGCACCCTCGTCGCAGAGCACGCGGATTTCGGTGGTTTCAATGGGAAGGAAGTGTTCGGTTTCCGCGCGCAGTCGCCGCATTTTCCGCGTGATGTCGACAAGTCTGGCGAGATTGCGCCGGAGGGGCGTTTTCCACTCCTCCGGCGCGGAATCCGGATCGGTGATGAACGCCTGCACCTGATCGTAATTCAGACGGTATTTCACATGAATCAGCGAGTGGCAGCGTTCGGATTTCAGGATTTTTCCATCGGACTCCCGGATCGTGAACAGAATGGAATGCGCCTGGGAGTCGCGATTCGCCCTGAGGCTGATTTTCGAGGTCAGGGCTTTCGGGAGCATCGGGAGGAACATTCCCGGCAGATAGGAGGAAAACGAACGGCGGAACGCTTCGCGGTCGAACCTTGTCCCCGCGCGCACCCATGCCGCGACGTCGGAGATATGGACGCCGAGCAGGACTTCGCCTTTCCGTTCGCCTTTGCCGATGGAAACGGCGTCGTCGAAGTCCTTGGCATCATGGGGGTCGATCGTAAGACAGACGAGTTTCGTCAGATCGCGCCGCTCAATTTCAAGGGGTCGGATTTTCTCCGCCGCTGCGTCGTCCGCCTCCGTATAGGGAGGAGGGAGCTGAAACTCGGAAGCGACGGCGCGCAGATCTCCGGCGATCTCCCCTGCCCGGCCGAGGTTCTCCTCGACGGTTCCGCGCAGACGTTCGGTGTGCTTCGGACCGTTGTCCAGCAGGCGGACGCGGACCCAGTCGCCGCGTTTCGCCCCCTTGAGGGATCCGGTCAGTTTGATGTCCGCGAGAAAATGGCTGTCCAGCGGCTTGAGCATCCGTTCGGAAATGATGCTGCCGGTCACGAAACGGCGGCTCCGTTCAGAGATCCCGGCAATGCGCCCGACGGGACCGCGCTCATCATGGTTTTCATCGGTGATTTCAACCTCGACGCTGTCGCCGTGAAGAGCGCCGTGAACATCCTTCGGGGGAATGAAAATATCTTTTCCGGAAGCATCGGAAGGCGTGACGAAACCGAAACCCGCGGGATTTGCAATGAACGTCCCGCTGACGACCCGCCGCACTGCCGTTTTCCGGGCATCGCAGCCTTTTCCTTTCCCGCGTTTCATTTTTTTCGCACACATCGTCTTTCCCTCCTTGTTGCCTGGCTTACTCAGCGCGGACAGGCTGCCGGAAAAGGCGCCCGGCCCGGCAAATTTCTCTTTTTCGCCCAATATGCCCCCATATTCCGCGAAATTCAAATGAAAAACATTGCGGAATGACAGTTTCCGTGTTATTTTATCCGGAAGAAAAATTTTTTCAATTCATGAGGTGCAAGATATGGGAAGTGCAAGGAAACCGACGGTTTCGCTTTTCCGGAAAATGAAAAACGAGGGGAAGAAGATCGTAATGCTGACCGCGTATGACGCGCCGACGGCAAAACTGGCGCAGGAGTGCGGCATCGACATCATTCTCGTAGGAGATTCGCTCGGAATGGCGGTGCTCGGATACGCAAGCACGCTTCCGGTCACGCTGGACCAGTCGCTGCACCACTGCGCGGCGGTCCGCCGGGGCGCGCCGGACGCGTTCATCGTCGGGGACATGCCGTTCATGACCTGCCACGCGAGTGAAAGCGAAGCGCTCAAAAACGCCGCGCGCTATCTTCAGGAGGCGGGCTGCGACGCGGTCAAGATCGAAGGAGACGCCGCGCTTGCGCCGACCGTCGAGCGGATGGTTCACGCGGGCATTCCCGTCATGGGGCATATCGGGCTCCTTCCCCAGCACATCAAGACTTCCGGCGTCTACCGCGTCACGGGGCGCGGCGAAGAGGAGGCGGAACGCATCATCGCCGACGCAAAGGCGATGGAAGCCGCCGGAGTTTTCGCCATGGTTCTCGAATGCATGCCGGCCGAACTGGGGAAACGGATCACGGAAGCAGTCGGCGTTCCGACAATCGGGATCGGCGCTGGCGTTCACTGTTCCGGACAGGTCCAGGTCGTCAACGACCTGCTCGGACTTTTCACGGATTTTCAACCGAAGCATTCGAAACGCTACGCGAATCTGGCAGATGAGATCCGCCGCGCGTTCACGGAATACGCCGACGACGTCCGCGCCCAGAAGTTCCCCGGACCGGAAAATTCATTCTGAAGCGGGGGAAAACGCTCCGAATGTTTGACGCTTTTTGCTCAACTTGATTTGCATGAATCCCGATTTGTGTTAGATTAACGAGTGGAAAAACAATATAAGGAAAGGAACTCTCATGGCAATCCATCCAACCGCCGTAGTCTCTCCGAACGCGGAGATCGGAAAGAACGTCGAGATCGGTCCCTACGCCATCATTGACGACGATGTCAAAATCGGCGATGACTGCTTCATTGACGCGCATGTCAAAATCGGCCAGTACACCACAATCGGTCCCCGCTGCAGGATCTATTTCGGCGCGTTCGTCGGCGCGGAGCCGCAGGACCACCGCTTCTACAAGGGCATTCAGTCCTATACGGAAATCGGTTCGGACACCGTGATCCGGGAATATGTGACGATTCACCGTCCGCCGTTCGAGTTCCTCAAGACGACGATCGGGAACCATGTGCTGCTGATGGCGTTCGTCCACCTCGGGCACGACGTCATCATCGGCGACCGGGTCACCATCGCGAACAACACGGCGCTTTCCGGACATGTGCAGGTCGGCCCGGGCGCGGTCATCAGCGGGTTTGTCCTGGTGCATCAGTTCTGCCGGATCGGAGCGCTCGCCATGATCGGGCCGACGGCGCGCATCGGACAGGACATTCCGCCCTTCTGCATGCTCCGGGAAACCAATTTCATCACGGGCCCCAACACCATCGGACTCCGCAGGGCCGGCATGAGCAACGAACAGCGTCTGGCAATCCGCAAGGCGATCCGCACTTTCTTCTTCGAAGGACTCAATGCGAAGAATGCGCTGGAGCAGATTGAACGCGAGGGAAACCTTCTGCCGGAAGTCCGCATGTTCGTGAACTTCATCAAGGAATCGCACCGCGGCATCATGCCGGGCAATCCGAAGTTCGTCGGAATTTCCGAGGAACAGCGCGAACTGATCGAATCGCAGACGACATAATTGCGCGGAATTCAATTCTTCCCCAGAAAAAGGCGGATGCAGTCTGCCGGGCGCGGGAGAACCGCACTGCAAACGGAAAGCGTGTGAGGGCGCACAGCTCTCACACGCTTGAAATGTTTCCGGCCTGCACGGTTTCGTGCAGGCATTTTCGATGTCACATGCCGGAAACAGGAGCCGGACTCAGAAGACGATGTTGTCAATCAGGCGTGTCGTGCCGAACCAGGCGGCGAGCGCGATCATGAGCGGCTTCTCCCCCTTTACCGGACACGGTTCCAGATCCTCCGCATCCACGGCTTCCACGTAATCGACTTTGCCGCCTGCGGCCTCGATCTCCTTTGAAATGAACGCCGTGAGCTTTGCCATATCCTTCTCTCCTGCCTCCACCATCGACTTCGCGGCACGGAGAGAACGCGAAAGCGCCAGCGCCCGTCCGCGTTCCTCCGGAGAAAGGTATTTGTTGCGCGAGCTTTTCGCCAGTCCGTCCGCTTCGCGCACAATCGGCGCAATCACCATCCGGATCGGGAAATTGAGATCGCGCACCATGCGTTTCAGGACGCGCGCCTGCTGGGCGTCCTTCTGTCCGAACACGGCAATGTCCGGAAGCGTCGCATTGAACAGTTTCGCAACGACCGTCGTGACACCGTTGAAATGGGTCGGACGGGTCTTTGCGCAGAGCCCTTTGGAGAGCTTGTTCTCCACGACCATGCAGGTGACCGGAGCCGGATACATCTCCGTGACGGCCGGCGCAAACACGGCATCCGCGCCCTTTTCCCGGAGCAGCGCGGCATCGTGCTCGAAATCGCGCGGGTAACTGTCGAAATCCTCGTTCGGCGCGAACTGGATCGGATTGACGAAAATCGTCACGACCACGGCGTCCGCCCCGGCGGCGCGCGCGGCGTCAATCAGTGAGAGGTGCCCTTCATGGAGAAATCCCATCGTTGGAACAACCGCGACGGTTTTCCCCTCTTTTTTCCGGTCCATGGACCACTTCTGCATATCCTTGATGGTTCTGATGATCTGCATTTCAACTCAGTACTCTTTTCCTGTTCTTGCCGCGACGCTCTTTTCGTAAGCGTCGAGATCGTCAATTTGAATTTGCGCGACACCGGTCTCCATCGCGGCTTTCGCAACGTATCTTGCCACACGGGGCACGACGCGGAAGTCGAACGGTTTCGGAATGACAAAGGTGTTCTTGAGCGGAATTTCGCCGTCGAACATGCCGTTTGCCGCGTCCTCCGGATAGGCTTCACAGAGAATCTTCCGGATGGAGGCAGGCATCGGCTCGCAGACGATTTCGGCTAGAGCGCGGGAGGCGGCCAGCTTCATCGCCTCGTTGATGTCCGTCGCGCGGACATCCAGCGCGCCGCGGAAAATGCCGGGAAACCCGAGGACGTTGTTGACCTGGTTCGGGAAGTCGGAGCGTCCGGTTCCGACGACGGCGGCGCCCGCCGCAAGCGCTTCGTCCGGGAAGATTTCCGGTTCCGGGTTCGCCATGGCGAAGACAACCGCGCCCGGCGCCATGCCGGCGACCATCTCGCGCGTCAGGGCTTTCGCCACGGAAACGCCCATGAAAACATCCGCGCCCCGGATCGCGTCGGCAAGGGTCATGCAGTCCGTGTCGCGTGCGAAGCGCGCCTTTTCCGGATTGAGATCGGCACGGTCGCTGCGGATCACGCCCTTCGAGTCGCAAAGCAGGAAGTTTTCGCGCCTTGCTCCCGCGGCGATGTAATATTCGGCGCAGGCGATTCCGGCGGCTCCCGCCCCGTTCATGACGAAACGGCAGTCCTCGATCTTCTTGCCGACAAGCCTGAGCGCATTGAGAATTCCGGCAAGGGAAATGATCGCGGTGCCGTGCTGGTCGTCATGAAACACGGGAATGCCCATGACTTTCTTGAGAGTCTGCTCGACCTTGAAGCAGGCGGGCGCGCCGATGTCTTCGAGATTGATTCCGCCGAAGGAAGGTTCCAGCGTCCGGACCGCTTCGATGAGTTTGTCCGCGTCGGTTTTTCCATCCGCGCCGTGGACGCTTCCGAGGCAGAGCGGAATCGCGTCAATGTCCGCGAAGGTCTTGAAAAGCACCGCCTTGCCCTCCATGACCGGCATTCCGGCTTCGGGACCGATGTTGCCGAGCCCGAGCACAGCCGTTCCGTCGCTCACAACCGCAACCGTGTTGGCGCGGTTCGTATATTTCCAGACATCGCCCGGATTCTTCCTGATTGCAAGGCAGGGCACGGCGACGCCGGGGGTGTAGGCCAGCGAAAGATCCTGCTGCGTCGCACAGGGTTTTGTGGTTACGACCTTGAGTTTGCCGGGAACGGGACTGCCGTGATACGCCAGAGCCTTTTCCGCGAGGGTTTGTTTGTTGTCGCTCATTTTCGCTTTCTCCATGACTATGGTGTAAAATCTGATAATGTCCGGATCAAATCCTGACGGGAATGCCACGGCCCTTCAGAAACGCCTTCGCCTCGGGAACGGTGAAGGTTCCGAAGTGGAAGATGCTGGCGGCGAGAACGGCGTCGGCCTTCCCCTGCGTGAATACCTCCGCGAGATGTTCCAGATTTCCCGCTCCGCCGCTGGCGATGACCGGCACGCCGACCGCTTCGACCACCGCTCTTGTGAGCTCGCAGTCGTATCCGTTTTTCGTGCCGTCGGCGTCCATGCTCGTCAGGAGAATCTCCCCCGCGCCGAGCGCCACACCGCGTTTCGCCCATTCCAGCACGTCGATCCCGGTTCCGCGCCGTCCCCCGTGGGTGTAGACCTCCCATCTGCCGGACGTGCCGGGAACGCGGCGGGCATCGATCGCAAGCACAATGCACTGGGCGCCGAAACGTTCGGCCCCGGAACGGATCAGTTCCGGATCACGGACCGCCGCCGAGTTCAGGGAAACCTTGTCCGCGCCGGAGTTGAGCATTCTGCGGATGTCCTCGACGGTGCGGATCCCCCCGCCGACAGTCAGCGGGATGAAAACCTGCTCCGCAGTCCGGCGGATCATGTCATACATGCTTGTGCGGTTGTCGCTGGTCGCCGTGATATCGAGGAAGACAAGTTCGTCCGCCCCCTGGCTGTTGTATTCCTTGGCGGCCTCGACGGGATCTCCCGCATCAATCAGATTGACGAAATTGACGCCCTTGACGACCCTGCCGTCCTTGACGTCGAGACACGGTATGATTCTCTTTGCAAACATCGAACTCCAGCCTTTCCGGAAAAATTGATCCGGTAATGTACATTTGGATTGATATTTTTTCAAAACCCTTTTGCAATTTATTCGCATGATGTTATAATTATGCAATTCCAGAAGAGGGTGGAAAATCAGAAAATGATAGAAATCAGTTCCAATGCTCTCAGCATTCTGTATCCGGACGGAACGTCGGCTGTCTTCGATGCCGCCGAACTGAGCGCACGGATCGCCAGAAGCTGCCATGACGCGGGAACGGCGGACGCATGGATCGCGGACGATATCGCCCTTTCCGTTGAATTCGCACTCCAGAAGCATCTTCAGCAGTCCGGAAGAAAAAGCATCCCTCTTGCCGAAATAGAGTCCTGCGTCGTCAGCATCCTGGAGGATGCCGGTTACGCCGATGCGGCGGAAAAATTCCTTTCCGGCGGGCGCCCGCGCGGAGAAATGGGAAAAATCACACAGGCGGATGTGCACGGCTTTCTGCTTTCAAAACTGCAGCTGGACCCGGAAGAGGCCGATGCCGTCGCAGTCAAGGTAATCTCCGCCATGCATGCGATCAAAGCGGAAAAGTGTTCCATCCGACTGATCCTGGAGCTTGCGCGCCATTTCCGGGAGACCGCCGCGGAAAACCGCGCCGCAATGCGGCCGGTCCGGTCGGGGAAAGCCGCGCCGCCGCCAGGAGAGATCGCCGCCCGTCTTCCGGATCCCCTGCGCCGTTATATGGACGAGGGGATTCTGACGCTTCGATCAGGAAGCAAACTTTTTGAATCCGTCCGTCTGGATGTCGATTTCCAGACGCTGATGAAAGACCTGCCTTTTGCTCCGCCGGTGACGGAGCTTCTGCTTGCGCCGCGTCTGATGGAATGCGCCGAAGCCGCGGACAGTGTCCGCCGCGCCGCGGAAGAGTGCTGCGGCAATCCGGAACTCCCTCTGATCGTCACGCTTCTTCATGCGAAAGAGTTTGTCAGAAGCCGAATGCTGTGCGAAGAGGAGGATTCCGTGACTCGCTGCGCGCGGAGTCTTTCCGATTATTTCTGTTCCATGCTGCGGAAAAGGCCGTTCAAAATCTTTTGCCGCTGATTTTTTCTGTAAATTTGCAAATTGAAATTCGGGATGTAAATTTTTTTCTGAAGGAGATGGGTTTTATGAAGAATTGCATTGTTTTTGCCGTTTTGCTGCTTTCTTTCGGAATCACGGGAGCGGATTCCTATCCAGACCTGATGGATCAGGCGGAAAAGCTGATGAACCGCCGCTATGAAAAGGGATCGCGCGCCTATAAAATCAAGTCCGCAGAACTCGACGAGATCCTGGAAAGCAGGGAAACCAAAGCGGAAAAAATCGCCCGGCTGAAAAAATTCATCGCGGAATTTCAGGTCCGGCGGACAGGACAGCCCGCAACACGGGAAAGCGTCCGCGCACAGGTTGTTGCGTATCTGCGCGATGTGAAACAGTGCGAGGCGGAAGCGCAAAACGGCAATTCCACCGCACAGTTCGCCCTTGGTCTGCACTACTGGAACAGGAAAAATCCACAACGCAATCTCCGTCTTGCAGTGAAATGGGCGCAGCGGGCCGCGCAGAGCGGGTTTTCCGACGCCTCCGTGCTTGTCGCGACGATCCTTCTGGAAGGCGGCGACGGCGTGGACCGGAACCCGGCGGAAGGAGTGCGTCTTCTCCGCGATGCCGCAGAACAGGGCAATGCCGAAGCCATGGCATACCTCGGCCATTTGTACACGGAAGGCGATGTCGTGACTCAGGACCGGGCCATGGCCTTCCAGTGGTACCGGAAAGCCGCGGAAAACGGAATTGCCGCCTGCATGTATCTGACCGCCATGGCATATTATCAGGGGCTCGGGATCGCGCAGTCCGATTCCCAGGCGCTGGCATGGTTCCGGAAGGCGGCGGAGACCGCCTGGCATCCGGCATATCTGATGCTCGGGAAAATGTATGAGCAGGGAAAAGGCACCGCGGTGAATTACACCGAGGCGTTCCAGTGGTTCGAACGCGCGGCAAAGCACGATGCCGAGGCGTATCTCCGGCTCGGAGAAATGTACATGGACGCCAAGGGTGTCGCCCGGGACGACCGGAAGGCGACAGCCTGCTTCCTCGAATGCGCCAAACGCAATGCGCTGACGCCTAACGGAGCATACCGTCTCGCAACGCTGTATTACCGCAACGGAGATCCGGTCAATGCCGAAGCATTCTTCCGGCAAGCCGCCGAAAGCGTCCCGATGGCGAACTACCCTCTCGGCGAAATGGCCTTCAGGCGGAAGCAGTACGACCGGGCGATGGAATATTTTCTCGCGCTGGAAAAAGCCGTTCCGGAACATCCCGGAGCGGCATGGTACATGGGATTGATTTACGACATGCCCGCATACAGAGGACACGATTCCGGAAAAGCGCTGAAATGCTTCCGGATCGCGGCGGACGGCGGGAACAGGGAAGCCGCGCTGCGGCTCGGGAAAGTCTATGCGGAACGTTCGGGAAAACTGACGGACGCCGAACGCTCCGAAGCGCTGAGACTCCTTCTTCCTTCGGCAAAGGAAGGCAGCGCGGATGCGATGCGGAAAGTCGGCGAGCTGTATCTGACGGGCGGGAAGGCGTCCGAGGCCCTGAAATGGTTCCGGCGCGCGGCGAAAGAGGGGGATGTGAAAGCCATGTATCGTTTGAGCCTCCTTTACAGCGGGGGAAAATATGTGCCGCGCAACTACGACGTCGCGGTAAGCTGGCTCCAGAAAGGCGTGGACCGCCAGGATGTCGATTCCATTATCCGGCTCGGTCAGCTGTACTATGAGGGGAAAGGCGTCGTCCGGGACGGGAAACGCGCCTTTCTTCTGTTCGGCAAGGCGGCCGAACTCGGCAATCCGCATGTCGCGGCGTATCTCGGAAAAATGTATTATGAAGGCGACGGCGTGAAGCAGGATTATGCAAAGGCTTATGAGCTTCTCTCCCGCGCCATGCCCGGTTCCGTCGCTTATCCCGGGGTCAATGTTTCCGCGATTTTCGGAAAAATGCACTATTACGGGCGCGGCGTGAAGCAGGATTACGCGATGGCTGCAAAGTTTCTGCCTGCCGGGGAAAAGGATCCGGAATGTCTGTTTCTGCTCGGGGAGATGCATCACGAGGGTCTCGGGGTCAAAGCCGACCAGAAGAAGGCGCTTGATTACCTGAACCGGTCCGCCGATCTCGGCTACGTCCCGGCGATGGCGATGCTCGGAACCATGTATTTCGAGGGCACGGGAACGCCGAAGGATTACGAGATGGCGGTGCGCTGGCTCAGGCCCGCCGCCGACCGGGGGGATCTGCCGTCGAGCAAACTGCTGGCGGAAATCTATGTCAGCGGAAAGAGTCTGGTGCGCGACGACGAAGCCGCCCTGCGCTACTTCCGGACACTTGCCTCCAAAGGGGATGTCAAGGCGATGTACGAATGCGGCATGATGTATCTCGAAGGAAAAGGAACAGCAAAGGATCCCGAACAGGCGCTGAATTATCTCAGGAACGCTTCCGACAAAGGGGACGTCAGAGCCTCTTTCCTCTGCGGAAAACTGGAAAAGGACAAAGCCAAGGCCGCACAGTATTACAAAATCGCCGCGGACAAAGGCAATCCCGAAGCCGCAAAGATTTATCTCGGTTTGAATGAGCGGGGGACTGTTCGAAATTCCGTGGATTCTCCGGAAAAATATCTGAAGCTGCTTGCGTCGGGCGGGGATGCCGATGCCATGCTCGCACTGGCGCGCAGAGCGGAAAAGCCGAAGGAGGCGCTCGTCTGGTATGAAAAGTCCGCCGCGAAGAACAACATCAGCGCAAAGGCGCATCTGGCGCGCCTCTACGCGGAAGGGAAATCCGTGAAAAAGGATTCGAAGAAGGCGCTGGAACTGGCAAAGGCGGCCGCGGGGAAAAAGGATCTTGCGGCAATGACGCTTCTCGGACGGATGTATTACGAGGGAGACGGCGTGGAAAAATCCGCAGCCGAAGCCATGAAGTATCTGCTGGAACCGGCGGAAAAGGGCGACGCCTATGCCATTGAGAAGGTCGGACGGATGCTCTATGACGCGCGCGATTACGCAAAAGCGGAAAAATACCTGGAAGCATCCGTGAAGAAAAGCGGCAGCCCGGAAGACATGTTCCGCCTCGGAATGATCGCTTATCGCGGCGACGGCGTGAAACAGGATTTTTCGAAAGCCTACGACTGGTTCGTTCAGGCGGCGGAAAGGAAAAGCCGTGACGCGATGCGCCAGATCGGACGCATGCACTACCGCGGCGACGGAATCACGCAGGATTACGCGCGCGCCATGACCTGGTTCAAGGCGGCGGCCGCCGAAGGCAGCGCAGGCGCGATGTATGACGTCGGAAACATGTATTACAACGGCAACGGCGTAAGCCCCGACTACACGGAGGCGCTCCGCTGGTTCCGGATGGCGGCGGAAAAGGGCGATGTCGTGGCGATGCAGTTCCTTTCCATCATGTACAAGGAGGGAATCGGCGTGACGAAAAACAACGTGGAGTCCGTGCGCTGGCGCAAAGCCGCGGAGAAGGCGCGGCGCAACTGAAAAAGCGCAGGGGGTTCGCGGATTGTCGGATCATGCAGGAAGATACTCTCATGCACATGGACAAAGTGGAGATTCACGCTTTCGCCTTCGGCGGACGCGCCGTCGGGCGACGGGCGGACGGAAAGATCTGTTTCGTGCGCGGCGCAATCCCCGGAGAGACGGTGCTGGTGCGGATCACGGGTGAAAAGAAACGTTATTCCGAAGGCGTGCTTTCCGAAATCCTGACATGCTCCCCGCTGCGCAGGGAGACATGCTGTCCGAATCCGTGTCCCGGATGCTCCTATGCGCACGTTCCCTATGAAACGGAACTGGAATGGAAGCAGCGTCAGTTCGAATCCTTTCTCGTCCGCGGCGGTCTTGCGGAACAGGCGGCGGTCCGTCCGCCCGCAGGGGCGCGAAGCCGGACGGGATGGAGGAACAAGCTCAAACTGTCCCTGGAACACGCACCGGACGGCTCCGTTCGCGCCGGATACCGGGCGGAGGACAATGTCTCCCTGATCGAAGTATGTGACTGCCTGCTTGCCGCAAAGGAGATTCAGGAAGCCTGTCAGGGCGGCGAATGGAAAAAGCGTGTTTCGTGCGGAGACCGTGCCGTGACATTCCGGCATACGCCCGCGGACGGGGTCTGCTTCTTCACGGATTCCGTCCGCCCCGCCGTGCCGCTTCTGACGGAGACCGTTGCCGGATTCGGCGAATTCCGGACGGGCGCGGAGTCGTTCTTCCAGATCAACCCGGAAATGTCCGGGGTCCTTGCGGAACGGGTTGTCTCCCTTGCGGAACGCTGTCCGGCGGAACATCTTCTGGAGCCCTACTGCGGCGCCGGATGCTTTTCCATCGCCGTCGCGGAACGCCGCCGGGACATGCGCTGCCGCGGCGTGGAAATCGATCCCCGCTCCATCGCGTGCGCGAAAGAGAATGCGGCCTGTCACAGTGTCGCGGACCGGTGCGGCTTCTTTGCGGGCGACGCGGGAAGGAGTCTGCCGCGCCTCCTGCGCGGAATGCCTCCGGAAAAGACGCTTCTCCTGACCGATCCGCCCCGGACCGGAATGGACCGCCGGATGCTGGAAGAGATCATGAAAAACCGGATCGGCTGGATCCTCTACGTTTCCTGTGCGCCGGACACGCTGGCACGCGACCTTGCCGTTCTCCGGACGGGGGGATACCGCGTTCTCGAATCCGGCCTGATCGACATGTTTCCCTCCACCGCGCATTTTGAAACAGTGACATTGCTAAAATGCAGTTCATAAGCTATATTACATGAAAACAGAACGACAGGCGGAACAGGAGCGGAAGCACTTATGGAACAGGAGAAGGACGGGCATCGCGGGCGGCTCCGTTCGCGGTATCTCAAAGCCGGCGGGGACGGATTCACCGATTACGACATCATCGAGCTGATTCTGACGTATGCCATTCCGCGCCGCGACGTGAAGCCGGTCGCCAGGGAGCTCCTGCGGAAATTCAAGGATGTCGCCGGGATCATGGACGCGGACGCCAAGGAAATCAGCGAGATCTCCGGCATGGGTTCCAACTCCGCGCTGCTCTTCCGCCTCATGCGCGACATCTGCGTCCGCTATCTGGAGAACAAGGTGCGCGACGTGGACGTGATCTCCTCTCCGGAAAAACTGATTGACTACGCCCGCATGAAACTTGCCGGCTATGCGGACGAAGTCATCATGGTGATCTGTCTGAACACCAAGAACCATGTCATCGACGCGGAGATCGTCTCCCGGGGCACCATCGACGCGGCAGTGATCTATCCGCGCACGATCGCCGCGGACGCACTGCGGAAAAAAGCGGCCGGCGTGATTATCGTCCACAATCACCCGAGCGGCGTCACACAGCCCTCCATGGCGGACCGCGAGTTCACACGCGCCGTCGCCGAAGCCCTGAAGCTGCTCGACATTCATCTGCTGGACCACCTGATCGTTTCACGGGGCAATGCGTTCAGCTTCAATGAACACCGTCTGTTACGATAGGAGCACGCAATGATCGTCGGACTCGGAACGGATATCACGGACTGCGCGCGCATCGAAAGAATGATCCTCCGTCACGGAGATGTCTTCCGGCGCCGCGTGCTGACCGGAGAGGAATGCGCGGAATGCACGGGAACATCCTATCTCGCCGGACGCTGGTGCGCAAAGGAGGCTCTCTCCAAGGCGCTCGGCACGGGAATCGGCGCGCAATGCGCATTCGGGGAGATCCGCGTGCTGCGCGATCCAGCCAGCGGACGCCCCGTCATGACGCTGTCCGGCAATGCGAAACGCACCGCGGACGCTCTCGGCGTGAAACGGATTCATCTCTCCATCAGCCACGAGAAGCATTACGCCGTGGCGACCGTGATCCTGGAAAGCGACTGACCGCCTTTCTCCGGACCATCCCTCGAAACGGAGAATCCGCACATTTCAGCGTTCCAGTTCTCCGAGTCCCCCGGGCGGAATCCTTCCCTCCGGGGCCCGGTTCCCTTCCCCGGACCATGTTTTCCCTCCCGGAAGCGCAGGCGCTTCTGCAGAAAGGTTCAGGATGAAAACGTGCGGCGCCGCCTTCCGGAGCGCCTCGCCCAGATGCGCGGAATCCAGAAGAATGACAATGCTTTCCGCGCCGCCGCATGCCATTGCATAAGCCGCGCCGCCGGGCAGGAAGGAGATGTCCCATTTCCCGAAGTTCAGCGTTTTCCGGTGCTCCCGGTAGAAAGTGAGCCAGTGGCGGATGATCCGTTTTTCCATTTCGCCGATCCGGGAAAGATCCATGGAGAGCATCGGCACTCCGGCGAGAGACGCGATCATGTGCCTTGCGATGTTCACCGGAGACTCCCGGGGGTGCCAGAAAGCCGGATCGGCATGCACCGGAACGCCGTCTCCCATGCTGACGCGGATTTGCAGGATGCGGAGGAAATTGTCAAGAAAATCAAACGGCACGTCGCCGGCGCGGAACTGGGTGGCGTATGGAAGCATGCCCGGCGTTGCATAAGCCTGGCGGAATTCAATCAGAGCGTCCGGCTTCACCGCGCGGACACTTTCGGCGAGTTTCCGGACGAAGCGCACGGTATCCCTGCCGCGCGGGTCTTCCGTATCCGGAAAAATATGATCGAGAAAATCGACTTTCAATCCGTCCAGACCGTAATCCGCCATGACATGCTTCATTTTGTCCAGCAGGATGTCCGCGGCGGACCGGCTCCGGCTGTCAAAGGTATGGCAGCCTTCGCGGCATTCCTCCGAAAAACAGCCGGGAATCATTTTGATGAGTCCGCTCTTCGCTCCGATCAGGAACGGCGCAACCCAGAACAGATATTTCATGCCCATGGCCTGAACCCGTTTCCTGTGGTTTTCAAAATCGGGGAATTTCCGTTCGGAAAGGCGCCAGTCTCCGATCCATTCATACCATGTGGAGATGGTCTCCGGGGAAACGCGTTTCATCGCATCGAAGCACCAGCCGTCGTCGATGATGAGCGTCCTGAAACCGAGAGAGGCGGCAATCCGTGCGTTCTCTTCGACCCAGTCCTGCGTAACGGCGGCATGCACCGCATACCAGGTGCAGTAAACCGGCTCTCATGCGGCATCGGGAAAGGCCGGAAGTTTCACTCCGGGCGTTTTGCGCCATTCCTCCAGGCAGTCCGTCCAGAGGAGCGGACGCCGATCGAGAACCAGCTCAAAATCTCCGGAATCCTTTCCGAGCGCAACTTCAAACGTAATGTCATAGGTGCAGTTTTCCTGATTCATCCGCGCCAGAATCTTCGTGTCGTCCACGAGATCGGTCAGCCCCGCGGAAAGGCGGTTGACCTGGGCGGAATTGAAGAAGGCGAGGAAGGGAAATGCACGCTGGGCGGCGCTCCGGCTTTCCACGGTCCAGGGCAGTCTTGCGGAAGGGGTTCGGCTTTCCGGAACCCAGCAGCCGTGCATGTCCAGGACCGGCACGGAAAAACAGATCCGCAGAAGTCCGATCCATCCGGAGGCCTTGACTGCAAATCGCCCGTAATCGCCGGCGTGCTCGAAAACGGCATACTGTTCCGAACCGTGAAACAAAGAAATTTTCATTGAAGTGTCCTTTCCCTGAGTTCAGGCTGAATGACAATGGAATGCGGCGCGGGAGGCGCTTTCCCCTCCAGAACGTCGGCAAGCAGTTCCGCCGCGGCGCGCGCGCACTCTTCCGAATGAAGATCAATGCTGGAAAATCCCAGTTCTCCGGCAAGGCAGGTGTTCCCGAGTCCGCACAGGGACACCTTCCCCCGGAGTCCGCACCGCGCCAGAACGTCCGAACACCCCGCGGCCAGAAGATCGTCCGCGCAGACCAGCGCTTCGGGAAGCCGCCCCGCCGCCAGAAAAGACTCCAGTGCTGCGGAAGCCGCCTCCCGCTGATAGGGCAATTCGCGGATTGCAAGAGATGCTTCCGAATCGAATGCCTTCCGGAAGGATTCCAGATATGCCCGGTTGTCCGGCAGATCCGGCGACGGCACAAACAGCGCGGTGCTCCGGACTCTCCAGCGTTTCAGCCACTCCGCCGCAAGCCTGCCCGCCGCGGAAAAGGGCGCGCATACGCAATACCCTTCCGATTGATTCATAAATACGCAGGGAATCCGTCTCCTGCGGATTTCGGCAATGTCCTCCGGAGTCAGTTCCTGCACGCTGATGATGCAGCCGCCGTTGTTTTCGCGGAAGGCGAAATCGCGGAAACCGGCGTTCCCGGAGGCAGCATTGAACCCGCGGACAACAAAATGATACCCGCGCCGTTCCGCCACCTCCGTCATGGCCCGGATGGCGCGCTCCCTCCCCGGATAAGCCGCCATGGCAATGTCGTAAATGACATACGTCAGCGTCCGGACCGAGGATTCCGGATTTCTCGTTTTGAAGGTCCCCTTTCCATGAATTTTATAGATTTCCCCGCCGGCGGTCAGCTCCTCCGTCGCCTTGCGGACGGTAATCCGGCTGACCCGGAAACGTTCGCAGAGTTCGCGTTCCGAGGGAATCACTGCGCCGGGCTCCAGTTTCTTCAGCACTTTTTCCCGCAATTCAAGCATCAGCTGAAAATACAAGGGCAACGGCGTATCACGATACAGCGCCATAATGCAAAACTCCATACTGGTTATGTTGTCATTACCAGTAAAGATAATTCCGGAATCCTGCAATACAAGCGGGACATCTTCAGAAAATCCAGAGATATCCCCCGGAGCAGAAGTCCGCGGGGGAATCGGGAATTCCGTCTGCCGGGACCTGTTTGCGCAGCCGGACAGCGGCAGGAGTGAAAGGAAAGCGCGATGAGCGTTTTGCGGAACGGGGGGAGCATCGCGCCTTGAAATGTTTTCCATGTCAGAATCTGAGAACAGACACAACGGCATCCGGGGGCCGGGAAATACGCATGGAAACACCTCTGAAAGGATCGGTTCATGACAATTTCCGGATGCGGGCTGCGCGGCGCATCCGGAAATACGGCGATCCCGGTCATTCCGCAGACGACACCGAAACGGCGGTACGGAGATGCGGAAACGGCATCGCTCGATCAGCGGGAAAATGGCATCCCCTACGGGATTCGAACCCGTGTTACCAGGATGAGAACCTGGTGTCCT
>CALXRI010000013.1 GCA_944390795.1 uncultured Victivallales bacterium
TTTGATGGTTTCATGGATGCTCCTTGTTTTTTGGCTGAAATATAAGTTGCATCCAGAACCATCATCTTTCAACTTTTCCTTTTCCTATGGGATGGCTGTGCTTGTAAAACATGAAATGAACCTTGCCTTGGTTCGAGATTGCGCTTATCATGTTGATTTTCTCCGGTACTGGATTCACTTTCTGAACAGGTGTTTTCCCCTTTGGGGAATAACTTCTGTCCTTCGATTCATCGTTCCGAATTCCAGTTTCATCACCCCAGAAAATATCTGCGTCTTCCGTTTTGGCTTGTTTCTTGATGTCCGGAAATTTATTTTCCAACCAGTTCTTATTGTGCTGGACAAATTAACGTCAGCATGGTATATTACGCATTATGCAAACGAAAAAACCAAAACAACGAACCGTAAGCAACGTCCAATCCCTGCCGGAATGCGGACGTGCTGTTATCCGCAAAAAGGTCTATGCGGCGTTCAAGTCCGGACAGACAAAATACGCAGCCGCCATGAAATGTCATGTTCATGAACGCACAGTCGGCAGATGGTATGCCAAGTTTGCCGAACACGGGATAGAGGCAATTCACGGCGGCAAGCGTGGTCCGAAACCTGGTGGCGAGAAGCACAAGCTTTCCGATCTCCAGCTTGCGGAATTGAAAAGAATCATCACAGACAGAACACCGGATCAGCTGAAATTCAAGTTTGCCTTGTGGTCATCCAAGGCTGTCAAGGAGTTGGTCTCCCGCAAGTATGGAGCTCAAATCTGTCGCCGTACTGCGCGCAGATACATGCAGAAGCTTGGTTTCACCTACAAAACGCCGATCAGACTTGCCAGGGAGCAGAATCCCGCCAAAGTTGAGGCCTGGCTCAAAGAGGAATATCCTGCCATACGGAAAAAAGCCGCCGCAGAAAAGGGAACAATCTTCTGGGCAGACGAATCCTCTGTTCTCACGTGCGAGACAAAGGTGCGAGGTTATTCTCCGAAAGGGACGGCGCCGTTGCTGCGAACATCTGTGAATCGCTCAATTCGCTGCAATATGATTTCCGCCGTCAGCAACCGGGGAGACATGAGATTTATGATCTTCGAGGGAGCAATGAATGTCGATGTATTCAAGGATTTCCTCACGAGACTGAACAGGGAAATCAAAGGAAAGATTTTTCTTATCGTGGACAATCTGAAAGTCCATCATGCCAGATATCTTACAGAATGGCTGGAGAGCCGGAGCAGGATGCTGGAACTCTTTTATCTGCCCAGCTATTCTCCGGAACTGAATCCCGATGAATATCTGAACCGGGATCTGAAAGCAAGATTGGCGGAACAGAATCTTCCTACCTCAAAGGGCGCCTTGAGACAAAGTGTTGAAATGCATATGAGAAAAAGACAGAGTGCCCCTGATTCCATCAAAAAATTCTTTGAAAAAGACGAGGTTCGTTATGCATCTGAAGATTACTGACATTTTCTATGGCCAGCACAATAAAAGACCCAAGCCGCAATACACCTGATTTGTACTGCAGCAAGAAACGAAGCGGCTTTTTTAGCATATCTGGTTGCGACACCGCGCCAACGTTTTAATATCATGAATGCATTTTCGACAAAATGCCGTAACTTGTACAATTCCTTGTCGTATTCACGTTGTATTTTGCGATTCTTTCTTGGCGGAATAACTGCCTTCATCCCTGCTTTTTCCGCTTTCTCGACTATTGCGTCCGAATCATAACCACGGTCTGCCAGAAGAACCTTCGCTTTGATGTTATCAATCAAGGCTTCAGCCTGCTTACAATCCGCCGTGGTACCTTCTGTAATAAGGATTCTGACCGGCATACCATGCGCATCCACGGCCAAATGTATCTTGGTGTTGAGCCCCCTTTTGTCTTGGCCATATCTTGATTGCCTCCACGAGCACCACTCCCATGTGCATGAACTTTGATATGACTTGCATCAATCATCAACAGCTCAAATTCTGGATTGTCAATCAATTCCTGCAATAATTTCTCCCAAACTCCTTTGTCACGCCAACGGCAAAAACGCCGGTGAGTATTTTTCCAATCTCCGTAACTCGGTGGCAAATCACGCCAAGGAGCCCCCGTTCGTAAAATCCAAAATACCGCATTGATAAATTGCCGGTTGTCGCGAGCGTTGCCGCCCCAAGTTCCCTTGCGCCCAGGCAGCAAAAATTCGATTTTAGCCCAAGATTCATCCGATATATCATGTCGTTCGTATGCATTCGCCATTTTTCCTACATCCTTTTTTGACGTTTGCATAATATAGCACAAATCTATTGACGGCACAACCTAGCGATATTGTGCCGGTCTACAAGGAATTCAAGAACCCCTCTCACGAGGAGTTCCTGGAACCGACGCGATGGAGCCTCCTGAATGCGTTCACGGAGACGATCAAGAAATATACGCCGCAGCGGGTGGATGTCTCCTATGCCGCCTTGAACCGCTGTTTCGGTCTGGACGGCAATCGTCCCGAGCTCTGGAATTGATCGACAGCTTATTCAAAAAAACTTCGTGCAGGACTTTCAGTCCTGCCGCGGTCCAGCTGCGCAAGCTGGTCGCCGCAGGCGAAATCCCCTGAAGCGAAAACACATTTCATTCAGAGATAAATCCGGTCCCGCCAGCTCTTCCAGAAGAGGGAGAGATTCCGGGAAACCCCGTCGTATCAGGGGAATCCCGGAGCGCCGCCAGCGCGAAGTGATGCCCCGCGCGGGATGGAAACAGGCATCACGGAGGTCGAAGGAGTTCAAGCCTTCCCTCCGTCTTTTTTTTACTGTGCAGTGAGGAGCAAAAGCAGAAGCCCTTTCCATTTGAAATTGAATTTCCCGTAATTTTTTTACATTCTCTTTGACAGGCAGCCGAAGGGGTAGAAAAAATCTGTCTCAGAATGGCATTTCTATCTCGCGTGTGCGCGCATATATATGCGCGTTTAAATAATAAATTTCACAGAACCGTCCGAAACGTCCGAGCAGACTCAAAATGCCGGATTTCATCCGTCCGAGTGCCGTCCGGGAAACGTCCGGAACTGTCCGAAAGGCAGGAAAGTCCGGAAGAATCGCAGGGATAGAGCCATGTGATCCGATGCCGGAAGGAAAACTCCCCCTTGAAAAAACGCCCATTGGAGCTAGATTCAAAAAGTGCGCTCCGAATGTGGGACGAATGTTTCCTTTTTACATTCGAAAAACAGCGGAAAAAGAGGAAAAGAATCGAAAAGGAGACGAAAGAAGACAAATTAATATAACTTTATAAAACTGAGTTCAAATGAAAGGACTTACGTCAGAAAAAGAGTTGGCAACCCCGTCAGGATTCGAACCTGAACTGAGTGGACCAAAACCACTTGTGCTACCGTTACACAACGGGGTTGCGGAAACGCCGTTTACTATAAACCTTTTTCAGGTCTTTTCCAGCCGCACCGGAAAAATTATTCCGCTTTTGCCTCGGGCTTCATGATGAACTTGTGCACCGCAATATAGACTGCAATCACCGCGACTAGGAAGAGTATGATCCAGATATAATGTTCGGCAATCATGTCCTTGCCCTTGTGAACCATTTCCGGATATCCCATGTCTTTGGTCAGATGCGCCAGATACCAGCCGATTCCTGCAAGAATCGCGGTCCAGATTCCCGCCCCAAGGCCGGTAAAAAGCGTGAAACGTCCGAACTGCATCCGGGAAAGTCCGGCGGGAATGGAAATCAGCTGCCGGATCGCCGGAAGAAGCCGGCAGACGAACGTCGCAATGTCGCCGTATTTCCGGAAAATCTCCTCCGCCCTGTCCAGATGTTCCTCGGAAAGAAAGAAATACTTGCCGTACTTATGCAGAAACGGCCGCCCCAGCCAGACGGAAAGATAGTAATTCACATATGCTCCCGCGAGCGAGCCGAGAAGTCCGAAGACAATGGAGAGAAGCAGATCCAGCCAGGGAATCCCCGTGGTCAGAGCACCCCGGTAGGCAAGGAATCCGGCGGGGATCATCACCACTTCGCTGGGGAACGGAATGAAGGAGCTTTCAATCGTCATGAAGACAAAGATAATAATAAACCCCCAGACCGCCGCATGCGATGCGGCGAACTCAATATGTCCGGCAATAACGTCTACCATCCTGCACCTTGTTTTTATTTTTTAACTGTTTTTTAATCATTCTCCATTATGAATGGACAGAAAGCTGTGTTACATTACCGCATGTTCTTTTTTTTTCCAGCTTCGGATGGAAATTTAACGGAATTTTAACAGAATGGAAGCGGAATCATGCACAGTATCGCTTTTCAAATCGGCGGATTGAGTATTCACTGGTACGGAATTTTCATCGCTCTGGGCTTTCTTGCCGCGCTGGTCGTGCTGCAATGCAAGCGCAAATACGCGGGCATGACGCCGGATCAGATTTTCGACATCGGAATCATTGCCGTTGTCGGCGGAGTCATCGGGTCGCGTATTTTTTACGTCATTGAATTCTGGCATCAGTTTTCCGGAAATCCTCTGAAAATCTTCCGCATCGACCAGGGAGGACTTGTTTTTTACGGAGGTTTTCTTCTTGTGCTTGTCATCCTCTGGCTTTACTCCCGCTGGAAGAAACTTTCCATAGCACGGATTTTCGATATCTACGGACCGGCAATGGCTCTCGGACATGCCTTCGGACGGATCGGCTGTTTCATGCAGGGATGCTGTTTCGGGCGCCCGACACAGAACTGCGGCGTCTCCTTTCCTCCCGGAACGGCGCCCGCGTTGAAGTATCCGGATTTCACCACGGCGAAAATCGCCGAGAACGGGCACGCGTTCATCCGTTCGCTGGCATTGCATCCGGTTCAGCTTTATGAATCTTTCGCGAATCTTGTGCTCTGCATTGTTCTGCTTCTGCTGTTCAGAAAGGTCAGAAAGGTCGGACAGGTCGCGGCGTCCTATTTCATCGGATACGGACTCATCCGCTTTTCCCTCGAGTTTCTGCGCGGCGACCACACGGATTCCATTCTCGGCATGACACCCGCGCAGTTCATCGGCGTCGTCATCATGATCCCCTGCGGAATTTTCTTCTATCTTTATTTCGGAAAATACGGGGAAGACGCTTATGGCGGAGCTGAAAAAACGGCAGGAAAATGACACCCTGCGTCTGACGGTCCCGGAGCAATTCGCCGGAATGCGCCTGGATCAGTGTCTGGCGCAACTGTGCGGCGATTTTTCCCGCAGCCGTCTGCAGAACCTGATCCGGCAGGGGGCGGTCGCACGGAACGGCGCCGTCTGCGATTCTCCCCGGACTGCTGTTGCAGCGAATGACCGGATTGAACTCAGTCTCCCGCCGGAACCGGAACCGTTCCGAGCCGAACCGGAACGGATCGGCCTTGATGTCCTTTATGAGGACGAATTTCTTCTGGTGCTCAACAAACCGGCAGGCATGGTGGTGCATCCCGCCGCTGGAAACTGGAGCGGAACGCTTGTCAATGCACTGCTCGGGCGTGATCCAGGACTGGCGGCGGATTTCGAAGAGATGGATCCCGGACGTCCCGGCATCGTGCACCGTCTGGACAAGGATACCTCCGGGTGCCTTGCCGTCGCAAAGACGCCCCGGGCGTTGTGCAGACTGTCCGAGTCGTTCGCCTCGCGGCGCGTCTCCAAAGTCTATGCGGCGATTCTCGCGGGACATTTCAAAGAAAAAACGGGGGAACTGTGCGGCCGGATCGGACGCCATCCGGTGGACCGCAAGAAGATGGCGGTTGTCCGGAGCGGCGGCAAAGAGGCCCTTACCCGCTACCGGATTGCAGAGGAGGGACGGATTGACGGCATCGACGCCTCCTTTGCGGAAATCCGTATTTTCACAGGCAGAACGCACCAGATCCGAGTGCATATGGCCTCGCTGGGACATCCGGTCGCGGGAGACGCCGTTTACGGCGGAGCGCGCAGGCTTCCCGCACCAAGGCAGATGCTTCACGCATGGAAACTGACCCTCCCGCATCCGGAAACGGGAAAGGAAATGGCTTTCGAAGCTCCATTTCCGCCCGACTTTTCGGAAATGCTCGCCGGACTTCATTGACGGCGGGAAACATCCGCGCCGCAGAAAACCGGTATTGTTTCAGAACCATCGGGCATCGCCGCCCCTTCCTGGGAGATCAGGCCGGGCTTCGCATCTCATTCCGGTCAGCGAAGATCATGATATTCGCACAGTTCCCGGATCCATTGCATCAACTTCTGCCTGTAATCCGCGGAAAGAGCGGGTTCCGGCAGGCGCCGGTCCCTGGCGTATTCCAGAAGCGATTCCAGAAGCTGCTCCCGGCGGAGATTGTTTGTTCCGGAAATTTCCGGAACGAACCCTGATTCATGCAAAAACATCAGCTTCGCCGCCGCAAGGGGAAATTCGGGATTTTCCGCCGTGGTCAAACGGAATAAAAGCGTCTCAAGCGCATGAAATGTTTCCGGCGCTTCCAGCATGGGTTTCGTGTGTTTCAGGAGAAATGCCGCATAATCGCACATCGCAAGATAATTTTCCATCCGTGCCGCGATTGCGTCAAAAGCTTCGGCGGGTTCATGGGCGGTCAGCGTGCAGAGCGTTCCGGAGGAGTGGAGACGCGGGGGACGGAACTCAATGACGAGTTCCCGGAAAAGTTCGGCATAAGGAAACTTTTTCGCTCCTGTGCCGCGGGCGCCTTTCAGGAGGAAATCCAGCCTTCCGAAATCCGGAGAGAGTCCGGACACAATCAGACTGCTTTCCTGATAGGGAATTTTCCTGAGTATGATGTAAAACGTTTTTTCCGCCATTTCCACTCTTTCTCCGCGCATGTAATATAACGGACGCGCAGAGTGAATGCAACGGAAAAAAGAAAAACCGGCGGCCTTTTCCGGCAGCCGGTTCAAAGCGGAAGAGCTGTCGTTTATACGATTTCCACCGGTTTCCCGCTGCCGGCGGAGGCATAGACCGCATCCAGTATTTTCATGACGGTGACGCCTTCCTCCGGCTGTACCAGGAACGGCTTGTCATCGCGCACGGCATCAGCGAAAAGATGAAATGCGCCCGGCATCGGCTGCGCGGCATGCATCTTCCCATCGAAGTGTCTGCCCGCGACATCGTAATAATACTCGACGTCATAGGTGTAGCCTTCCTTCAGATTGTACTGATACATGCCGCCCCTGTCGCCGAGAAGGCGGATGGTCTGCAGCTCGTTTTCCTTGATGTTGCACGCCCAGGACGCATCCAGCTCGAGGGTCGCGCCGTTGCGGAATTTTATCATGGCGCAGGCAAGATCCTCCACGGTGTAGCTCAGGGAGCGTTCCCTTGCCATCCGGGATCCGAACTTGTCATAGGTGCTCGCCAGCACCCATGCCGGTTCCGGATATCCCATCAGCCACAGCGCGAGATCAAGCCGATGCACGCCGAGGTCGATCAGCGGTCCTCCGCCGGATTGCTTCTTGTCATAAAACCAGGACCCCATCGGCGCGCCGGAAGCGGTATTGAAATTACTCGCAGCCATGCCGGGAATGCCGCGGCGCCGGAACCAGACGCTGCGGGCGTAATAGATGTCGCCGAGAACACCTTCTCCGATCATGTCCTTCATCGCGCGCGACTGCGGATTGAAACGGTAGGAGAAATCAATTCCCAGTTTTCTGCCGGTCCGTTTTGCCGTGTCAAGCATCTCCTGCGCCTCCCGCGCATTGAGCGCCATCGGTTTTTCGCAGAGAACATGCGCGCCGGATTCCAGCGCGGCGATGGTCAGCGGTTTGTGCTGATCGTTCGGAATGGCGACGGAAACAATGTCAAGTTTTTCCTTTTCGATCATTTCCGCGCCCTCGTGATAAATCCTGCCTTTGAAGGAGGGATGATTGACAGGGAGAAGCGCGCGGCGGTCCTCCCGGCGGTCGGCGATTGCAACCACCTCCACATCGGGATGGGTCAGATACCCCGCAAGATGCGCGCTTCCCATTCCCAGACCGATTACGCCGGCTTTCAGTTTTTCAGCCATAAGATTCATTCCTTGCTGTCTGTTGCAGAGTTTCTGGAATCCGCAGAGGAGGTGCAGCGGAACACCTTAACGCATCCGGGCCTTCCTGCGGAACAATGCCAAGCGCTCAGGGAAATTAGAACGGCGGCATCATACGGAATCTGTACTGCCCTGTCACTGCTCCGGTCCGGTCCGGATCTCTTCGAGCGGCTGGACGCTGGGGCACGGGATTTCCCTGACGATTCTCGGAGCCGCCCATTTCGCGGCGTTGACCAGAACTTTCCGGATGTTTGTGTCATAAAAGATCGGGAAGGTCTCATGTCCGGGCGCGAAATAGAAGATTCTGCCGTAACCGCGTTCAAAGGTGACGCCGCTTCGGAAGACTTCGCCGCCCTCATACCAGGTGATGAATACAACATCCTTGGGAGTCGGAATGTCGAAGCGCTCGCCGTACATTTCCGTATGCGGGAGCTCGAAATGCTCCGGGAGTCCGGCCGCGATCGGATGTGCGGGCTCAATGGTCCAGATGCGCTCCTTTTCTCCGACTTCGCGCCATTTGAGGTTGCAGGTTGTTCCGAGCATCCGCATGAAGATTTTGGACTTGTGTCCGGAATGGAGAACGATCAGACCCATTCCTTCCTGAATGCGTTTCTGGATGCGGTCCACAATCTCATTCTTGACATCTCCGTGCGCCATGTGTCCCCACCAGAAAAGGACGTCGGTTTTGTCAAGAAGCGCCTCGGAAAGACCGTGTTCGGCGTCCTTGTCGAGCCAGGCATATGTGACATCGAACGATCCGTCTTCGAGAAGCGCCTCTCCGACGGCGGTGTGAATCCCCTGCGGATAGGCTTTCCGGCAGATCTCGTGCTGAAGTTCATGGCGGTACTCGTTCCATACGGTGACATTGATTTTCCTGTTCATCCTGACCTCTTTTGTTATGGATTACAGATTTTTTTGTGACGTTTTGCAAATCCCTTTTTTTTAATTTATCTGCTTGAAAAGGAGATTCAAGAACTTATAAGTATACAAAATGTGATATTAGCGCAACAATTTGTGAGGATCATCATGAATAACTTTGAGGATATCCGTATCTGGTCGCTGCGTTTTCAGCTTCTCCGGCAGATGGAAACTCTGCCTGTTCCCTATGAGATAGTCCTGGAAAGACAGACTTCCCCCGCTTATCATCTGGAAGGGCGCGGCCGGGATCTGGATCATGCGCAGATCGTCTGCACGATTTCAGGCGAAGGCGCCTTCCGCCTGAAGGACAGAGTCTGCAAGCTGACTCCGGGAATGACGTTCATGGCGCAGCTGGGTGATCCCGACACGGCGTATTATTACCCGGGCCATGCGACGGAACCCTGGATTTTCCTGTGGATCTCCTTCGACGGGTTCCGGGCCGTGGAAATCATTCGCGAAATGAACGAACGCTACGGTTACGTGTTCCGTCTCCCGCTTGACACCGGTTTTGTGAAACACTTGGAAGCCTATAAAAGCCCGCGCGGCACCCTCCGCTTTGTGACGCCGACGGAAGGAGCGAAAATCGTGCATGACGCACTGGCGAGTCTCGGCGATACGATCGAACGTCCTGAGATGCTGTCGCGCCGGAACGAACTTGTCCGTGCCGCGCAGGAACTGATTGCCTCGAATCTGGACCGGTCTCTGGATCTTGAGGCAATCGCCCGCGAGCTCCACGTTTCACGGGAACATCTCAGCCGGGTCTTTTCCGCTCAGACAGGAATCGGGCCCGGTGCATTCGCCGCACAGGAAAGAATGCGGACGGCAGGCCGTCTCCTGCGAGACCGCACGCTGAACTGCAAGGAAATTGCCGCACGCCTCGGCTTCGCTTCCGCCGGAAGTTTTGCACGTGCCTTCCGAAACCATTACAAAATCTCCCCGACCCAGTATCTTGGAAAATGAACTCCCCCGCTGCGGAGCACACGCTCGTACCGGGGATTCCACCTGCGGCGCCCGGCCTGCGCAGCTGGAACGGAACAGGACTGGCAGCAGATCACGAAGTAATTTTTATGAGGCGGAAGAGCATCGTGGTATTATTCGGAATGATTTTAATGGATGCGCGCTTTGTTCAGTTTTTCCGCGCAGGACTGAAAAAAGGAAGATCCCCTTGTTGCTTCCCGGGCAGGAAAACCGTAGGAACATTATCCGCAGACCGTTATAAGAGAGTCTTCTTTCAATAAGTTCCAATTATTGAAATATAACTAATAATAATTTTAATTTCAGACTTTTGCGGTTATATTATTCTCTGTCTCTGCAAAAAGCAAAAAATACCGGAAAGGAAATCAGGATGGATGAAAAAATGATGGGGGAACAGAAGAACGGCGGAGCGTCCCAGGCGCCCGCCGCCGATGCGAAAGAGCGGATCAGGCGAATTGTGTTTCTGGCGGTTGCGGCAGCATTTTTCCTGGTTCCGTGGATTTGCACGCCGGTGCGTGACTATGCGCCGGGCGTGGCGGTCATCGCAGGCGTGATCTTTGCCGTGACGTATGGAAATCCGTTCATCTCGACAACCGGGAAACTGACTTCCACGCTTCTCGGGGCGGCAATTGTCGGGATGGGATTCGGCATGAATCTGATCGATGTGCTCCGCGCGGGAGCCAACGGCATGATTTACACGGCGATCGGCATCACGCTCGGCATTGCGCTGGGAGTCTGGCTCGGCAAACGGCTCGGGCTGGCGCGCGACACCATGTATCTGGTCAGCGTCGGGACTTCGATCTGCGGCGGCAGCGCGATTGCGGCTGCTGCTCCCGTCCTGAAAGCAAAGGCGCATGATGTCGCGATCGCCTCCGCCACGGTGTTCACGCTGAATGCCATCGCGCTTCTGATTTTTCCGCCGATCGGCCATGCGCTCGGCATGAGCGAGGTGCAGTTCGGATTCTGGTCCGCGCTCGGCATTCACGACACCAGTTCGGTGGTCGGAGCGTCCATGCAGTACGGTCCGACGGCGCTGGAGGTCGGGACGACCGTCAAACTTGCCCGTGCGCTGTGGATTGTTCCGGTGACGCTGTTCCTGTCCTGCTTCGTCGCGGGCGCCGCGGAAGGGGAAAAGCGGAAAATCAAACTGAAGATTCCGTGGTTTATTCCCGGGTTCCTTGCGGCTGCCGCTCTGGTGACCTGGATTCCGGCAGCCGCGCCGGCCGGCGGATTCCTCAAGGAGCTTTCCAAATACCTGATGATTCTGACGCTGTTCCTGATCGGAGCGAACCTCAGCCGCGAAAAACTCAAGGAGCTCGGACTCAAACCCGTGATTCACGGCATTGTTCTCTGGCTTGTTCTGGCAACTGTCTGGGGGGCGGCGATTCACCTCGGCTGGGTGCACTGCGTGAAATGACGGTGCCCCGCGGCGGGTTCCCTCACATCAGCAGCACGAGCGAACCCCCCGTAATCAGCAGCCCGCCGAGAATCACCTTCGGATCGGCGGGCTCATGAAGAAACAGGATCGCAAGCAGAATCGTGATCGCGACGCTGAGCTTGTCGATCGGCGCGACCTTCGAAACGCTCCCGAGCTGAAGCGCCCGGAAGTAGAACAGCCATGAAAATCCTGTTGCAAGGCCGGAGAGCACAAGGAAAAGCCAGTTCTGTGCGCCGACCTGGCGAAGCTGACCGCCCGCGCCGGTGAACAGGACGATTCCCCAGGCAAGCGGCAGAATGACCGCCGTCCGGATTGCTGTCGCCAGATTCGAGTCGATATTGCGCACGCCCGCTTTCGCCAGAAGCGCCGTCACCGCCGCGAAGAATGCGGCAAGCAGTGCGGAGATTCGCCAGTCCATGATGATCCGCGCCGTCCTTTCTTATGATTTGGCAAGCATTTCCTGCGATTCCCGCACCGCTTTGACCAGTGCCTGTTCGGCGATGGCGGCCATTTCGTCGAGAACGGGTTCCGGCGTGTTCAGGGGCGGCAGGAAATAGATCGTGTCGCCGGTGCCGAGCTCGCGGAGAATGACGCCCGCGTCGATCACATTCCGGGAGAAGCGGAAGCCCGTCCGCAGGTTCCGCGCGAAGGATTTTCCCGTGTCGGGGTTGATGATCTCTCCGGCGGTGGAGAAGCCCAGTCCGCGCACATGGGCGAGCATCCCGGTGTCATCCGCAATTTTCTGCATCCGCGCGCGCAGTTTTCCCGCGCGTTCCGCAACCTGTTCGACGATTTTCTCCTCCTGATAGATCCGGATCACGGCAAGCGCGGCGGCGGCCGCGGGCGCGTATCCGGCAAAGGTCGTCGAATGCATAAAGGTGCGCCCCGTTCCGTAGTCCGCATAAAACGCCTCATAGACTTTGTCTGTCGTGACCACGGCGGCGAGCGGACAGTAACCCGAGGTGAGCCCTTTGGAGAGCAGCATGAAGTCCGGCTGGATGCCGGCGTGTTCGCAGGCGAGGAATTTTCCCGTGCGTCCGAATCCGGTCATGATTTCGTCGGCGATCAGATGCGCTCCGTGCGCATCCGCCCATTTCCGCAGGCGCCGCAGCAGATCGGGACTGTAGATCAGCATTCCCGCCGCGCCCTGCAGAACCGGTTCGAAGACGATTGCCGCAATTTCATCGGCATGCTCCTCCAGCTGCGCCTCGATTTTCTTCCACTGCTCCTCGGGCATCTGCGCCCACTCCGGAGACTCCTCGCCGCTCAGGTAGTGGAGCGGGCCGAGTTTCGGAATCTTCGGACAGAGATGGAGGAACGGCTTCGAGTAAAGTTCGCAGTTTCCGGCGGCGAGCGTGAGGATCGTTTCGCCGTGATAGCCGTTGTGAAGCGCCACAAAGAGACTCTTTTCCGGGTGGCCGGTCTGCATGTGATACTGGAGCGACATCTTCATGGCGATCTCCACGGAGACGCTGCCGTTTTCCGCGAGATAAACGCGTTCCAGACCGGGAGAGAGTTTCGAAAGTTCCTCGCAGAGCATTGCGACCGGTTCCGTGCAGCAGTTCGCCATGATGACGTGCTCGAACTGGTTGAGCTGATCGATGAACGCCTTGCGGACGCGCGGCTCGCCGTGACCGAGACTTTTGCACCACCAGGAGCTGATGCCGTCGATCAGGCGCCGCCCGTCCTTCAGCGTGATGATGCTTCCGGAGGCTGTCGCGACCGGAAGCGGAGGAAGCGTTTCGCAGTCCTTCATCTGCGTGCACGGGTGCCAGAAATGCCGCAGATTCAGATCGACAAGTTCATTTGCCTTCATGGTCATTCTGCTTCAGATCCTTCTGCACGACGGTCCCGGGACGCATGGCGGCGTCGGGCCAGATCTTCCGCCCGGGATAAATCGCGCTGTGAATTCCGGTGTGGACGTTGTCGCCGATGACGGCGCCGAATTTGCGGCGGTGCGTGTCGACGAGCTCGCCGTTGACCATCGAGCGGTGGTTGCATCCGTCGTGGCGGAAATTGGAGATGATCGTTCCCGCGCCGAAGTTCGTCTTCGGGCAGACGATCGAATCCCCGATATAGGAAAGGTGTCCGGCGGCGACGTGATCCATCAGAATCGAATTCTTGATCTCGACCGCCTGTCCGACATGGCATTTGTCGCCGATGAAGGTTGTCCCGCGGATGTAGCAGTTCGGGCCGATCTTGCAGTTTCTGCCGATCACCACGACGCCTTCCATGTAAACGCCGGGCAGGACGATGGAGCCTTCGCCGAGAACCAGCACGCCGTCGATCGTGACGCGTTCGCGCACCGTTCCGGCGATCCGGCTTTTGCGGATGGCTCCGAGCAGATCCTCGTTGACGGCGAGAATATGCCACGGATAGACGATGCGGAAGGATTTTTCATCCGGCGTGACGGTGACGGCGTTTGCATCCGCCTCGTCTCCTTCGGAGAGCCATGCGACCGGTCTGCCGTCTGCCTTCAGGGTGAAATTTCCGTTGCCCCGCGCCAGGATTTCAATCAGGCCGTGCGAAGGCCAGAAGTCCGCGGCGGCGGAGAGGCGTTTTTCCGCCAGAAGCGGAGCAAGTTCAAAAAATTCATTCCAGCGCCGCTCCAGCGCGCCTTTCAGCGTGGTTCCCGCAACCTGGATTTCCAGCGGGGCGCGGCGGCAGGTCAGCGGTTCGAGAAGCGCCGCGTCTCCGGATTCAAAAATGCGTATCATCTTACCCGAGCTCCTCTTTTACCGCGTCGGTGAGCTTCCCGAGCCAGAGATCGACATCGGAAGCGTCCTTCGCCTCGACCAGAAGACGGATCTTGTTTTCCGTTCCGGAGTAGCGGACGACCACGCGGCCGCTTGCCTGAAGCGCCTTGTCCGCATCGGAGATCACGCCGGAAAGGACCTTGAGCTGTTCAAGCGGGATGCGTTCGCGCACCGGCATGCTGATGAGCTTCTGGGGATATTCCTCCATGAACGAGGCAAGTTCGCGCAGAGGCGTGTCCTTCTGCTTCATGAGATTCAGGACGTGGAGCGCGGAAATGATGCCGTCTCCGGTCGTCACGTAGTCGAGGAAGATCAGATGTCCGGACTGTTCGCCGCCGAGGGAGAGGGTCTTTTCCCGCATCGTTTCGATGACATAGCGGTCGCCGACCGCGGTGACGATCACATCGATTCCGGCCTTTTTCATTGCCGCCAGCAGTCCGAGATTGCTCATGCTTGTGACGGCAATCGCGTTGTTGGAGAGACGGCCGCGCGCCTTGTAGTCCAGCGCGCACAGTCCGATGATCCGGTCGCCGTTGACAACGCTGCCTTCGGCGTCGCAGAAAATGACGCGGTCGGCATCTCCGTCCAGGGAGATGCCGACATCCGCGCCGTATTTCCGGACCAGAGCGGACATGTTTTCCGGATGGGTCGCTCCGCAGCCGTCGTTGATGTTGAATCCGTCGGGTTCCACGGCGGTCGGAATGACTTCAACGCCGAGTTCGCGGAAAATCAGCGGGGCGATGGAGTATGCCGCGCCGTTCGCGCAGTCGAGCACGGCTTTGATTCCCTTGAGGGAGTGGTTTCTGATCGAGCTCTTGGCAAACTCAATGTAGCGGCCGCGCGCATCGTCGATCCGGTATGCCTTGCCGATTCTGCGGGATCCCTGGAGTTCGTTGCCGCGTTCGGATTCGAGAATGTAGTGTTCAATGCGCGCCTCGACATCGTCGGGCAGTTTGAATCCGTCCGCGCTGAAGATTTTGATGCCGTTGTCATCGGAGGGATTGTGCGAGGCGGTAATCATGATGCCGCAGTCCGCGCCAAGCGATTTCGTCAGATGCGCAACGGCGGGCGTCGGCATCGGACCGACCTCCAGCACGTTCATGCCCATGCTGACCAGGCCGCTGGTCAGAGCTGTTTCAAGCATATAGCCGGAGAGCCGGGTATCTTTGCCGAGCACGGCTTTGGGGGTATTGTCTCCCGCGCCGAAGACGTGTGCGATGGATTTTCCCACACGGAGTGCGGTTTCCGGAGTAATCGGATAGACATTGGCCTTGCCCCGGATGCCGTCAGTGCCGAACAGTTTTCCCATAGAGAGACTCCTTTCCTTAAAAACCAGATCTATAAGATAACGTCATTTTCATGATATGGCAACTTCTCCGGATGATTTTTTTATTCAAAAAGCCGTTTAGTATCATGGATATGGACATAAAAGCGGAAAACTCGGGGCCTTGCGCTGACGGCTGCAAAGCCGAACTGCTCCAATCCAACAAGCCGGAACGATTTCCGGCGCTGTAAGCTCTCCCGGCGGATTTTGCGGGTTGCAGCGGTCTTTCCGCCCGGTGGGGGGAAGTTTCTGATAATACAGCCTTTGCATTGCGGGACTTCCATCGGCTCCTGAAGATTCCGGAGCTGTTCGCGCAGAACCTTTTCCTGGCGGAAGATCAGCTCGCCCGTTCGGGTATGGTGGAATCCCCCCTGCCGGCACATTCCGATTGCAATGCCGGACGCCTTTCACGGACAATCCCGTGGCACGCAGACAGTGGATCCGTTTCAGGCTGCTGACATGACAAGCGGATGTCCTTCTGTGTCGGAACAACTTCAATATGGAGCCGGGTTCCCGGAAATCTGCAACCGGTTCGGACCAGTGTCACTCTTCCGGATCGGAGAAGCGTTCCAGAAGCCGCTCCCGGAAGAGTTCCGCCGCCTTGGAAAAGACCTGATACTTTTTCCATACAATGTGCAAGCCGGATTCCAGTTTCGGTTCCAGCGGGCGGAAACGGAGTTCGCGACTGCCGGCGGTATCAATCAGCCCGTCGAGTCCCAGCGCGTAACCGATCCCCGCCTCAACCAGCAGCGCGGCATTGTAAATGAGGTTGTAGGTCGCAACGATCTTGAGCTTTTCAAAACTTTTCCCGAACCATTCGGCATACGCGTTCTTCACTGTGCTCTGCCGGATGTTGATCCGTGAGCAGATCAGCGGGAGGTTCCGAAGATCCCGAAGCGTGATTGCCGTTTTTGCCGCAAGCGGAGAATCCTTCCGCATGACGAGTCCCCAGGTGTCACGAATGGGAAGCGCAACGGAATCGTATTTGGAAATGTCCACCGGCTGAATCAGAACGCCGAAATCAAGAATGCCCTTGTCGAGCCGCTCCATGACGTCCTCGGCGTTGCCGCTGTAAAGGTTGTAGCGGATATCGGGATGTTCCTCCCGCAGTTCCCCGATTGTTTCGGCAACGAGCCGCATGGCTTTGGATTCCCCGCCGCCGATATGAACGCTGCCGCCGATGTTTTCCCCCATGGCGTTGAAATCGCCCTCGGTCCGGTTGACGATTTCCAGAATCTCTTCCGCGCGTTTCCGCAGGAAACGTCCTTCCGCAGTCAGAGTGATGGTGCGGTTGCTGCGGATGAAAAGTTGTTGACCGAGTTCCTCTTCCAGATCCTGAAGCTGGCGCGACAAGGTCGGCTGGGTCACATGAAGAAATTTCGCCGCTCCGACAATCGTTCCCTCGCGCGCGACCGCGAGAAAATAACGCAACACTCTGATTTCCATCGAACACCTCCACGGGTTGTACTTTTCGAAGATAGCATTGCAATCCATGCTTTTCAAGCATTTATATCTATAATAAATAAGTATTTGCTATTGGCTGAAAGTCGCGTACAATAAATAGCAGAAAATCAAGACGGAGGAGGAAAGGAGAAGTTGAAGCAAAGACGTCATGGTTGTGATTCAAATGGAAAACCAATGAAAAAACGAGGTGAAGAATGCGGAAATTGTTTTTAATCGGAATGCTGTTTTCTCTCTTTCATTTTGTCAATCAACTGGAGGCGAAGGAAAATATGAATCCATTGAAGGAAAAGGAAGAAAAACTCGTTGCAATTGCCATGTACACAGCTCGCGGTGAAATGCCGGAACTGAAGAATGCTCTGGCCGCCGGTCTGGATGCCGGATTGACCGTCAACGAGATCAAGGAAGTGCTCGTTCAGCTCTATGCGTATTGCGGATTCCCGCGCAGTCTGAATGCGCTCGGCTGCTTCATGACGCTGCTGAACGAACGGAAAGACCGGGGAGTTCAGGACGCCGCTGGAAAACTTCCGGGACCGCTCCCGGAGGGAAAGAGCGTTGATTTCGGAACGGCAAACCAGACGGAACTTTGCGGCGCGCGGGTCAAGGGGGCGCTCTTCGAGTTCGCTCCGGCGATCGACGAGTATCTGAAGGCGCATCTCTTCGGCGACATCTTCGGCCGGGACAATCTCGACTGGCGGACACGGGAACTTGCCACCATCGCCGCGCTTGCCGCGATGGACGGCGTGGAAAGCCAGCTTGCCTCGCATATTGCCATCGGCAAGCACAACGGCGTGACCGATGCGCAGATCGACTGGATTCTTGGAAATGTGAAAAGCAACACGCTGAGCCCTTTCCCGCGCGGCGACGAAAATACCGCCTATGCAAAATATTTCATCGGAAAGTCCTATCTCGCGCCGCTGACGAAAGACAAGCGCCTCCATGTCCCGGTTTCCAACGTCACTTTTGAGCCCTCCTGCCGCAACAACTGGCACCGGCATACGGGCGGACAGCTTCTGATCGCGGTCGGCGGCGCCGGCTTCTATCAGGAACGCGGGAAAAAGGCCAGGAAACTTCTGCCCGGCGATGTGGTGGAGATTCCGCCGGATGTCGATCACTGGCATGGCGCGGCTCCCGATCAGTGGTTTTCCCATCTCGCGATCGAGTGCAATCCGGAAACCAACAAAAATACCTGGCTCGAACCGGTCTCCGATGCGGATTACGCCAGGGCGGCATCGGGAAAATGAAGCTGGATTCGGAACGTATGCGGAAAGAGAAGGATTGCTCTCTGATCCGCAGTCTCAGGGACGCCGGATGCGGAGCGTCTCTGATCGAGAAAATCCTCGCCCTGCATGAAAGCGGCAACATCCGGGAAGAGCTGCATCTGCTGGCACGGCAGCGCTGCGGGTTGCTGGAAAAAGTTCATGCAACCCAGAAAAAAGTCGATTGTCTGGATTATCTCGTATTCAACCTGAAACAGGAAAAGCAAACCAATTGCGGGAGGTAAATCATGAAAAAGAGAACGATGGCATTGATGATGGCGGCTTCCTTCTTCGGAGCCGGCGGCTGTTCGGCGGAAAACACTGCTGCGCAGAAGGTTGAAACCGAACCGGGCAAAATCCTGATCGCCTATTACTCGTGGAGCGGCAACACCCGTTTTGCGGCGGAACAGATTCAGAAGCTGACCGGGGGGACGCTCTTTGAAATCAAACCCGCGAAAGCGTATCCGTCCGATTACGGCGCATGCGTCGATCAGGCGAAACAGGAGTGCCGCGACGAGTTCAAACCGGAGCTGGCGACGAAAGTCGATGATTTTTCCAAGTACGATGTCATCTTCGTCGGCACGCCGAACTGGTGGAGCACGATGGCTCCGCCGGTGCGCAGTTTCCTCGCCGGCCATGACTTCAGCGGCAAGACGGTGATTCCCTTCGTCACGCATGGCGGCGGCGGAATGGCGCACTGTGAACGGGATATGCGGAAAGCTTGTCCGAAAGCGGTGTTCGGCAGGGGCGGCGCGTTCTCCGGGGGAAGCATCCGGAATGCGGGAGACGCTCTGGGCAAGTGGGTCGGTGAGGTCGTGAGTGTCCGGAAATAAAGGAGCCCCTCATGAATGGCGCTGGAAAAATTTCTCTGTTTCTGCTGACGGCGCTTGGTGCGTTCCTCCTTGCGGCGGAGGAGTTTTCCCGGGAATCCATGGACTTTCTTTCCGCGCGTCCGGCCGGGGTGCAGGAACAGACCGCGCAGGCGGTCAGCGATGCTCTCAACGGCAACTTTGAGGATCTGAAGAAAGTTCGCGCAGGCATGCTTCAGGATGCGGAACCTCCCGCCGGAGTCCGGGTGGAAAACACCCGGGTCGGGGACCGGAGAATCCGCTTCTATTATCCCGGGGACGAACCGGGGAAGGCGATCGTGCTTTATCTCCACGGCGGCGGGTGGACGCTCGGAGGTCTGGAGGGGAGCGCCCGTTTCTGCGGAGATCTTGCGAAGGTTTCCGGGCTGGACGTGGCGACGCTCGACTATCGCCTTGCGCCGGAGCATCGCGCGCCCGCGGCGCTGGAGGATGCGCTTGCGGCAGTCCGGATGCTCCGGAATCGCGGATACCGGCGGATTTATCTTGCCGGAGACAGTGCGGGCGGCAATCTTGCCGCCACCGCCGCATGGAAAGAACGTTCCGGAATCGCGGGGGTGATCCTCTACTATCCGGTCGTGCTGGCGAAGAATGACCGTTCGGAATCGTGGCGGAAATACGGAGTGGGATTCGGACTGGACGGAGCCTTGATGGAGGCGTTCAACGAATCGTATGCGCCTGGCGCTCTCGCGGATGATCCGGGGGTCTCTCCCCTGCTGGCAGAAGAGTTCGCTCACTATCCCGAAACGCTGATCGTCGCGGCGGAGTGCGACGTGTTGCACGATCAGGGCAAGGCGTTTGCGGAACTTCTGAAAAAGAACGGCGTGCCGGTGACGCACCGGACGCTTCCCGGAACGATTCACGCGTTCCTGACCTATCCGGGTATGGAGGGGGCGTACCGGGAGGGGGTGCGCCTCGCAACGGAGTTTCTGAAAAGACAGGAGGATCGGATGAAAAACCGCATTACGCCGGAGAGCATCGTGCGGATCTCGCGGATCGAAGTCGATCCCGCACAGCTTCCGGAATATCTCGCTCTCGTGACCGAATGCGGGCGCGAATCCATGGCGAAGGAACAGGGCGTCTACATGATGTATTCGATGCAGGAGAAGGCGCATCCGGAACGGATCACGATTCTGGAGATCTACGCGGACCGCGCCGCCTACGAGCATCATATTCAAACGCCGCATTTTCAAAAGTACAAGCAGACAACGCTGAAAATGGTCAAGCAGCTGGATCTGCTCGATCAGAATCCGCTCGTTCCGGAAATGAGGATGAAATAAGGGAGTTTTTATGAAATGTTTTCTGACAACCCCGTTTGCTCTTGTCGAAGCAGATGGTTCGGCATGGATACGGTCTGTCGAACCACGATGAATCGGAACGCCTTGAAGGAAAAACTCGAGCTGACCGATCAGCATGTTCTGCACTTGAATCATCCGGTCGGTTATTCCGCGAGTGGAAAGAGAGATAGATCCGACTTTTTATTCAAGACTGCCCGGTGAAATCATTCAAAAATAAAAACAGGAGGTAGAGAATGCAGTTTGATATGTATGTTCCAACCCGTCTGCTCTTCGGCTGCGGAAAGCTCAACACGCTTCACGAACAACCCCTGCCGGGAAAAAAGGCGCTGATCGTCATTTCCAACGGGAAATCGACCCGGGCCAATGGTTATCTGGCCCGGACGGAAAAGGAGCTTGAGGCGGCCGGGATCGTCGGCGTGGTCTTTGATGGCGTCGAACCCAATCCGACTGTTTCGAATGTGGAAGCCGGCGCTCGTGCCGCGCGGGAGTGCCATTGTGATTTTCTGGTTGCGCTCGGCGGCGGCAGTGTGATGGATTGCGCCAAAGGCATTGCGCTTATGGCGGTCAACGACGGCGTGCTCTGGGATTATGTAGCGGTAGGTTCCGGCCGGGGATTGCCGGTTCCGAACACTCCGCTGCCGACTGTTGCCATTACCACGACCGCCGGAACCGGTTCGGAGATGGATGGAGCGGGAGTCATCACGAAAGAGGATTCGTTTGAAAAAGCGTTCATCATGCATCCCGGATTGTTTCCGAAACTTTCGATCGTGGATCCGGAACTGATGCGGACGGTTCCCCCGAAATTTACGGCATATCAGGGATTTGACGCACTTTTTCACAGTGTGGAGGGATTCATAGCCAAAGGGGCCAATCCCATGAGCGACATGTATGCGCTCTGCGCGATTGAAAACATTGCCCACCATCTGCCGCAGGCTGTGAAAAACGGCAGCGACCTGGAGGCCCGGTCTCATGTGGCATTCGGCAATTCACTCTCCGGAGTGGTGATGAACCTGACGCTCCTGACCAGCGAACACGGCATGGAACACGCGCTTTCCGCGTATCACCCGAATCTGCCGCATGGAGCCGGACTGATCATGATCAGCAATGCCTACTATGCCTATTTTGTCCGGAACCATGGTTGCGACGAACGGTTCATCCGCCTGGCAAAGGCGATGGGAATGACGGCGGCGACTGCTCCCGAAGATTTTCTGACCGCTCTGGAGAAATTGCAGCAGGAGTGCGGTGTGGCGGATCTGCGGATGTCCGGTTTCGGCATCACTCCGGACGAGTGCGGGAAATTTGCCCGCAACGCCAGGGAAGTGATGGGAGTCATGTTCACCAGCGATCGAGTCCCGATGAGTGATTCGGATGTCGAACAGATTTATCGAGATTCCTATCGCTGATTTCATGAGAAAGGAGTTGTTCATGCCTGTCATAACGCTGGAAATCTCCAACTTAAACCGTGAACAGAAAAAACTTCTGGTTTATGAGATGACGGAGATCACAGCCCGGGTATCGGGTCTGCCTCCGGAAACCATTACCATGTTCATCAAGGAAAATGAACTGGACAACATCGGTTTTGCGGGCCGTCTCCTGTCTGAACCTGCGAAGAAGGAAGGGGCGGAAAATGAACCGACGTGATTTTCTGAAAACCTCTCTTGCTGCGACTGCGGCGGTTGCGGGCAGTGCGTTTCTTGGAGGAACTCTGCTGAATGCCGTCGCAGCTCCGGCCGGAAACAATACGAAAGGTGGAAAGATGAAAATACTGGTGATTACGGGAAGTCCCCGGAAAAATGGAAATTCCAACACGCTTGCGGAACATTTCATCCGCGGCGCGAAAGAGGCCGGACATGAAATCGTCCGTTTTGATGCCGCGTTCAAGGATGTTCATCCCTGCATTGCATGCAACAAATGCGGCATGAACGGAGCATGCGTGTTCAAGGACGATTTTGAATTTGTCCGGAAACATATCCTTGACGCGGGGATGGTGGTCTTCGCCACGCCGATGTATTACTTCGGCATCTCCGCGCAGATCAAGGCGGTGATCGACCGCTTCTACGCGATCAACGGCGCGATCCATGTGCCGAAGAAGGCCGCTCTGTTGATGACCTATGCCGACAACAACAAACGCAAGGAGAAGGCGATTACCGATCATTACCAGGTCCTGCTGGAGTATCTCGGCTGGAGCGACGCCGGGCGGGTGATTGCACCGGGCGTCTGGCCGGTCGGCGCGGTCAATCATACGAAATATCCGGAACAGGCGTATCGGCTTGGAAAGAGCGTGTGACCATGGACCGGCGGGAGTTCATCAAGACGCTCGGCGTCGCCGGAGGTGCGATGCTGGTCGGCGGGGCGGCCGGCGCCTCCATCCGGAACGAACCGGTGGTCCGGCGCGGAAAATCCGCCGACCCGCTGCTTGCCGGTGTCTGTGACATTCACATTCATTGTCTTCCGGACACCCGGGCACGCTGCATCGACGAGCTGACGCTCGCACGACAGGCGAAGGCGGTCGGATACCGGGCGCTGATGTACAAGTCGAACGACTGGAGCTGTCATGACCGCGCGTATCTGATCCGGCAGGCCCTGCCGGAATTCGAGGTGTTCGGGAGTCTCTGCATGAACCGCGTCCACGGCGACAAGGTCAACGTCTTTGCCGCGGAACAGGCGGTCAAGACTTCCGGAGGGCTCTGTCGCTGCATCTGGATGCCGACGCTCTCCGCCGCCTATCAGCACCGGTGCGACAAACTCCCGGGGCCGGGCATTCCGGTTCTCGATCCTCAGGGAAACGTTCTTCCAGAGGTCGTCCGAGTGATGGAACTCTGCGCCGAAGCGGACATCATCTTTGCATCTGGACACAGTTCGCCGCAGGAAAGTCTGGTTATGGCGCGAAAGGCGAAGGAGATCGGGGTGAAGAAATTTGTCGTCACTCACGTCAATTCGCTGATCTGGAAGCTGACGCACGACCAGATTCGGCAGGCGGTCGATCTCGGTGCGTTTGTGGAATATTGCTACCTGCCGCGTCTCTGGGGGCCGGGAACTGGGAATCCGCAGTTCGAACGGCAGAGTCGTGAGGAGTTTCTGACTTATGTACGGACAATTCCGGAACGCAGCTTTATTTCGACCGATCTCGGGCAACGGGGCAATCCGAATCCGATTGACGGAATGCGGACGTGCATCCGGGAGCTGCTCGCCGCCGGGATTCCGCAGAGAGACGTCGACCGGATGGTGCGGGACAATCCGCCATACTTGATTGGTCTCAAGCGCAAATGAAGGAGGTTTGAAAGATGAATCGACGCGATTTTCTGAAATCGGCGGCGCTGGTCACGGCCGCCGGAGCCATGTTCGGCAAAGGATCGGTTTTGAAAGCGGCGGAACCTGCCGCAGTGAAACCCAAAGGGCCGGTCTTGAACTTCAATCCGCAGATGCAGTACCGTCCGATGGGACGGACGGGAGTGAATGTTTCCGCGCTCGGATTCGGACTTCTCCGCCTTCCGATGCTTCCCGACGGGAAAACCGTGAACTCCGATCTGAGCGTCGCGATGATTCACCGGGCGATCGAGGGGGGTGTCAACTACATCGACACCGGGCGCGTCTATCTCGGCGGACAGAGCGAGGCGGTCGCCGGAAAAGCGCTGAAAGGAAAGTGGCGCGAGCGGGTTTACGTCACCTCCAAATCTCCGTGGTGGATCATGGAAAAACCGGAGGACTTCGAAAAGTTTTTCGACGAGTCCCGCCGGACAATGGGGTGTGACGTCATTGATTTTTATCACATCCACATGATCATGCATCGCGGCTGGAAAGAGAAAGTGATCCCGTTCAAGCTGATCGACAAGATCATGAAGCTCAAGGAACAGGGGAAAATCCGCTTTGCGGGTTTCTCGTTTCATGATCGTCTTCAGCTCTTCAAGGAGGTGGTGGAATCCGCCCCCTGGGATTTCTGCCTGATCCAGCATAACTATCTGGATTACGAATATGAAGCTGGCTGTCTCGGACCGAAATACGCCGCGGCCAACGGGATGGGACTTGCTGTGATGAAACCGGTACGGACGGGATTTCTTGCGAATCTGCCGCCGTCCATGCGCGCGGCGCTCCGCTCGACCGGAGTGGAAAAGCCGGACACCGAATGGGCGCTTGACTACCTGTGGGATATTCCGGAGGTCAGCGTCGCGGTGAGCGGCATGGGAGCAATGGCGGATGTCGAGGCGAATCTGCGTTACGCATCGAAAGCGAAGCCGGACATGCTGACACCGGATGAACGCAAGGCGCTCGGCGCGGCGATTCATGCCTATCGGAACACTCCGGGACATATCGACTGCACAGGCTGTTATCAGTGCATTCCATGCCCGCACAATGTGGCGATCGGGTACATCTTCGCCTACGTCTACAACAACTATCTGGTGCACAGGAACAAAAAACGGGCGATTGCCGACTACACGGTTGCGATGTCGCCGATTCAGCGCGGAGCGCCAGCCTCTGCGTGCGTGAACTGCGGCGCGTGTCTGGCGAAGTGTCCGCAGAAACTCAACATTCCGGAACTTCTGAAACGTGTCCGGAATGATCTGGAATCCGGATTTTAAAATCGGAGGCGGATCGTCTTGCTCCCGGAGGAAAAAGACAGTAAGAAAATCTGGAATCCGATTTGACTTGTAGCGGCTGTGACGTTTATTATATATGAGAAAGTGGTATTAAGAGGACTGCTGCAAAGGAAATCAGAAAATGAAAATCAACGGAAAAACTGCGGAATTCATCCGGATCGGCGCAGCCGCCCTGGTGTTCCTCGCCATGGGCCTGGCCTTTTCCGGGTTCAGCTTCTGTGCTGCAATATGGCTGCCAAAACTGCAGTTCGCGCCCGCTCTCCTGGCATCTGCTGCGGCCTTTTCCGCCGGGGCGCTCTTTGCCGTTTCGGTGACTGCGCTTCTGACCTTCTGCTTCGGGCGCTTTTACTGTGCGTTTTTCTGTCCGCTCGGCATTCTGCAGGATGTGATTGCTTATCTGTCGCGGCGCGAAGGGAAAGGTTTGCCGAACTGTCGCAGAATCCGCTACGGGATTGCCGGCGTTGCTGTCGGAATGGTTCTGGCGGGCTGGAGTCTGCCGTTCCTGCTTCTGGACCCGTATTCCAATTTCGGACGGATTGCAGGAAGTTTCACGATCGGCGGACTTCTCCCGCTGCTGGTGATTGCGTTTCTGGCTGTCTGGAAAAAACGGATCTACTGCACTGCAATTTGTCCGGTCGGAACGGTGCTGGGACTGCTTGCCAGGCACGGGCTCTTCCAGTTGCATCTGACGGAACAGTGTGTCAAGTGCGGCCAGTGTGTCAAGGTGTGTCCATCCGGATGCATCGACCCGGCGGCGGGAACGATTGACAACGAGCGCTGCGTGCGCTGTCTGAGCTGTCTTGCCGTCTTCATGCCGTGAAGTACGGGCGTCCCGGGAAAAAGGTGCGGACGCTTGACAAGGGACGCCGGGCGTTTCTGGTGAACGGGGGCATTTTGATTGCCGGAGCCGCCGCCGGAGCTGCGCTGGCCAGAGTCGGCATGGGAAAACTTGCCGGCTATGCAAAACGCTTTTCCATTCTTCCGCCGGGAGCGGGCAATGCGGAACGGTTCGCTTCAAAATGCACGGCCTGTCAGCTCTGCACGGTGAACTGCCCGGCGAAGATCATTGTGCCGGCTCCGGGAGGAGACGGTCCGGTTTCGCTCGACTTGAATCGAGGAGCCTGTTTATACGACTGCAACCGCTGTTCGCAGGTCTGTCCGACCGGCGCGCTTCGTCCGCTGGCGCTTCAAGTCAAGCAGAAAACGAAAATTGCGGAAGCAAAGTTCAATCCGCGTGTCTGCATTGTGTTCCAGGAGGGGGAGAAATGCGGCAAGTGTGCACATGTCTGCCCGACCGGAGCGGTGACACTCCGCTCGAGCGGAGCGCCGCGACCTGTCAATACCGCGCTCTGCATCGGCTGCGGAGCCTGTCAACAGGTCTGCCCCGCGCCGGGGAAAGCGATGACTGTTCATGAAATCGAGCGGCAGATCCTGCTGAAAAAATAAATGGTTCCGTTCCGTGGTTCCGGCCTGTTTTCTATTGAAGAGCCCGGAGCGTTTCGGTCATTCGAAGTCGAATGAAAACAACAGAAAGGATGACAGAATGAACAGAAGAGAATTTCTGAAAAGCGCACTGACCGTTGCAGCACTTGCTCCCGTCACGCGCATTGTTGCAAAGGAGGGGCCCGACGGGAACAAATCTTCGGAGGGGAAAGGCCGGCAGATCACCCGTCGCCGTTACAAGCATACCGCGCTTACCGTTCCGCTGCTCGGATTCGGAATGATGCGTCTGCCGCGCATCTCGCCGGACAAGCCGGATATCGACTATGCCACGGCGGAAAAGCAGATCGCCCGGGCAATGGAGGTCGGTCTCAATTATTTCGACACCGCTTATTTCTATCACGACGGACTCAGCGAAAAATGTGCCGGAGACCTGTTGAGCCGGTATCCCCGCGACCGTTATTACCTTGCCAGCAAAATGCCTGTGCGCGCCTTGAAAAAGGAAGGGGACGTCGAACGTATCTGGCGGGAACAGCTTGCACGCTGCAAAACTGATTATTTCGATTTCTACCTGGTTCATAATCTGAACCGGGATCGCTGGACGGACACCAGACGATTCCATGTCTACGAGTTTCTGAAACAGAAGCAGAAAGAAGGAAAAATCCGCAAACTGGGATTCTCATTTCATGACGAGCCGGAAATTCTGAAGGAGATTGCCGAAGCGCACACATGGGATTTCGGACAGATTCAGCTCAATTACCTGGACTGGACCCTCTACCGTTCCCGGGAACAGTATGAGATCCTAACAAAGCTCGGCATTCCGGTCATTGTGATGGAACCTCTCCGTGGCGGCGCGCTTGCAGCGCTGAATCCGGAAGCGACGGCGATTCTGAAAAAAGCCAATCCCGATGTGAGCGCCGCTTCCTGGGCATTGCGTTATGCGGCAAGTCTTCCGAATGTTCTTTGCGTCCTTTCCGGCATGACGCTGACCGAGCACCTCGAAGACAACATCGGCACTTTTACCGATTTCAAAGCGCTGAATGATGCGGAACGGAAAACGATCGAGGCGGCGCTTGCAGCCTACCGGAAATCCGGAGCAGTTCCCTGCACGGAATGCCGTTACTGCACACCATGCCCGGTCGGAGTGAACATTCCCCGGGTGTTTGGGCTCTACAATCAGGCGAAGACAACGGGAAATACCGGACATTTCCGTCTGGTGTACGACAAAATGTCATCGGATGAAAAGGCCTCCGCCTGCGTCAGCTGTGGAGCTTGCCTGAAAAAATGTCCGCAGCACATCCAGATTCCTGAAATGCTGAAAAAAATCACTTCGGAAATGGAAGGCCCTCTGAAGAAGAGTGCCATGTTCTGGTCGCCGGATCACGAATTTTATGTATGAGCAGGAGAAAGGAGTCTTATGGATCGGCGTGACTTTCTGAAAACGACTCTGACGCTGGCGGCGCTTGCGCCGCTTTCCCGCCTTTCGGCACAGACAAAAGAGGACATCGACAAGAAGTCCCAAGGTATGATTTACCGGAAGCTGGGACGATCCAGCCTCTCGGTCAGTGTGATCGCTCTAGGAATTGAGGGATTCAAAAGCAGATCGTTTGAAGAAACAAAAACTCTCGTGACGTATGCGCTGGGAAACGGTATCAACTTCCTGGATCTCTGCATTGCCGACCCCCAAATGCTTTCCGATATCGCCCGGGCGATGGGTGAAAAACGAAAACAATGTGTTATTCAGGGTCATCTCGGTTCCATCTGGAGAAATGGTCAATATCTTCGCAGCCGGAATCTGAAAGCCTGCAGAGAGGCGTATGAAAATATGCTGAAAACATTCGGCGGACATATTGAGATCGGCATGATTCACTATGTGGACGCGGAAGATGATCTGGATCGGATTCGCCGGAATGGACTGCTGGCTTACGCTAGAGACCTGAAAGCCGCCGGACGAATTGATGCGATTGGTCTGTCCAGCCACAGCCCGGCCATTGCCCGCCGTGCGGTGGAGGAAAATCTGGTGGATGTCCTGATGTTTTCCATCAATCCCGGATACGATTTGCGTCCCTCCGGAAGACGGATCGAATACGATGAGGAGCGCCAGAAACTTTATGAACTCTGCGCCCGCAAAAACATTGGCGTGGACGTGATGAAAGCCTATGGCGGAGGCGATCTGCTGAATGCGCGTCTCTCTCCGTTCGGCAAGGCGTTTACGCCGGTGCAGGCGCTGCACTATGCGCTGACCCGTCCGGCAGTTGCGGCCGTAATGGTCGGATGCCGGAATGTCGCGGATATTCAGGCGGCGCTTGCATGGTGTTCCGCTTCCGCCGCGGAACGGGATTACACCCGTGTACTCGACGGGCTTGACGCGAAATCATGGCAGGGGCACTGTCTTTACTGCGGCCATTGCGCGCCCTGTCCGAAAGAGATCGATATTGCCAGCGTCAACAAATATTTGAATCTGGCGCTTGCCCAGGGTGAAGTCCCTCCGACGGTGCGCGACCACTATCGTCTCCTGAAGCATCATGCCTCGGAATGCATTCAGTGCGGCGCATGCGAAAAACGGTGTCCGTTTTCCGTTCCGGTCCGGACAAAAATGAAACAGGCGGCCGGATTATTCGGAATTTGACAAAAAAAGAAGATGTGGTAAAGTAGGAAACTCGCAGATCGTTTACAATACACAGGAACAGGAAGAATGACAAAACTGGTTCGCATCAGCCTCTCTCTGGAGGAATCTCTGCTGGAACAGCTCGCATCCATGCAGAAGAAGGACGGTTATGAAAACCGTTCGGAATACATCCGGGATCTGATCCGCGGCCAGATCGCCCGCCGGGAGTGGATTTCCGGCGAGGAAGTCATCGGTACGCTTTCGCTGATCTACAACCACCATCAGCGGGGACTCTCCGAAAAACTGATTGACCTGCAGCATCATTCTTCCGTTCATGTTCTTGCTTCGACGCATGTTCATCTGAGCCACGAAATCTGTGCGGAGATGATTATGATCCGGGGGCGTGGATGCGAAATCGAAAAGCTCGCCGCGTCCCTGAAACGTCTCAAGGGAGTTCTGAAGGCCGAGTTGACGGCCGGAAGCATGGGAAACGCGCTTCGCTAAAACGGAAGATCCCACTGCAGGAAACAGAAGGGAAAAGAATTTTCAAGTATTACGAAAATTAAAAACGTAATATTGATAACGGATGAAACCTGAAAAATAAAGACATTCAGATGAAATTTCAAAGAAGATGTTTTTCTCTTGTGGAACTCCTGGTTGTGATTTCGGTCATCGGTATCTTGTCCGGATTGCTGCTGCCCGCATTGAATGCGGCGCGAACCAGGGCACACTCCATCAGCTGCATGGGGAATGCAAAGCAGATCGGTCAGGCGTATTTCAGTTATGTTTCCGACTGGGGCATGACGCCGCCGGTCAGCAAATCAGGCGTCCGCTGGATCGACTGTCTGGAACCTTATCTTGCGGAAAAAAGTGAACGCAGTTCAGGCAATGTGTTCGTCTGCCACGCCGACCGGAGACCGGAAGACAAAAAGGTCGTTTACGGCACCAGCGATGTCAACAAGCTCAGTTACGGCATCAACCAGTGCTACCCGTCGAACAGGGACAGTGCAACCCCCATTCTCTGGAATGGAATCGGGGCGAACCAGATCCGGAATCCTTCCGGATTCATCACGATTGCGGACGCGGGAAGCTACTATATCGGCACCACGGTCGCCGCGCCGTTCTTCGGCACGTTGAATGGAGAACCCTATGTGGACGGCGGATATTGCAAATATCTGTCATTCCGCCATGGCGGGAGAACGCGGGATTTCAACGCGGGGTTTGCCGACGGACACGCCGCCACCATGAAATTCGATACGACACCGGACCGTTACTGGGATTACAGGAGTGTCGGATATGGTTTTTAAACCTGTTTTTCTTATTCTGGCGCTTTGTCTGCTTGCGGGTTGCGCACCGGAACGGAAAGCAAAAACGCCGCAGCGGATTCTCTCGCTCTCGACGGCGGCGACGCATATTCTGACGGAACTCGAAACTCCGCCATGTGCCATCGATGAATACGGACGGATCGCGGCAGGTTCGCCGCCTCCGGCTGTGATCGGCAAGGGGACCGCCGTTTCGCGCGAGAAGATCGCCGAACTCGGAGTCGACGGAGTGATTCTCTGGTATTATCAGGAGGAAGCGGCGGAACGTTTCCGGAACGAGGGGCTTCCGGTTACGGTTATCTCCGCCGTGCGCCTCGCGGAATATCCTGAGCTGATTCTGCGCCTCGGCGAAGTGACGGGAAAGACGGAACGGGCACAGGAACTCGCCGAAGCCTTCCGCGGTCGGCTCGAACGAATTTCCGTCCCGGCGAAAGTTCCGGCGCGGCGGGTCTGTTTTGAATTGTACAGCCCCGGAAAAATCGCCGGAGACGCATCGTATCTCGGCGATCTTGTCCGGGTGGCGGGCGGAAAAAGCATCGTGTCGAAAACAGGTTTGATTTCGGCGGAAGCCGTGGTCGAGGCCGCGCCCGACGTGATCTTCTACATCGAAGGCTTCGGAAGCGCTGCGGAAATTGCCGCGCGAAGCGCTTACTCAGGAACGCCTGCCGTTCGCAACGGCCGAATCCATGCCGTTCCCCGCCGCCTGACCGTCGAGGGGATCGCTCCGCTGGAGGCAATCGAATTCATCAGACAATATATGAGGTGACAATATGGCATTTTACCGGATCACATGGAATGAGAAGTATGATTTTGCAACCCTTCACAACTGGGGATGCACCTTCCGCTGCCCCTTTTGCAGCTACAAACTGCGGAGCGGGGAAAACGGCCGTCCCGGATTCGCCGAACCGAAGCCGGAACACTTTCTTTCCGTCGATGAAATGAAGGAGGCGCTGCGCAGAGTCTCTCCCGGAAAAGTCTATTTCATGGGGGGAGAGCCGACCGTGGCGAAAGAGCTTGAGGAGATGATCTCCTTTGCAAAGCATGAACTCGGAGCGGAGACCCGGCTCGGCCATACCAACGGCAGCCGTCTGCCGCTTCCCGGTCTGGACGGAGCCAACGTCGGACTCAAGGCGTGGAGCGAAGAGCTTCATCTTGAGATTACCGGGAAACCGAAGTCGCTGATCTATGACAACTTCCGCGCCGCGTTCGACTCCGGCATGAAGATGGCGGCCAATCTGGTGTTCATCCCGGGGCTGGTCGGTCTCGACGAAATGGAAGGCGTGGTAAGTTTCCTCGCCGGACTCGACCGGAATATTCCCTTTCACATCGACGGTTATATTCCGATCCCCGGCCTGCCGTGGAAACGGCCGACCGACGAAGAGATGAAGGCCGCCGAAAAACTGGCGGAAAGTTATCTTGCGCATGTGAAAAGCTCCCATTTGACGACGGAAGAGGCGCTCAACCTCTCCGCGCGGGATGACCGGTTCAAAGTGAAAACCATTGCGGGATAATGAGATGAAACTTCTGACCGCGGCACTTGTCGTGTTGTTTCTTCTTTCCTGGGGGATCGGGGCGGGAAACGCTTCGTGGGCGGATCTTCTGCGCCTCGTTTCCGGCGGCGAGGTATCCGACTCCGCCCGGACGATTCTGCTGGAACTCCGGCTGCCCCGGCTGCTTGCCGCCGTTCTGGCGGGCGGAATGCTGGGGGCGGCAGGATGCGCGACTCAGAATCTTTTCCGCAACGACCTTGCCTCGCCGCATGTGCTGGGGGTGGTCAACACTGCGGCGCTGGGTGCTGTAATCGGATTGTTTCTCCCGGGAATCGGCCTGACCGTCCCGGCAATGGTGTTCGCGGCGCTCTCCCTCGGAATTCTCTTCCTGATCGGCAGGCGGCGGAACTGGGACGGCGCAACTTTGATTCTTGCGGGGATTGCGGTCAATGCCTTTACGTCCGCCCTGACTTCCGGAGCGCTGTATCTCGCCGATGAGCGGCTCTCGTCGCTGGTGTTCTGGCTGCTGGGGGGATTCTGGCGGATCACCTGGGATGACGTTGTTCTGCTCGCGGCGGCGGGGCTGTGTTCCTGGGGAATTCTGTTCCGTCTCGCACCGGAACTGGACATGCTGCTTCTCGGAGACCGTTCGGCGGAGCTCGCTGGCGTGCGGATGAAGCTCCTCAAACCGCTGCTGATGCTGATTGTGGCGGCGCTGAGCGCAAGTGTGGTCAGCTGCTGCGGGGTGATCGGATTTGTGGGACTGGCGGTTCCGCATATGGTCCGGATGCTCTGCGGCGGCACGTTCCGCAGACTTCTTCCGGGGAGCATTCTTGCAGGTGGATTTCTTCTTCTGCTGGCCGATCTTGCCGCGCGGACGGTCGCCGCGCCGCAGGAGATTCCGGTCGGAATTTTAACTTCGCTCGCTGGAGGACCCTTTTTCTTTTATCTCCTGCTGTGCAGGAGGGCGAATCATGATTGAACTGAAAAACGTTTGTTTCTCCTATTCTCCGGGAAATCCTGTTCTGGAAGGGATTTCGATCCGCTTCAACGCCGGAGCTTTTTACGGGATATTCGGACCGAACGGCTGCGGAAAGAGCACTCTGCTCAAATTGATCACCGGAGAACTCGCTCCCGATTCCGGCAGCATTTCGCCGCGCTGGAACGATCCTTTGGAACGGGCATGCCGTCTGGCAATGGTCGAACAGGAGATTCCCGGACGCATTCCGCTGACCGTCCGCGAAGTTGTCGCACTCGGTCGCTATCCCTGGATGAGACGGAGAAAAGTATCATCTGACATTGAGGCGATCTTGAACGAACTTCAGCTCGTTCCGCTCGCGGAGAAACCATACTCGCACCTGAGCGGAGGAGAACGGCAGCGCACAATGCTCGCCCGGGCTGTTGCACAGGACACGCCGATCCTGCTTCTGGACGAACCGGCGAGTTCGCTCGACATCGGCTTTCAGCATGAATTCTACCGTCTTCTCCGCCGCTTTGCGCGCAAGGGAAAATGTATCGTCATGATTTCACATGATCTCTTTATCGCGCCGCACTATCTGGACGAGGCGCTGCTGCTGAAAGATGGCATGCTCTTTGCCCGGGGAACTCCGGCGCAGGTGATTCATCCGGGGAATCTCCGTGTGGTTTTTCAATATTGCGATCCCGAACATTCAGACAGATAAATGATTGTTTCTTTCATCCGGGGAAAGGACAAGGTCGCCAACGGCTTTTGTCCCTGCGGAATCCGGTTCTGTGGCGGAAAACCGCCTGCCCGAAAAGGGCAGACGGGCGGAAAGGTTTTCTTGACAGCGGCGGCAGTCGCAGACTGCGAATAGGAGCATCCTATTCGAGCCGGTGACATTGAGGAGGAACATCAATTGAACGGCGAAGATGCTTCGCCAGGATCAAAGCCTTTCCGCCTCATTGTACTGCGCCTTCCCCGGGGGCGCCGGGAAAAGGCGCGGGAAGTGTTCCGCGGGATCAGTAAATCGAATTCGGATAGTAGAAGAACTTTGCATTCTTCGGCGTAATCACATCCGCGGGAATGGTGACGCGTTTCTCTCCGGTTTTCGGTTTTCCTTTGAGATGCGCGACGGCATATTCGACGCCGTAGGCGATCATCCGCGGGGGATAGGTCACGTTGAAGGTAACCAGAGGATCCCTGTCCAGCACCTTCTTTACGACGCTTTTGGCGCCCCCGCCTCCGATCATGAGCTTGATGTCCCTGCGCCCGGACTCCTCGTAGGCCTTCAATGCGCCGAGCAGCACATCGTCGTCCCCCGCCCAGACCGCATCGATTTTCGGATACTTCTGAAGGAAGTTTTCCATCAGCTTCAGGCCTTTTTCCGTGCTCCAGTAGGATGTCTGGGATTCGAGAATGCGAATGCCGGGATATTTTTTCATGACCTCCCTGAACGCGTCAACCCGGAGCGTGTTCACCTCGCACGGAATTCCCTCCATGATGAGGATGTCTCCTTTCCCTCCGAGCTGCTTTGCCATTTCCTCGGCGCAGGTGCGTCCGAATCCGGCATTGTCCCCCGCGATCGTCAGATTCTGGACCTCCTTCGTCAGGCCGCGGTCCACCACGACGAGATAGACACCCTTCTTCACTGCCTGTTCGCAGATGCCGGTCAGCGGCGCCGGTTCCTGCGGCAGAAGAACGAGGGCGTCCACATCCTGCACCAGCATGTTTTCAATCTTGCTGACCTGCTCCGCGGAATCCCGTGCCGTGGAAATGAGGACTTTCACGTCCGGATCTTTCGCTTCCATTTCACGCTTGACCTGTTCCGCCCACCAGACGACGCCTCCCGTCCAGCCGTGATCCGCGCTCGGAATCGAGATTGCGACCTTGATTTTTCCGTCGTCCTGCTTTTTCCCGCAGCCGGCGGCCGCGAACAGCGCCGCGGCGCAGGCCAGAGCTGCCGTCATTCTGAAGAATTTCATGGTTTCCGTCCAATCCTGTTTCTGAATTTTTTCTGATTTTAAGGTTTCCTGTTTTCCGGAATTATAATATAAACGGCGAATCGGTTTCTGCAACAGGCGGAGATGCGGTTTCAGCGTTCTTATTCGAAAATGGAATGCGTCCCCTGTTTGGCGATCTCCACATTGTTCTCCCAGAGGGCGAGCCCTGTTTTCAGGTCGGTCAGGACCAGATGGAAGACAAAGTAGCTCTCCTCGGTCCGTCCCTGCACGGCGGTCTGCTGGGTGATCGAACCGGAAAGGCTCAGATCCGGACCGATCACGGTTCCGCGCTTCTGAACGGTGTCCTGATTGAAGAGATCGTCGTATTCCTTGTCACGGATCCTTCTTACGGCGAGATCGACATTGCTGCTGTTGCCGATTGCGGAAGTCACGACTGCCTGACCGGAGGCGAGAATCGCCTGGCGCATTTTCGCCGTGAGGAGCCGGGATTCCAGATGCTGGAGCGTGTAGTTGCGGATCCGGCTGATCATGACCACGTTTTTCCGTCCGTCCGGACGTTTGAGCACCCCGGATTCCAGCATGGAGCCGATGCTGTCGGCGGCCGCTTTCTGCCAGTCGCGCGGATCAATGGAGCTGATGGTCGTAAGTTCCTCGTCGGAGCCGACTTCAATCAGATGCGCAGTCGTTCCGCAGGAAGTCAGAAGAAGCGGGAGAAAAATGAAAAGCGTTCCTTTCAGCATAAGAAAAATTCTCCTTTAATCGCCGGATTCCCAGACATGCGGAACACAGGCATCGTCCAGTTTCCGCAGATAGATGACAGCACGGTGCGTCTCCGGCCTGAGCGTCACCGTCTTCGTCTGTCCGAAGGAGAGCTTGACTGTCCGGTCCTTCGGGATTGGAAAATGCGCCGCGAGAAAACGCCGCGGGACCGTCGCCCAGCGCCGCCAGTCGGAATTGTCCATGGAGATGTCCTTTGTTGCGACAACTGCCGCGGCCGCCGTCGCAACGGCAAGCGGCTTCGCCGCGGAGTCGGGAGCCGCGAGCGCCGCGGCAAGCGAGGCTTTCGCCGCCGTGTGCGCCTGTGTCCGGGCGCGGATGGCCCCGACGGCGTTCCGGAGCATGTCCGGCATGGTCATCTGCCAGTATTCGTCATTGAAAATCTCATACAGATCCGCCATCGGGAAGAGGGGAATGTCCTTTCCCTCCGCCGACACCGCAACCGGGTTTGCCGGGAGCGGCGGCAGTTTTTCAAGAATCGGGAAGCGCCATTGCGCCGGAACCATGCCGGGGATCTGAAAGGAGACCGAGCGTGTGGTCCAGCCCGGGGCGCGCCCGTCCGCCGCGATGACGAGGACAATATTGTCGCAGAGAGAATAATTCCATGGCGCGGCGTTCTTCAACCCGTCCGGCAGCGGCTCGTCAATGAGCCTCAGAACCGTCGCGTAATCCCGGCGGATCAGTTCGTTTTCCGGCTGCATGGCATAGAGATATTTCAGATCGACCGCGGCCTCGTCCCAGTCGTTGTCCCAGCAGTAGGCGACCGCCGAAAGATAAAAGGCGAGGGAGTGGAACATCGCGCTGTATGTCGGCCGGCGCAGCTTGCTGTATTCCTGATAATCCGGGAGCACCTTGACGAGTCCGAATGCGGAATTGCAGGTCTTGTCGTCGAAAATTCCGGTTTTCATCCGGTAGGGCGGCACGTCCCGTCCGGCATTTTCCCGGTTGTATTCGAGCATGTTTTTGTCCGCGTCGTTCAGAAGGTAGCGGTACTGGCTCCGGCGCATGCGCCGGATTTCCACAAGCGCGCCCTCGAGGTTGTCTGCGGCGAGATAGTCGAAGAACTTGAACATCCCGAGGAGAATCCGGTCGCTCCGGAAGCCGCTGTAGGCGGCTTTCCCCGGGGCATGCAGACGCAGTTTCCCCTGCGAATCGTGCAGATAGAGCAGTTTTTCTGCGCGGCGCAGAAAGCGCAGGGAGTCGTCATATTTCCCCGCGTCCATGTTCGCCGCGCCCGCTTCCATGTGCCAGAGCAGCGCATTTCCGGTCGTTTCCCCGTGCACGGCATCGCTCATTGCCGCGGTCTCTTCTGCGGCCTCGTCCAGACGGCCGGAATAGTAAAGATCCGCGACACGCTCCTGATCGGACTTGGTGTAGACGGCGGTGCAGGCGGAGGCTAAGAGAAGCGCCGCACCCGCCGTGCAGCATGCGGCGATCCGCGCCGTCGGAGCGATCTGCTTCATGAGAGTCCTTTCTACTGTGCCATCGGATAGGCGGGCGGAGGTGCCGCCGCCGGGGTCTCCGTCTGTCTGCGGCAGAATGCGCCGACGGTGAAATCCGCCGCTTTCCCGCTGATGACGGACGCGGTGCTCAGCTCCGGCTGTATGCCGGTCACCCGGACGGAGCCGACCATCTTTTCCGCCTGCCCGATGACCTTTTTCGTCACGGGATGGACAAGTGCTGCGCTTTTGACATACACCTGGTAGACATCTCCCGGTTTTACGCCGCCGAGCGACCCGCGCGTCAGATAGATCCTGCCGCCGTCCACTCCGGCGACAAGCACGGGATCGACCTGTTCGAGAATTTCTCCGGTCAGCGCGGCGACGGCGCGGTCAAGCAGCGCGTTGGTGTAGTCCGCCGCCGTCCAGTCGCGTTTTTCCGAAGCGGGAATTTCCGTGGAGCGCATCGTGAACTTGAAATCCCCGGAGGCGGTGACTTTCCCGGTCTTCACCTCCAGAATCTTGAAATCCGCCTGCACGCTGGAAACAATGCGCGAACTGGTCCCGGCGATCTGCGTGGCGCTTGCGATCCGGTTGTTTTCCAGCCTCCTGAGGTTCAGGACGAGGATCTCGTCTGCGACCGAAAGCTGTGCGATTTTCGCATACTGTCCGCTGTCGGCGAGAGAGAAATCGACCATTTCCGATTCCCGGACAATCTTGTCGAGATCGGCGCGTTCCAGAAGCTCGAAAGCGCCGCTTTTCCGGAGCGAGCCCGCCAGCTTGACGCCGAATGCCGCCGCATCCGCCGCCGGAATGTTCTTCCCCGTGACTTTCACCGGCAGGACCGCAAGACGGGGCGCCGCGCTTTTCTGTTCCCCTGCCAGGAGCCCCATTTTGCCGAGGGCGATGTCCAGGCGGGCCACGAGCTGCGGGAAACTGCCGGCGTCGGCAACGGCTTTCCCCTCCGGCGCGACCTCGCCGGTGGAACAGTTCACGAGCTGGAAGGATGCCGTGTATTTGTTCCCGAGCTTTCCGATGGTGCAGTGAAGAAGCAGATTCACGCCGGAAATTTTCCCGAAGCGCGCCAGCGTTCCGCGATTGTCCACCAGTCCGGATTCGGTCTGGAACTGGTTTTCACGGAGAATCGCTTCCAGCGCCGAGCGTGTCACAACATTGTATTTTCCGTTAAGCTTCGCCTCGATCCTGCCGGTCAGCGTCTGCATCTCGTCTTCGGAGAGCTTTGCGCGGTTGTCCGCCGCGACGGCTATTTTTTCCTTCGGCGCGGCGCCCAGTCCGGCGCAGACGGCGAAGATTCCGAGAAACAGAAATGTTTTCCACATATTCGACACCTCTTTCCGTTTATTTTCCGTCTGCCGCAAAGCGTCTGCTCATCGCCTCCGCGGCCTGTTTGACGGCGTCCTTCATCAGATCCTGAAACAGCGAGTCATTGATTGTCTGCGCAAATTTCGTGTTCATCTGCGACTGTTCTCCCGTGACGAGTCCGGAAAACACGATCTGATTGTCTTTCAGGTCGATGACTTTTACAAGCAAATCCAGGGAGTAGACAACCCTGTCGGTCCTGACGCCGTAGCCGGAGAATTTCTTATGTTCGGTTTTCAAGTCGGCGACAGTTCCTGTCAAAATGTGGGTGGCGCCGCTTTTTTCCATGAATTCCCGGATTCTCCGGTTCGCATCCTCCGCGGTCTGGGCGCGCCCGAAATCAAGCGATTTCAGCGCGGATTCAATCCCCTCCCGGTTTGCAAGGGAAAAGATTTCCGGATATTCTCCGAGACAGGCGGTCATATATTCGGCTCCGATGACGAGAGGGCGCTGTTTCGAATTCAATATTTTCTTCGCCAGCGCCTCTCGTTCCGCCCGGTCGCGTTCGCTTTCCCGCAGATCCCGCTGGAGCCCGGCCATTGCGGCGGTTCCGGCGAATCTTGCATCGAGCATCCGGACGAATCCCTGCATCCGGTCGTCGATGCTCTGACGGTCCGCGCTGCTGAGAATTCCCCTGTAATCCGTGTTGACTGGGCGGCTTCTGACAAGGCGCAGTTTCTGGCCCGCCAGGTCGATGCAGGTGAAATCCAGCACCGCGATTTTCATGGCGGACGTTTCCGCCTTTTCCCCCTCCGTATTCTGCATTTCCGCCGCGTCCGTGTCTGCGAAGGCGAGCGCGCAGGCAGCAGCGCACACGGCAGGCGTCCTCCATTTTATCGTCGAAAAAAGCATTTTCGCACCTCCCCTGCTTATGATTCCAGCATGCTGATGACATCCACGGCGATCTTCAGGCGGTTCCGCTCCCTGTAAAGACGGCCTTTCATTTCGCGTCCGTTCTTCAATACCAGAATGACTTTGCGCGAGCCGTCCGGGAAAGCTCCGTCCAGCTTCACCATGGCGCATTTGGTTTCAAGGCCGCGGTCGCGGAGTCCGCGTGTCGCAATCCGGACGAGATCGGCCTTTTCCAGTTCCGCGGAGGAAACCGCCGCTTCGGGCTGTCCGTAGACTTTCGTCTTCTGGTCAGAAACAACGGGGAAGCGTTTCACCGCTAGAATGGCGGCCGCGGCGGTAATTACGGCGGCCACGGTCAGTATTGTTCTTTTCATCTCCGATGTCTCCCCGGTGTCTGCGGTTTCTTCAGAGGGTAAAATATCCGGTCCGCTCCCAGTTTCAAGAGAAAAATCTTGCCATTCGGGATATTTTCCGGGATATCGCCCTGTCATGCGGCTGCGGTCCGCAAAGGAAACGCATGGACGCCAGGAGGCCTGCGGTCCGCCTCTGCGGCTTTTGATGCAAAAAAGTATAATTTTTTATCAGAATTATGATATCCCGATTCGTTGCAAAAGTTTTCCTGCCTCTTATCTTAATAGCATAAGGAAATGAAAGAGATAAGATTCATCAAAATTCGGAAAAACGGAGGAAGCGGAGAAAATGAGTCGTTTCAACGTGTTGCGTCTTCATGACGCCTGCAGAGAGATTTTCATCCGGGCTGGGGTTCCGGCTGAAGATGCGGGAATGCTTGCCGAAGTGCTGGTTACGACAGACATGCGGGGCGTTCATTCGCATGGTGTCGTGCGGAGCGCCCGTTACATCGACTGTATCCGCGCCGGAGGAATCAGACCGTCCGCCGATCTTGAAATTCTGAATGACACGCCGTGCGCGGTTCAGCTCAGCGCCGCGGGAGGTCTCGGCATTCCGGCTTCCGTCAAGGCGCTGGAACTTCTTCTGAAACGCGCGGAGAAACAGCCGGTGACGGTGGTGACGGTCAACCACAGCGATCATTACGGCGCCGCCGGGTATTATGCGATGCGGGGCGCCGAGGCCGGTTTTCTCACATTTTCCATGAGCAACACCGTCCCCTTGATCGCCGCTCCGGGCGGTGCGGCGCCCGTCATCGGGAACAATCCGTTTGCCTATGCGGCGCCCGGCGCGCGGCACCGGGGCGTTCTGTTCGACGTCTGCATGAGCAAGGTCGCCAGCGGGAAGATCGAAATCGCGGCGCGGGAGGGGCGCAGAATTCCGCGCGGATGGATTCTGAATGCGAAAGGCGAGGCGACGGAAGATCCGCAGGATATTTACAACGGCGGCATCATGCTTCCCTTTGCGGAACACAAGGGATACGGCTTTGCAGTCATGGTGGAGCTGATGACCGGCGTTCTCGGACTTTCCGGGCTGCTTTCCGGCGTTCACTCCTGGAATATGCTCCCCGGACGGGATGCCGACACCGGACACTGTTTTCTTGCCCTGAATCCGGCCTTCTTCGGCGGAGCGGAGCGTTTCCGCGCCCGCGTGGACGCCATGATTGACGAACTGAAACGCTCTCCGGTCGCGCCGGACGCCGAACGCATTCTGTATCCCGGCGAACTGGAGTTTGAACGGGAGGCGGACGCACGTGCAAACGGCGTTCCGCTGCCGGAGGCTTCCGTCAGGGAACTGCAGCGGGCCGCCGCGCTGACCGGAGTCCGCCTGAATCTGAAATGAGAAGAGGTTCGCCGCCGCATTTTCCCGGCACGGGAGCGCATTGCGGCGTTCCATTACGGTTTCTCCTCATGAAGCTCCGCTCTGGCCGCTCCCTGTTTTTCCCGGTATTCCCGCGGTGTCATGCCGGCATATTTCCGGAATTCCCGGGAAAAAAAGGCGGCGCTCTGATAGCCGCAGGCCTCCGCGACCATGTGGACGGGCAGAGCGCCGGATTCCAGGAGCTCGCAGGCGCTCCGCATGCGGGCCTGAATGACAAAGTTTGTCGGAGAGCAGCCTACCGCGTCCGCAAAGCGCCGGGTCAGCGTCCGGATGTTCACGCCGAGCATCCGCGCCATGTTTTCCCTGGAGTAATCTTCCGCGGGATTGGAAAGGATCCGGCGCAGGAGCGACTGAAGCGTGCGCTTCCGGTTCCAGGGATGCCGCTGGCGGCTGATTTCAAGAAAAAAACGGTAGGTCAGCACAGACAGATGCATCTGCAGATCGGGACCGCCTTCGGTGCAGGTCCGCTTGATTTCATCATAGATCTCTGCGATACGTCTCGGCTCCGTAAGGCGGAGCACTTCATTTTCCCGGGAAAAATCATGTATGCAGAGCAGGGAGACAAGAGAGGATTTTTCCACCATGAGAACCCGCTTGAACAGCGGAGTGTCCGGCGCCGCATGAATCTCCGCCATCATGTCGGACCGTATGATGCAGAGCGATCCCGGCTGGAGCGGTTCCCTTGTGGAATGGCTCACGAATTCGCCGGCGCCTTCCGCAATCAGTTCAATGCACCACTGCGAGAAAAAGCTTTTTCCCTGACAGGTCATCCGGGTGACGCCGCCCGGCGCGATCCGGGATTCCCCGTAGGCGTTCAGGTGGATGGCGTTGCCCTGGAACTGATCGACGCGGTTCCGGCAGATCAGGAACTCCTCATGATAGGATTTCGAAATATTGCACTGTTTCCGGAATTCGCCGCCCGGACGCCTTTCCGCCATTCTGGTCCTCCTGTGTTTTCCGGATATCATAGCGCGGAGAAAGAACTTTTTCAAGCGGGACGGCCTTTTTATGCAATATATTTTCCCGATAATGCAAGAAAAGGCAATTGTCAAAACAGAAAGATCCTGATATAATTATAGAAACGAACCTGCAGAGGAGTGCGGTACAAAATGAAAAAAAGAATCGGCATCGTCGGCTTCGGCGAAATGGGGAAACGTCACGGGCTTGAATTTTATGAGGCGACACACGGCGGAATTGAAATCTGCGGTGTCGTGGAGCCGGACGATCTCATGTATCGCCGCGGATGCGAATGGAACGGCATAGAAGGGATTCCGCGCTTTGCGACGGTGGAGGAGCTTCTGAGCAAGGCGTCGCCGGACGGCGTGATCATCGCCTCTCCGAACTTCACGCATCTGGAGAATCTGCGCAGGATGGAGGGGGCCTCGATTCCGGTTCTGATCGAAAAGCCGCTTGACACCTCTCTGGAGAAAATCGCGGAGATCGTCCGTTTCGCACGGAAATATCCCGCTCCGATCGTCGTGGATCATGTCATGCGTTACGCGCCGGTGATCCGGAAGGCGCGCGAACTGATCGAGCAGGGAAAGCTCGGCAGGATCTGTTCCTTCGAGTTCTCCCAGCGGACGGGAATCGGCATGTTCCACACTTTCCGCAGGACGCAGCGCGGAGGCGGAGGACACATGATCGAAAAGGCGACGCACGATCTTGACGTGATGCTCTATCTGACCGGGGCGAAGCCGCTTGCGGTGTCGATGCTTTCCGCGCAGCACGTGGTCGGCGGAACGAAGCCGGACGATCTGACCTGTCTTGACTGTCCGGACGCACAGGAGTGTCCGTATGCGAATCTCGGGCGCATCAGCTCCGCGGGGATCCGGGACGTGAGCATTCTCAACAAGCTCTGTGTTTTTGCGAAGGAGGTGGATGTGCCGGACAACGAGGCCTGCCTGATCCGGATGTCCGGCGGCGTGTTCGGCACTTACAGCCATACCTATTTCTGCGATATGCCCGGCCATACCCGGCTGTATGAGATCGTCGGCACGAAAGGAGCGCTTTACATCACGCTCGCGAAGGAGGAGCGCTACCTCGGGGAGGTCAAGTTCTTCCCGTTCGACGGCAAAGGCACGGTGGAAACCTCCACGTTTGAATACTTCAACAAGATCCATTACAACGGAGGACCTTATGTCGCGCGTCATTTCCTCGACCTGATGTGCGGGAAGACATCCGCGCCGTTCACCACCGTCGAGCAGGCATTCACCGCGGAGGCTCTCGGATTCGCGGCGATGCGCTCGTCCGCCGAGCAGAGCCGTTTCGTGACAATCGACGAGATGATTCCCGCGGATATGAAATCGGCCGTTCAGGGGGAATAGAAGCCTTGTCCGTGCCCGGTCGGACTCTTTTCCGAAGGGACGGGAGCCCTCTTTTCAGTATGGGAAAATAAGGTTGTTTTTGCAATCGAGACTTGTTATTTTTCCAAAAAATCATACTGTAATGGCGCGGACCGGAAATTCGGAATTCCGGAGATCGGGCAGACGGAAGAACAATTTTCATGAAACAGGAGATTCTCATGGACAGCAATCTGGAACGGGACTGGCGTTTTACGCGAAGTATCACTGAAGGATTTGAACAGCCGGACTTCGACGACTCCGCATGGGAGAGCGTTGATGTGCCGCATGACTGGGCGATCCGCGGGCCCTTTTCTCCGCAGAACGATGCGGAGATCACGGTCCTGGATGCCGCCGGAAACCGTTCCTATCATTACACCCTTCCCGGAAGAACGGGCGGACTGCCGCATGTCGGGAAAGGATTCTACCGGAAACGCTTCCTGATGGGGGAGAAGCTTCCCGGGCATGTCCGCGTGGAATTCGACGGCATCATGGCCAACTCGAAAGTCTACTGCAACGGGAAATATGCCGGAGGACGGCCTTACGGATATTCCTCCTTTGCCGTTGATCTCACGGATCTTGTGCATCCCGGAGAGAATGTTCTCGCGGTGGAGGCGGAGAACTATCCGCAGGCCAGCCGCTGGTATCCCGGAGGCGGCATCTACCGGCATGTCCGGCTTGTGACTGCCGGGCGTGTCCATATCGACCACTGGGGAGTGCGGATCCGCACGGAGGGCGGCAGTGTCCGCGTGACGGTCCGGGTTCACAACCCGGAAAAGGAAACGGCGCATCTGAGAATTTCCGTTTCCGCGCCGGACGGGTCGCCCGCATTCGGCGGAACCATGGAGGGAACGACGGATTTCTCCAGCGCTTTCCGGATTGAGAATCCCTCTTTCTGGCATCCGGACACGCCGCATCTCTACCGTCTTGTTCTGGAACTCGGGGAGGAAAAACGGGAAATCCGGTTCGGACTGCGCGATACGGTGTTCGATCCGGTTCGCGGTTTCCTCATCAACGGCACGCCCCTGAAGTTCCGGGGCGTGTGTCTGCATCACGATCTGGGACCGCTGGGCGCGGCTGTGAACCGCGACGCGACGCGTCACCGTCTCCTCCAGCTCAAGGGAATCGGATGCAATGCGATCCGGACCTCTCACAATCCGCCGGATCCGGAACTTCTCGATTTGTGCGACGAGCTCGGGTTTCTGGTGCTCTGCGAGGCGTTTGACGAATGGAAGCTCCCGAAATGTCCGAACGGCTACAATCTTTACTTTGACGAATGGTCGGAACGCGATCTCCGGGATATGATCCGGCGCGACGCCAACCATCCGAGCGTCATCATGTGGAGCATCGGCAACGAGATTGACGAGCAGTACGTTCCGGAAGGGCCGGAAATGACCCGGCGCCTGTGCGCGATCTGCCATGACGAGGACCCCACCCGTCCGACGACGGCCGGGCTCAACAACGGCGACGACAGCATCCGCGGCGGTCTGTTCGACGATGTGGATGTGAAAGGCTTCAACTACAAACCCTATATCTATTCCGTCTACCATCACAATTTCCCGGATGCTCCGATCTATTCTTCGGAGAGCGCTTCGACGCTCAGCAGCCGCGGGGAATATTCCGACCGGTTCTTCGAGGAGCTCGAAAGAAAGGACAATCTTCAGGTCGACAGCTTCGACCTCTGCTGTTCGGCGGGGGGGACGGTGCCCGATCATGAATTCAAGGGTCAGGACGACAACCCCTTTGTCATGGGCGAGTTCGTCTGGACCGGATTCGATTATCTCGGAGAACCCACCCCCTACCAGAATAAATGGCCTTCCAGAAGCTCCTATTACGGAATTTTCGATCTCTGCGGCATCCCGAAGGACCGTGCGTATCTTTACCGTTCCCGCTGGACAAGCCGGAGTGTGCTGCATCTGATGCCGCACTGGACCTGGCCGGGACGGGAAGGGAACATTCTCCCCGTTCAGTGTTATACGAGCTTTGACCGGGTTGAACTGTTTGTCAACGGCGTTTCGCAGGGCGTGCGCGTGAAAAATCCGAAAAAACTTCTCGGACGCTACCGCCTTGTCTGGAATAGCGTGCGTTATGAACCCGGGGAACTCCGGGCGAAGGCTCTGGACCGGAACGGAAATGTCCTGATGGAAAGTGTGGTGCGGACCGCGGGCGAGCCGGATCATCTTGTCGGCGAGGCGGAACGCTGCGGCGACCTTGTATTTGTCACCGTTTCCGTCGTGGACCGTTCCGGCGTCCTCTGCCCGGACGCGGGAGACAGAATCTCCTTTGAGAGTCCGTCCGTCATTCTTGCGGCGGACGCGGGCGACCCGACCAGCACAAAGGAATTTCATCTGCCTTATGTCAACGCCTTTCACGGAAAATGCGCGGCGGTTCTCCGTTCCTCCGGAAAAACGGAACTTTCCGCCCGGGCGTTCCTGGGAGGCAGGGAAACCGTGCTTGAGTTGAGGGACATTTAACTTTTCCAAGGATAAAAAAGAGAAGGAAGTATGAAAAAAGAACGTCCTTATCAGTTCCGGGAATTTCTGGAGCAGGTGCACCGCCCGGGACGGCGCAGCCCGTCCGCCGCGCCGCTTCGCGAAAACGAAACGTTTCTTGATGGAAGCTGGGAGATCCGTCTCCCCGTTTCCGCGGAAGACGGCGTGAAACGCGCCGCGCTGGATTTTCAGGACTATCTTTTTACCAGCATGAATCTTTCCCTGCGGATCACGGCGGAGGGCAGGGAACGCAACGTGATTCAGCTGCAGAGCGGCGGGACGGGAAAGTCCCGCGCCTACGTGTATGAATGCGCGCCGGACCGGATCGTCGTCCGCGGCGATTCCTGGATCGGCGTGCAGCAGGGTCTTTACTTTCTGGAAGACCTGATGAACCTGCGCGGGCTTCCCGCGCTGGAACACACGGAAAAACCCCTCCGGCGCGCTCCGCTCTTTTCGCCGCGCATGGTGCATTCCGGTTACGGACTGGATCAGTTCCCCGATTCCCAGCTTTCCGCGATTGCGCATGCCGGATTCGATGCGATTCTGATTTTCGCGACCGGTCCCGACATGACCCGTCAGGGGCCGCTTGACTTCAACGACATCATCCACCGGGCTCTGCTCTACGGGCTCGACACCTATTTCTACAGCTATCTGGACGGCTACAAGCATCCGGACGAGAGCGATGCGGACGCATTTTTCGATTCCCGGTTCGGCGCGCTGTTCCGTCATTCCCCGGAGGCGAAGGGAATCATTCTGGTCAGCGAGTCGTGCGAGTTCCCGACCCGGGATCCCCGGGCGAATGCGCACAAAACCACCGAGGGGACCAATGAATACACGCAGGGAATCTGCGGACACAAGAGCGGTTCCGGCTGGTGGCCCTGCTCCGATTATCCCCAGTGGGTGAACGCCGTCAAGAAAGCCTGCCGGCGCTACAATCCCGAAGCGGACGTGGTGTTCTGGACCTACGGATTCGGCCGCGCGCCCGCGGAACCGCAGCGGGAAATGATCCGCAATTATCCGAAGGACGCCTCGCTGCTCGTCACCTTTGAAATGTATGAGCAGCGCCGCTTCGAGAATCACACTGCCATGCAGTGCGATTATTCCATCACGTTTCCAGGACCGAGCCGGATGTTCCGCGTCGAGGCGGAAGCCGCCGCCGAAGCGGGCGTAAGGCTCTACTCCATGACCAATACGGCGGGGCGCACATGGGACAACGGCGTCTGTCCGTATGAACCGGTTCCGCAGCAGTGGTTCCGACGCTTCGGGAACATGCACAAGGCAAGGAAAGACTGGAACCTTTCGGGACTGATGGAGTGTCATCACTACGGCTGGTATCCCTCCGTCATCAGCGAATGCGCGAAATGGAGCTTCTGGAGTCCGGAAACGGACCTGAATGAAATCCTTGCGAAAATCGCGGTGCGCGATTTCGGTCCCGCCGGCGGTCCGCTTGCCGTCCGGGCATGGGAGAAATGGAGCGAGGCGATTTCCCGGTGGGCGCCGAACTTCGGCGACCAGGCGGGGCCGATGCGCGTCGGAGCGGCATATCCCTTCGTGTTTCTGCCGTATCTGTATCCGCATGTGGAACAGCATATGCGCTATCCGAGCACCCCGCAGAGCGTCTGCGGATCGCGCATGATGCATCCGGATTATTATCCCGAGCACGTGCACGGCGGTTCGGCATGCGGCAGAACCCTGCACGAGGATCTCCGGATTCTGCCCGCGGCCATGAAGATCTGGGACGAAGGGATTGCACTCATGGAGCAGGCCGTCGCCGCCGCGCCCCCGGAAAAGCGGGCCGATGCGGAAAAAATGCTCGGCGTCGGAATCTATTTCCGCTGCGCGATGACCACGACGATTCATGCCAAGCGGTGGTTCATTCTCAACCGGAGACTGGAGATCGAAAACGATTTCGCCGTCGCCAACGGAATTCTGGACGAGATGCATGCGCTGATCGGCGAGGAGATGAAGAATGTGGAACGGGCGCTGCCCGTCGCGGAAAACGACTCCATTCTGGGCTGGGAGCCGCGTTCGGACTATCAGGGCGGCGCATGGCATCTGCGCTGGAAGATCCGCCAGCTGGAAAATCTGCGCGACTATACGCTTTGCGCCTATCGCCAGACCCTGACGGAGGATCCTCCCTTCGAGGTGAAATATGAAAAAGTTTAAGGTGAAAGCCGCATTTCAGGAATTTCTCTTCACGGAGGAATGCGGCGGATTCCCCGCTTCTCTCACGTTGACGGAAGCGGACGGCGGACGGCTTGAGGCGTGGAATGTGCATCGGCCTTTTCTTTCCCTCCGCGACGGGGAAGGAACGCTTCTCGTCCCGACTCTTTCCGGGGCGACGCCTCCGCGCCGCTACCGGACGGAATCCGCGCATATCCTGGCGTTTTCGAAAATTCCGTGGATCGAAGCGGAGAGCGGGAAAAAACGGAACGATCTCTCGCTCTCCCTGCAATGGGAGTTCTGCGACACGGGAACGACCTTCTGCGACATGTTTCTCTTCTACAGCACGCTGGACGTTCCCCCGCTGTGCGACTGCAAGCTCCGGATTCCCCTCGACTTCACAGCGTTTCAGGATCTGCACTGGTCGAACACGCTTTTTCCGAAAGCGGTCGACGCCACGCTGATCCAGACAGTGCCGCCGGAGCGGTTCCTGCCGCACGGGGAAAAGCGCGTTTTTGAACGGGAGCTTTTTGCGAACGCAGGTTTCAACGCCGTGCGGGATCACGGACCCTCCCTGTACTGCGAATTCTTTCTGGAGGGAAACAACACGCTCTTCAACCGGGCGGAATCCCGGGCGTGCTCGTCGATCGGAATGGAGAAGGACCGCATGATGCTGGAGTGGAATTTCCAGAAAAACACCGAAAGCGGGAACGCCCGTCCGCTGCATTGGCGCAACCGCTGGGGCTTTACGTTCCGCCCCGCCCGGACGATGCGGCGGCACCGTCCGATGACCATCTATCACTACATCGACAACTTTCAGCGTTTTCCGGATGAGGCGGAAGTTTGCGCGCTCGCGGAGTCCGGCGCGGATCTCGTGATCCTTCACGACTGCTGGCGCATTGACACGCAGAACAACGGAATCCCTTATGACGAGAAGCGTTTCCGCCGCATCATCGGGAAACTTCATGAGCGCGGAATTCGCGTGGCGCTCTATGCGCGCGGCAATGAGATCAGCGTCCGGGAGGATGCGGCCGCATGGTTTGACCGCTGGCTGAAGAAGGATTTCGACGGGCTTTATCTGGATTACGGCAGTCCCTTCGGCTACGCCGCCGCGCCGGGGGATGAAAACTATCCCGGCGGGCGCATCGCGTTCCGGGAGTATTACCGGGCGTTCGAGGCGCTGCGGTGCAGAGTCGGTCCGGACGGTCTGCTTTATGTGCATACGGGCCCCTGTTATTCGGGGATTGCCTCCGGCTTCTTCGACGGTTATGTCTCCGGAGAGGGGGAGCGCGGAATTCTGATCCGGGGAAGGGTGGAGCACGAGTATTTCACGATGGCGGCGGCGTCTCCGGGCACCGTCTGGACTGCGGCGTTTCCGGAATACGGGTCGGAGAAAATGATCCCGTTTCTCGCGGCGCACGGCGAGGTCCCGCATATTCCGCTTGGAAAGCAGATCGCATCCTCCTCGCTGGAGCATCCCCCGGTTCCCGGGATCAACGACCGCAATTTCGCTGCGCTGCTTCACGCCTACTCCCTGCTCGGATCGGGAAGCGGCTTCGGCTTTTACACCGATTACAATTCTTCCGGCGTTTTCGAACGGGAAAAGGGGGTGGCGCACACCCTTCTGACCGCGCAGCATGAGACATACGGCGTCATGTTTCTTGCCAACTGCACAGGCAGACGGGCGAAAGCGCTCTTCCGGATCCGGAAAGGAAAACTGGCGGACTGCCGCTTTTTCCGGATTCCGGGACAGCCCGATCCGGAAACCCTGGATTCGCTCGCGCCCTGGCAGGCGGCGGCCGCACTGGTCGCGAGAGACGCGCAGAGCGCGGAACGGATTCTCCGGAAGCATCCCGTTCCGGTTCCCGGAGCGTCTCCTTCCGGAGAGGCATATCGGAAGTCCGTGGCGGAGCAGAAGAGAGCCCGCGAAAATCCGCCGGAATGCCGGAAATGCGTGATCGAGGTGGCGATGCCGAGCCGCATCACATCCCATGAGCAGTGTCTGTGGGAGGATCTCTATGACATTACGGCAGTTCTGCGTGAAGCATGTCCGGATGGAACCGTCCGGAATCTCGGCTATGTTTCAAAACGGGGCCTGGAATCTTCGCCGCCTGCCGAGGCCTCGCGCCTCCGGCCGGGTACGGTCTCCGAAGGCATTCCGCTGCATGAGCATCTCGGCGCGGGGGCGCACTGCCTTGAACTGTATTCGGAACATCTCGGCGAGCCGTTTTACTCGTTCCTGAATGTCCGCTGCATTGAGGATGGAAAGGAAACGCGGATCATTGATTTCCGCAATGAACTGGAAGACGACCGTGCGATTCTGCACTGGAAGATCAACTTGAAGCAATAAAGGACAACCGGGGCGGATCTCCGTCCCGGACGGGGCGTCCCCCGGATGAGAGAGGCCGGAACCATGAGTTACTATTATTATGATTTCGATGCGGAAAGGCAGCTGCGGCCGTGGCGGGCGCTGGGACGGTCCGGGGACGTCTTTCAGCTTGAATGCACTTTCGAGTCAGGGGAGGGGGACTGGATGCTGCTCTGGGCGGACTGTCCCTGCGGGAGAAAATTTTCCCCGGAAGTCCTGAGCGTGAACGGCATTCCCGCCGCACCCGCGGAAAATGACTTCTACATCCGGGATCACGGCATCCGCTACAGCCGGATGCTCCACACCGTATCCGGGATCAACAGGATCTCCTGTGAAGCGGCGTTCCCGCCGGACTGGAAAACGGAGGAGTTCGCGATGCAGCTGGTTCCCCTGTTCCCGGATGCGGAACGGGTGCGCGGACGCTTCGCCTGTCCCGTGTTTCCGCGGGAGGAGTATCCCCGGACGCCCGCGCCGTCCGTCGAAGGGTACCGCAAGGGGGCCGGACACAAGCTTGCTCCGGGACGTTTCGGAATGCTCAAGGGGGACGGTCTGCTGGATTGCGCCATGTCCCGTTTCGGCAAAGTGGACAAGATGTTTCTCTGCGGGCATCCCCGCTGGAAAAAGCCTTACGCATGGGCTTATTCCCTGCTGCAGGATCCCGCGGAACTGAGTCTGCCGGACGAGGTGGACGTCAATGCGCTCCGCGTCTTCTGGAAACGCGGCGGAACGACTTATTCCTATTCGATCGCATTGCCGGGCATTGTGACGGAAAACAGTTCGGGTTCCCTGAAAATTTCACACCTTGAGTTTGCAGGCTCCTACCGGTATGTCATGACCGCCGGCGAGGTGTCCGCGCCGGACGACTTTTCCGGCGGCATGCCCGAAAACTGGCTGCTCCTTTTCGGCGCGGAGGAATACCCGGATGTTCCCCTGATGGTGATGCTGGACAGGAAACCCGCACGGATTGAGTTCAGGCGTCTGCCCGGCGGGCGTCTCTCCGAGGTTGTGTTCCACGGCTGTTCGCGGATGACGACGCTCACGCCGTTCGGGTTTGAAGGTCTGGAACCGGAGACGCCGGAGCATGTTCCGTTTCTGGAGGATGCCGTTTCACGGTGCCGTCTCTGGTCGCGCGCTCTTCTGGCTCTGCCGGTCGGATGCCGGGAATACTACCGGAATGATTACGACGCGCGGAAGGTCCATATCGTGCAGTGTTTCGATTACAAGTTCTTTTCCGATGAATGGGGGACGCTTCCCCTTGAGCTCGCACCCCTGCCTCCCGCGCTCACCCTCTGCGGACAGGAGCTCCCCGAGGGGACAGCCGATTTCCGCTTCCCGACGAAATACGGATATCTGAAGGGGTATTTTTCGGATTCCAGCGCGTATTCCGTCGCCATGATGGAGACGATGCGCAAATATCCGCTCCGCGGAGAGAGTCCGGAAATTCCGGATCTGCTGCTGGAGGATCTCGACGAGTATCTGGAATTTGAATCCCGTTTCCCCTCCGGATGGCAGAGCTACGCGTATCCCGGGGCGGTTCTCGAGGGATACGCCTACGGATGCTCCATGGTGAACTTCATGCCGGAAAAGGCCGGGGAGACGATCCGGGGGGAGCTGCGGAAGCGTCTTCCCCTCGCATGCGATCCCGAACGGAAATATACGCTCCTCAAGACCGATCACGCCTATCTCTGGCGCACCGAACCGGACAAGGAGACGGTCTACCGCTACTATACCGATCCCGCCATGCCGAAAATGGAGATGTTCAATCTGTATGAACGGGTTGAACCCTATACCGGATGCCGCTATTACCTCTGCTATTTCAACTGCTGCCTGATTTCCGGCGGCCATATTGCCGAAGGAACCCGGAAGGAGGTTCTGGAATATCCGCATCCATTTATGGAGAACGACTGGGGCGTCGGACTCACCCTGTATCTGATCTATACCGCGGCCCTTGCCTCCGGGGATTTCTCCGCTGTCAGGAAGCAATGGTCCGCCCTGAAGAAGATCTTCCTTTATTTTGACGTCTATCACGACTGGGCGTGCATGGGCGCCGGATACGCCGAGAAGGGGTGGACCTGGATCGAGGGCGCGAACTTCGGCGCGTTTCCCGCCATGATCAACATGGCGCGGACCGTCGGCGATCAGGAAACGGCGGAATTCTGCACGTATCTCGCGGCGAAAATGCTGGCTCTGTGCGAGGCGAAATATCTTGCGGGACCTTATTTCGCACGTTTGTACCATGAGAAGCCCTGGTATGGGAACCGCTTTTTCCAGGAGGAGTATTCGCCGGCCTGCAATTTCCAGTTCGTTCCCGCAGATCTTTCGGACAAAAGGGTGCAGCCGACCGGAATCTCCCTGCTGACGACCGATGCGATTTACCCGGAACTTTTCGAGTCTTTCCGCAAAACGATCCCGGAACCGCACCGCGACATGATCCTGCGCTACCGGGAGGCCCTGCTGGAAGGCGCCGCAGCCACGAACCGAGTCGAATTCAGTTATCTGCTGCTGAACAACACGCTGGACGAAACCGTGCCGGAACGCGAAATCCGCGAGGATATCGAACTGGCGATCCGGACCGGCCGCTTTCTGCGGGAGTGGCATGACATCAACCGCTTCGAGAACAGCCTTCCGAAGAACTATTTCAAGGCGCAGCTTTACGCCTGGCTGGAAATGCGGCGTCATCCGCTCTGGCTGGAGCACTGGCAGGACGTGTGCATCGAGGACGCCCGCTGGAACAGCGCGGAAGGAAAAGCCGTCCTCCGCATTGCGGCAACCGGAGAATCCGGCATGATCCGATGCGGCATCCGCAGGGAGCCGGAACGGATCGGATTTTCCGGCGGAAAGATGTCGTGGAAGAGCGGGGGAACGTTTCTTTTGATCGAGACTGCGGGATCCGGAATCCTGACGCTTTCGTTCGGAAAACCGGCGGAAAATGCGGGTGCCCGCGTTTGACGGACATGAGAAGGGAATCCTGACGGGAGCGCGGGCGCATGCTGCCGCCTGACAGGAATTCACCGGAGAGATTTCTCCGGAGACGATACGGCATTTGACAAGAGGAGAGAATGCGTTATGCTTGTGACAGGAACATCCTATTATCCGGAAGACTGGGATGCGGACCGGATTGCCGAAGATGCGGCGCTGATGCGGGAGGCCGGCATCTCGCTGGTCCGTGTCGGCGAATTCGCCTGGTCGCACATGGAGCGTTCGGACGGCGTTTTCACATTTGAATGGCTTCACGAGGCGTTCCGCATTTTTCAGGAAAACGGGCTCAAGGTCATTCTCTGCACGCCGACCGCGAGCGCGCCGCCGTGGCTGGTTCATGAGCATCCGGAGACGCTCCGATGCGACATGCACGGGCACCGCGCCTATCCCGGAGTCCGGGAACACACCTGCTACTCCTCCGAAGCGTTCCTCCGCTGTTCCGCACGGATTGTCGAACAGATGGCGCGGGAATTCCGGGATTATCCCAACCTGTTCGCCTGGCAGGTGGACAACGAAATCGGCCAGTCGATCTTCCCCTATTGTTACTGCGATGCCTGCAGGGAGGGTTTCCGGAAGTTTCTCAAGCGGAAGTACGGAACGGTGGAGGCGCTTAACGAAGCGTGGGGCAACACCTTCTGGAGTCTGGAATATTCCGCCTGGGATCAGGTGGAGATCGGGGGACCGGATCTCCGGCTCAATCCGTCGCAGGTGCTTGACAGCCAGCTCTACCGCAGCCGCGCCATGTGCGATTTCACCATGATGCAGACGGATATCATCCGCAAATACTGCCCGGACACGATTGTCACGACCAACAATTATTCCCCGCTGGGAGACCGGCGGGAGGTCTACCGGAAGCTGGATGTCGCGTCCGGGGATTTCTACATCAATCCGCAGCACTCCCTTGGTGCCATGACCGCGATGTCCGACCGTTACCGCTGCTTCCGGCAGGGGACTCCCGCATGGCTGCTGGAGGTCGCCCCCGCCCCGTGGCGTCCCGGCCGGAATCTGCTCGGCTTTCTGCTGTGGCAGTTTCTTGCGAGGGGACAGGATGTTCAGGTCTATTTCCACTGGCGTTCCCATCGCGCGGGAAAGGAAAAGATCAATCCCGTCTTTCTCGGCTTCGGAAACAAAAAGACGGACTCCTTCCATCTTCTCAAAGCCGCAACGGAAGAGGCGCATGCGCTTCTGGACCGCTTCGGAACTCTGCCGCAGCCGCTCTGCGAGGCCGCCGTTGTCAGCGATTACACTTCCGACTGGATTTTCATGCAGGGGGAATCCAGACGTTCCGCATGGATGAACGACGGGCACGGCGCATTGCTGGAACTCGGTGTCAATTCGGACATTGTTTCGCCGGAAGACGATCTCTCCGGCTACAAACTGCTTGTCATTCCCGTTTATTCCCATTTCAGCGGATCCGCTGCGGACAAGCTCCGTTCTTTCATCGGAAACGGCGGCGTGGTCCTGATGAGCAGCCAGTCCGGCATCTACGACGCATATGCGAAATACATCGGGGAGCCGGGACCGGAGCATCTCCGGGACGTGTTCGGAATGGAGGTGGACACCGGCGTCACATTCCTGCTGGACCGCGATCCCGCCGCGCCGGACGAAATCGGCGGCACCGTGCGTTTCTCCGGATTTCTGGACGGCGAGGAGCTCTGCGGCATTGCCGACAAATGGATCGCCTCCATCGAAACGCTGGGGGCGGATGTGCCGCTGCGTTTCACGAATGCCATGTATCAGGGACAGCCGTTCATGACGGAGCATGAATACGGGAAAGGGTGCGCCATGTATTGCGGCGCCGCTCTGCTGGACCGCTCTTCCTACGGAAAAATTGTCCGGCACGCGGTCCGGCGGGCCGGAATCCGGACGCTGGAGCTGCCGGAAGGAGTGGAGGTCATTGCCCGCGGTCCTGTCACGTTTGTGTTCAACTACAGCGTGAACCCGGCGGTCTTTGATCTGCCGCTGAAGGGCCGTTCCCTGTCGGACGGCGGATTGGAAAACGGGCATTTTGAACTTCCCCCGTTTGGATACCGTGTAATTGAAAGAGAATGAATCATGAATAACGGCGAGGCGGAGAAATGAAAGGAGTCATTCCATTTATGCGCTGTGGAATGAAGCCGGGGGCCGCCCGCGCAACGCACAACCGGGAAAATAAAAAAGGAGGATGAAATCATGAAGAGAAAAAGAGAGTCAGGAGGGGATTCCCGCCGTTCCGGACGGGGAATTTCGGGAAACGGTTTCACTTTAATTGAGCTCCTGGTTGTGATTGCGATTATTGCGATTCTGGCGGGAATGCTTCTGCCCGCACTGAAAATGGCGAAGGAAAAGGCGCATACGGTCTCGTGCCTTTCCCAGATCCGCCAGATGGTTCTCGGCGGCTGCCATCAATATGCGGCGGATTACAACGACTGGATTTTCGGCTCCCGGTATCCGTTCCTGGACTCCGGTTCGAGCGACAAGTTCACTGCTGATACATCATGGATCGGCCGTCTCGGCAGCAGAAAGGACAATCCTTACGCACTCGGTTATCTCAAAATCACCACCTACAACACGCTGCAGAAGGGGTTCGGAGCCTGCCCCGCCGGAACCGGCTGCACAGCGGAAAACGGCACTCCGTGTCTGGGTGTCAATTACTCCATCAATCTCTGGCTTTCCAAACCCAACGGCAGTGTAACCAATATTACCGGGGCGAAATCCCTGATTGCGGAGGTGAATGGAGTCACACCGAACATTCTGAAACTTTCCACTGTCGCATATCCTGCCCGTGTCGCCTGGATTTTTGACACTCCCGGCTATGTCTCGGAGACTCCGCTGCTCTGTCATCCGAATTTCAGCTTCAACGCCGGACTGCTTGACGGACATGCCGCGACATACCAGAGAAACATCTTTACTGCAGGCAATGTCAATTATGCTCTGAAGCAGGTCACGGACTGGACATACAAGTCTAAAATGAATTTCGAGCCGTTCATCAAATAAGGAAAGGAAGTGGAATGAAGAGAGGTTCATGGAAGAGTGTTTTTGCCTTGCCGCTGCTTTTGTCGGCGGGCGCCTGGTGCGCCGATCGCCCGCAGGCGGTCTTTGAGACGGATTTTCAGGTGGATGCGAAGGGCGGAGTCATCGACAACGTCTCTCCCGCATCTCCCGGAAGGATCATCGGCGGAAAGGTGGCGATTCTGGATACGGAAATCGGGCGGGCTGCAAAGTTTGAGGCAAAACCCGGAATCCGGATTGAATTTCCGGATACGGAAAAAATCCGCACGCCGGAAACGTTCACATTTTCTGCGTGGTTCCGGATCGACGACTATCCGGACGGCGCAGGCGAGCGCTCCCGGCGCTGTTACGGCTTCCTCTGCCGGGGCTGGCGTTTCTACGGCATCATCAGCCACGAAGGGAAAATACAGGGAAATGCGCTCCAGCGTTATCCGCTCAACGGCCCCGTGAAGCAGGCCGTCCCGGGAGATTGGATGCATTTCGCCTATACGTATTCCGTGGGGGAAAAGCGTTACGAACTGTTCATCAACGGGCGGAAAGTCGCCGCAAAGAGCGCGAACTGGAAAAAGGAATCCCCCGTTCCCGTTGATTTCAAGGAGGGATTGTATTTCGGCTCGGTCAAGGGATTCTGGCCTTTCAAGGGCATGGTCGGACGCACGAGACTGTATGCGGAAGCGCTGTCCGGAGAGCAGATTGCCGCCTCCGAGCAGGATCTGGTGCGGAAGCAGCTTCTCGGACTGAAAAAGGAGCTTGCGGGAGTGGAGAATTCCGATGCGCTTGCAGATAGAATCGAAAACCTGCTCCGGCTTGCCGTGATCCCCATTCACGAGCTGGAGCGCTGCCGCAGGGAATGGAAAAGCATCTGCGACATGAGTTCCCTCCGGCACAGCGGAAAGGCGGCAAATGAATTTTACGCATACAGCATCGTCGACCCGATGGGAGCGGAGACCTTCACGCTGGATACGCCGCTTCCCTCGGAGGGGCTCAACGGGAAACTCCTGATCCTGGCTGCGCGGAACGAGTATGAGCCGGCGTCCTTTCTTCTCCGCCCGCTGAAGGACATCCCCCGCTTTCTTCCCGTTGCGGAGGATCTGAGGAGCAAAGAGGGGAATACGCTTCCGGCGTCCGCGCTTGACATCCGTCTGGTCAAGGTCATGGTGGCCTGCGGAAGTTACAACCGCGGTCCCGGCGCGCTGCGGACGCTGCAGCCTCTTGCCCTGCTTTACGACGACGCTTTGGTCCGCGTCGATCCGGAGGCCATGCACAACTATATCCGCCTCAGTTTTCCGGACGGGGAGAAATATATCTGCATCAGCGACGAAAAGGGCGGTCCGAACGGCCGTCAGCTTTCCGCTAGGAAATATCCGATCCGTGATGCGAAAACGCTTCAGGCGCTCGATTTGAAGTCCGGCGTCAACCAGCAGTTCTGGATCACGCTGAAAACGGAAAAAGACACAAAACCGGGACTTTATGAATCCCGCATCCGGCTTACTTCCGGAGGAAAGACGATCGGGGCGATTCCGCTCAAGGTGAGAGTGCTCCCGTTCGAACTGCCCGAACCGAAGACCAACTACGATCTCTCCCGCCCTTTTCAGGTCAGCACCTACTATTTCAACACCATGGTGGACAAGGGCGACGGAACCGTCGGCTGCGGCAGGCGGACCGTTGCGCAGACCCGCGCCGATCTTCAGAACATGTATGCGCACGGCGTGCGTCTGCCGACGACGATCATGGCGTTCAGCTTTCCCGCCGTCTATCCGCCCTGGAACAAAAAATATCCGCACGGCACACCGAAACCGGATCCCACGGAGGAGGAACTGGAACTGAACCGGAAACGTTTCCGGCTTCTGAAAGAGGTCGGGATGTGGACGAAGCCGCTGCTTCTCCACACAGGGGGCAATTTCGGATACCGTGAATTCTATGACCGGAAACGCGATTTCGCGAATCTGAAGGAGATCGTCGCGAAGACGCTGGATTTCTGCCGGAAGGAACTCGGGCACCGGGATGTCATTTCCTATGCCGTGGACGAGGCGGAAGGAGACCGCATCAAAGCCCAGTATCCGGTCTGGGAGGATATGACGAAACTCGGCGCGAAGATTTTTGTCACGGCCAAACCGGAGAATCTTCATCTGCTTGCGGGGCGCGGAATCTCCGTCATCAACTTCTGCCACAAGCCGGACAGGAAAACCGCCGAGGCTGTGCACAAGGACAATGCCCTCGTCTGGAAATACGCCAATCCCTTCCCCACGCCGGGAAGGAACGACAAGGCGGCGGTCCACCGGCTCAACTACGGTCTTCAGCTCTATTTCACGGATCATGACGGGGTCTGCTCCTACAGCTTCAACCATTACGGCGCGCAGCTGGGATGGAACACCTTCGGGCACGGAACCGGATGCATCTATGTCTTTCCGACGGCCGACGGCGTGGTGGACACCCCCGCCTGGGAGGGACACCGGGAGGGAACCGACGACATCCGCTATGCGACCCGGCTCCGGCTGGAAATCGTCCGCGCCGCGAAAGGCGACGCCCGCCGCCGTGCCCTTGCGGAGGAGGCCGCCGCATTTCTGGATTCGCTCAATCCGCACAGCGCCGAATTCGATCCGCGGAACGTCCGCTGGCGGATCATTGACAAAACACTCGATCTGATGAACCAGTAAGAAAGGATGAATTTCCAGATGAAACATTTCCTGATTCTTGGCGCCTGTCTTGCCGCCGCCGCGCTTCAGGCGCAGAAGTATGAAGCCTCCTATTCGCCAGTCACGCCGAAGATGGACGGAATCGTGGCGCAGGACCCCGCATGGGAAAAAATCCCGTGGACAACCGAACGCTTCCGTGTTTTCAAAACCGGCGCTCCCGCTGCGGTTGAAACGCGCTTCAAGGCGCTTTACACCGATGACGCTCTCTATCTGGCGTTTGAATGCATGGAGCCGCAAATGGACAAGCTCAGGCCTGAGGTCAATGCGGACGAGTTCTGGAACTTCGACGTTCTGGAATTCTTTCTGTTCCCGCGCAGGGGAGAGCTCATGCATCTTGCTGTGAGCTCAAGCGGACTGACCAATCAGGAGATGCCGGGGACGGTGACGAAACGCACCAATTTCATGACCGCCTGGCAGGGAGCTTCGAAGAGGCTTGCGGACCGCTGGACCAGCGAAGTGTGCTTTCCCTTCTATCTCCTCGGCCTTGCGCCGGACGTCCGGGCTGTGGAACTCCCCTTCACCGTGAGCCGCTACGCGACTCCGAGCCGCCAGTACAGCTCCTGGACGTATCAGAAGGAGACTCTGAAGTCCACGGAGTATTACGGCCGGATCCTGTTCCGCCCGGCTCCCCGCGAACGCTCCGCCATGATCCGCCGTTCGCTTGTCAGCCCCCACTGGCTTTCGCTTGTCGGCCGCTGGAGCACCATCCGGCGTGATCCTTCCTGGAAACCGATTCTGTCCGAAAACCGGGAGACGATGCTTGCCATCGAAAAAATCTATGCCGTTCCCGCCGATTATCCGGAACACTCCCTGGAACTTGCGGAACTCATGGCGAAGATCGAGAAGCTTGCGGAGAAAAAAGCGCAGACGGAAGAACGGCGCATGATGAAGCGTTTCTTCGAGGAATAATGATCGGCGCTTCCGGATTCCCCCGGTCTCTTTCACTGTTTGACCGCTTCCAGGGAGCGCAGAAAACGGCTCGGCGAAACGCCGAAATGACGTTTGAATTCCCGTGAGAAAAACGCCGGATTCTTATAGCCGCACTCCTCCGCGATGACGGAAACTGGAAGCGATTCGGAGAGCAGCAGATCCCGGGCGTATTCCATGCGTTTCCGAATGACGAACCGCATCGGGGGCATGCCGATGGAGTCGATGAAACGCTGGTTCAGCGTGCGGATGTTGATGCCGCAGCGTTCCGCAAGCGTGTCCAGCGTGTATTCCGCGTTCGGATTCGCCGTGATCTGGGAGATCAGGGCCCAGAGCGAAAGCCTGCCCGGATTGATCCGGTGCTGGCGGCCGATTTCTGTCAGGAGGCGGTAGGCCTGCGTGGAGAGCTCATACTGCTGATAAGGGTGCCCATTGACGCAGAGTTCCCGGATGACATGATAGATTTCCATGACGCGCTCCGGATCATGCAGCTGGATCACCGCGTTTTCCACCAGGTAGTCGTGGTTGCAGAGGAGCGATACGATGCTTCCCCGTTCGATGGTCACCACCAGTTTCCGGAGCGCTTCGTCCTTCTCCGCATACACATGGGCGGAGCGGGAGGCCTGAATGATGAAAAACGAACCCCGGGAAAGCGGATACTCCCCGTCGCTCCGCTGAAGTCTTCCCCGTCCGCTTACGATCATTTCCAGGGAATACGTTGTAAAATGCCGGTTCGCCAGATTCATATGCGTTTTTCCTCCGGGAAACAGGCAGGATTCCCCGTAGGCGTGAATGTAAAGGGCGTTCTGCTGGAACTGCGGAGTCAGGCGGGTGTCCACATAAAAAAGCTCATCATAATCTCCCGACTGATTTCTCTGCTTCCGGAATGTGTTCTGCTGCTTTTTCATCTTTCTCCATCCCTGTTTCCCTGTAAGATAGCATCCGTTTTCCAAAATTCCAGAGATGCCGGAAAACAGATGCAGAAAAGTGAAAGTTTTTATCAAAATTATGATAAAATTTTCTATTGCGGATTTCCCTTTTCTGTTTATAATATTGAAAGGAACAGCAGATATCAGATGCCGACTTATGAAAGAGGTGACATCCATGAAAATTTCACTTCAAATGATTTTGAGCGCCGCCTGGAAAGACTGGCGGAGATGCGGCGCCTGCTCCCGGGAATGCTGCAACCGGGTGTGTTTTCCGGTCGGAAATGGGGGAAAAGGCCTTTCTCCTGAATTCCTTTTGCACAGAGGGTGGATTTGTCATTTCACTTTGATAGAGCTCCTTGTCGTGATCGCGATCATCGCGATTCTTGCGGGAATGCTTCTGCCTGCCCTGGGAAAGGCGCGGGAACGGGCATATGGTGTGCAGTGCAGAGGGAATGAAAAACAGCTTTTCCTCGGATTTCTCAATTATGCGCATGATTATGACGACTGGTGTCCCGGTTCAAGCTGGAATCTTTTTGCCTCTGAAGGCGCCGGGCGTCCCCAGTACCGCAGACAATGGGCTGATTTCATGGGGAAAGGCGGATATATTCCGCTTTACACCGGAGACGGAATGGGCTACAGAATGTTCAGGACGATCATGCACTGTCCGGCGGAAAAACAGAGTATGTTTTATTCCGACTACTGTCTGAACGATGATGTGTTCGTCCGGGCGGAAAAAGGCGATTCGGAAAACAAAATGTTCAAGCTTTCGAGCATCCCGGAACCTTCCATCACTCTGATTGCCGGGGACGGGCCGACTTACGGAGGCGGAGCCTACAGGTGGAGCATCCGCCACGCTCTGGGATTGAACGGACTGCTGCTTGACGGACATGTGGAGTATTACGGGAAGCATTACTTTCAGGGGTTTTCCCCTGACAGGCCGCTGAACTGCAATGCCCGCAATCTGCGGCCGTTCAAATGACACGGACGCTCCACTGATTCCGGAAGAAAGCATCGATGCGGAACCATGATGGCCTTGAAAATCAAAACACTTTTGAAGGGGATTTGATATGAGAAGAATGCATTGGAAACATCTGGCGGCGCTTGCCGCCTCGTGGTGGCTGTTCTGCGCGGAAGCGCAGCAAATCGTGTTTGAAACCGTCTTCCGCACGAATGAATCGGGAGGCGTGATGAATGAGGCGGATCCCGGTTCTCCGGGGAAACTGGAAAAGGAGGCGAAAATCGTTGACGCCGTATTCGGAAAGGCGCTGTCCCTTCCGGGGGACATTTATTCCAGAGCGGTGTTTCCCGCCACGGACAAGATGGAACTCTCCAATGAGCTTACCATCGGCATGTGGGTGAAATGTGACAGCCTGCCGGATGAGAGCGCGCCGAAAAACAAGCGGGCCTGCGGGTTTTTCTCCCGGGGCTGGAACTGGCGCGCGGAACTTGCGAAGAACCGGCGGGTGAGCGCGCAGTTCACTGTCCGGGATGCGGACGGAAGGGACCGTTATTTCGCCACCTTTTCGGAACTGCGCGATATGGAGCCCGGAATCTGGAATCATATCGCAGTCACATATTCGGTAAGCGGCGGAAAGCTTTCCATTTATCTGAACGGCGAGCAGAAGGCCTCCCGCGACAGCGACGTCTACCGGAAAGTGAAACTGCTTCCTCTGAATCTCCGCAGGGATCCCCTGGTCCTTGGAAGCCTTCCCTTTTACTCGCCGTTCGCGGGCATGATCGGAAGAACCAGGATGTATGCGCAGGCTCTCACCCCGGAACAGATCAATGCGCAGGAACGGGATATCGCGCTCCGCATCCTGAAGCAGTATGCCGCGGACGCGCCCGAGCTGAAAGCGGAGATTGAGGCGCTTCTCGCGCAGAAGAATCTGCCGCTTTCAGCGGTCGCCGGAATTCAGAAGAAGGCTCTCCGGCTTCGGGAGAACCGGCAGCTTTCCGGCGGGAGTTCCGCTCCGCTTTATTACGGCGTCGTGAATCCCATGGGGCCCGAGACTTTCCTGCCGGACTCTCTGCCGCCGAAGGATTCCATCAACTGGCCGCTGCGGATCGTCGCGGCGAAAAATGAATTTGAGCCGGCCTCCTTTCTCGTTTGTCCGCAGCGGGATATTCCCGGATTTCTTCCGGTTCTGAGCGAGTTCAGGACAAAGGACGGAAAAACTCTGCCCGCCTCCATTGCGGATATCCGGATCGTCAAGGTGATTGTGCAGGCCGGCGCCGATACCGCCAACCGCCATATCCGTGCTCTCAAGCCGGTGCTTCTGCTGCATGACGACGCGCTGGTCAAGGTGGATTACGAGAAGATGGAAAACTATCTCCGCCTCAGCTTCCCGGATGGTGAAAAATATCAGTGGATCAGCAAATACGGCGACAGTTTCCGCTTCGAGGAATACCTGTCCGCGAAAGAGAATCCCGTCCATGACGCGAAGACAATCCGTCCGATTTCGCTGAAGAAACATTTCAACCGCCAGTACTGGCTGACCGTGCGTCCTCCCGCGGATGCCGCTCCGGGGCTGTATCATGCGACGCTTCAGCTGAACTCCGAAGGCGGAACCCTTGCCGCGATTCCAGTCAGGCTCCGCGTCCTGCCGTTCGAACTGCCCGTTCCGAAAACCAATTACGATTTGAACCGCAGATTCTTCACGGGCATCTATTACCGTCACAACTGGCACAACCTCTTTGACAAAAACGCGCCGGGCTCCCTGACCTCGCGCGGGAGGAATGAACGGCAGTTCCGCGCGGAACTCCGGAATCTGCGCGATCACGGTGTGAGTTATCCCACGATTGTGATGGCATTCAATCTGCCTCGCTGGGACTGGAATAAATGGGGCTCCGCAGAGGAGGGCGGAAAAGTCAATACCGTTACGGATCAGGATCGCGCCTACTTCAGGCGATGCCTTCAGATTCTGCGGGAGGAAGGCATGGAGACGCGTCCGCTGTTTCTGCATACGGGAGGGAATTTCGGTTTCCGTCATCTTTACAAAAGTGCGGAGCACCGCGGGCTTCTGAAAAAAATGATAGAGGAAACGCATGCCCTGATCGGACATAAGGATATCGAATTTTACGGCGTGGACGAGGCGCATGGCCCTTATCTGACGGCGCAGTTCGAAGTCTGGCGGGATATGCGGGAGATGGGAGCGGAGGTTTTTACCACCTCCGTCCGGACCAATGTCCAGCAGATCGCGGGAAAAATCAGCACCGTGATCGCCTCCGGAGTTCCCGACAGACTCTATTCCGGGGACATGCATGCCAGGGGCGGAAGAATCTGGAATTACGCCAATCCGCAGGCCGGCCAGAAGGAAAAGCCCTTTCCCTATCGGGTCAATTTCGGTTTCGGCGTCTATACGGCGAATTACGACGGCATTGCAACCTATGCCTACAACGTCAGCGCGGCGCATCCCTGGAATGATTTCGACAACCGGGTCGAACCGGATCTCGCTTTCGTCATCGGAACGGCCGACGGCGTTGTCGACACCCCCTCCTGGGAGGGATACCGTGAAGGCATTGACGACATCCGCTATGCCACCAAACTCCGGGAGGAGATCGGGAAGGCCGGAAAGAGCGGCAGTGCGGAAAAGAAAAGGATTGCCGCCGCGGCGGACGGATGGCTTGACAAAATCAACGTTCACACGCCGGGATTCGATCCGGAATGGACCCGGCTCCAGGTGATCGAATGGATTCTGAAACTGACGGAAGGAGCTGAGAAATGAAAAAGATCCTGATTCTGGTTTTTCTGTGCGCATTGACCTGTCATGCCGCGCGGAAGGAATACATGGCGGAGTATTCCGCCGTTCATCCGGTCCTGGACGGAAGGATCGAAGGGGACCCCGCCTGGAAAAATGTGCCGTGGAGCGACGGTTTTGAAAAACGCGTCACGGGGGGAAAGCCGGATGCCGACACCCGCTTCAAGGCGCTCTACACGGATGACGCATTGTACATCGCGGCGGAGTGCCTTGAGCCGGACATGGACAAGCTGGCCGATGAACACAATTATATCGAGTTCTGGCTCTGCGATGTGGTGGAAGTCTTCCTGATTCCGCTGAAGGATGAAATGATCCATCTGATTTACAGTGCGCGCAACAATGCCAATGAGGAGATTCCCGGCAAGACTTCCGTCCGGACCGGGCATCAGACCGGATGGATCGCGAAAAGCCGGATGGAAAAGGACCGCTGGATGGCGGAATTCTGCATCCCGCTTTATCTGCTTGGGGTTGCGCCGCAGCGCGGAGACCTTGCGATTCCGTTCAATCTCTGCCGGAATTCCACGCCGAAAAAGGAGCTTTCGAGCTGGTCTTTCCAGAAGGGCAGTTTCAAGTCCGAGCAGGGATTCGGCAGAATGATCCTGAAGAAGGTTCCCGCCGCGGCTGCCGCGAAAGTGAAGAAATCCCTGAGCCGTCCCCACTGGATTTCCCTGATTCAGCGCTGGCGCTCGATCCGCGGCGACTATTCCTGGCAGGATGTGATTGCGGCGAATCCGGGGGTTGCCGCCGTGCTTGACGCGATTGAAAGGAATCCTGCGGAATATTCCGTCAAGGCGGATGTCCTTGCCGAAAATCTGGCAAAACTGGAAACGCAGCGGGGTGCGGCGGAGCGGAAGCACAGGGAGGCCGTCATGAAACTGCTCTTCGAGGACTAGACGGGAAAAGCGCGGGAACCTTGCGGAAAAAGCTGGATTCCCGCATCATCCGTCCGGGCCGGGGCTGTCCCGGACGGAAAACTGTTTTCCGGATCGCATTCATCAGACGCCGTCTGCATCCGGGGGCGTTTTCTTTATTCGGACGCACCGACCGGAATGACGGCGATATTCGAAATCACGACCCTGGAACCCGCCTTGAAGTGGAACAAATTGGCGGTGATCTGAAGTTTCGCCGCCCGCTCTCCGAGTTCCAGCGTATTGTAAAGCAGATAGTTCTGCCCTGCTTCCGGCCGGATTTTCGGGGAATCCAGAAAGGCGCCCGCCGGTTTCCCGAAGGCGGTTCTCCCCTGGAGGCGCAGATTGAGCCATGCCCCTTCCTCCATCGCGCATTCCTTCGGAACGGCGATTTTCATCCTTACCAGATATTTGCCTTTTGAAAGCGGAATGTCATGCTGCCATTCCCCGTTTTTCAGCGGGAAGGCAACGGTATGTTTTTCCTTTGCCAGGGGTGCGGAATCCGGATTGCCGAGCAGGAGGTTGTTTTCCTTCTGGGATTTCACGATCGTATTGGCGATGTGCCTGGCCGTCAGCGGCAGTTTTTTGTTTCCCGCAATGGCTCTCAATTCCTCCCGGACATACGGGTCCTGTGCGAATCCGGCGGTCAGGGCGAGCGCTTTCTCCGTCGGGGACGTGACACTCTTCTGCGCCATTTTCCGGATTCCCTTCCACCAGGCGAGAGCGGGGTCCGCCGCCCATTGATCCAGCTGTTTCCGGCGTTTTTCAAACGCCTGTTCCGCATCCGGAAGCGCCCGGAGGACCGCGCACGCCTGCTTCGCGTTTTCCGGCGCCCCGGAAGGCGGCAGAATCCCGGCGAAACATGCCTTTGCGCAGGAATCGAAATATTCGAGAGTCTCCATCAGGCGGTGCGCCCGTTTCTTCTGGGAATCCGTTCCGCTCCGTTCCGCCGCCGCCAGCATGTTTTCCATCTGCTTCCGGCAGTATTCCATATCGCCCTTCCGAAGGCCGTACATATAAGGTCCGAACGGGGTCATGGTGTGATAGACCGCATTTCTGCTTTCGGAAAACGTGGTGAGCGAAGCTCTTTCCGGCCAGTAAGCCTCCCAGAAATCGAAATATTTTTTCAGATGGGGCGCGGCCTCTTCTCCGACGCAGGCGGAATACCATTCCCGCAGGAGTTTGTCAATGTCCGCGCGCGGCTCCTCCATGAGTTTCATGTAGAGATAGCGTTTCGGCCCGTCGGCAAGGGATTCGGCGCCTTCTCCGAAAAAGGCCCGGAATCCGTTGTCCGCAAGGAGACGGAAGATTTCCGCCTGATTCCGGAAGCCGACTCTCGGCAGTGTGTAGTAGGAGTCGCCGAATCCGTATTCCCAGACGCCGAGCGTCGCTCCGGTTTTCGCCCATTCCCCGATCCAGGCGTTCAGGCGTTTTCGGACATCCGGATATTGCGCGCATCCGAAGTCGAAGCAGAGATAAACCACGATGGCGGGATTGATTTGAAAATCCGGCGCCATGTGGGTTTCCCGGTAGGCCAGCGTGCCGAAGCGGACATCGGGATGCCGTTTCAGGACCTCCTCCGCCACCCGGTTGCACCACTGGAAATAACTTCTGGCATGATCCTTGTAAAGATAGGCCGGACCGAACATGCGGACCGGTTTGCCGGTGCGTCCCGCATTGAGCGCCGCGCACTGCTGGCATTCGCAGTAGCCGCGGTTGTCGTTGGGGGAGAGGGAGATCGACACGGTTCCCGGATGTTCCCGCAGATAGGCGTCAATGTTTCCGACTGCCTCCGCGACGGACTGCGGACTGGTATGGCAGGGCTGGAAATCGCTCTGATAGCCAGGGGCGAATTTTCTGAACTCCCGCTTCATGTCGAGACGCTTTCCCCCGATGACCGGGAAGACTTCCGGCGCAGGCCATTTTCCGGTCTGGAGATATTCCCTGATCGGCAGAATGTACCGCGGAATGTTGTGCGCGCAGTCAATGCTCCATTTCGCCCCGAGCGCATCCAGATAGTTGTTGTCCTGATTGGAAAGGGCGCGGTTCAGGTCGAAGACAGGCTGAAATGTGAACGGCCGTTCCGGAATCGAGAAATCTTTGGTTTCCGGATAATGGGTTCCGTCTTTTCCCGGATAAACCCGCACCACGCCGCCGAAGCGTTCCGTGAGAAGCGGAAAGATTCTGGCCAGAGCGTAAACGCCGCCGGTGATCCGCATCGTGTTTTCCGCCGGGAACGAGACGTGCGCCGTGCTGTCCGTGTCCGGGCCGGCTTTTTGCAGGATGACTTCAATCCTGTTTTCCCCTTTGTTCCGCAGTTCCAGACCGGCTCCGGTCATGGCCTTGACATCCGCCCGGAAACATTCGAGTGCCTTTGATACGCGCCGGGGAAGACCGGGTTGCACGTGAATGACGGCCGCCGCGCGTCCGTCTTTGACGATATCGAATCCTTTCAGCGGAAGCAGCGGAGCGCCGGAAAGCAGCAGGAGAAGCGGCAGATGTCTGTTTTTATTCATCCAGATCCTCGCTGACTTCCACTGCCTTGAATTCCTTGCAGACGCCGATTTCTTCGGATGTGAAGCGCGGTTTGAGAACAATTGTAATCCCGGTGACTTTTTCCGGCGCCTTGTAAAGCAGAGAAAGATTCGTGAAATTCTCGGCGGTCAGTTTGTGCCATTCAAACAGGCGGACCCCCTTTTTCCCTTTTTCCTGAATGGCGAAGCGGAGCGCTGTCTCCGGATTGGTGGAAGGGTTCGCCAGCTTTACCGCGGCGGTGATGAGATAGCTCTTCCCGGGGACAACCTTGATCGTGGCGCTTCTCCCGTTTTTCGTGATCCTGTTGAAGGACTGGAACTTTTTCGGGATCAGATTGACGATTCCCCCCGGGTTCGCTGCGGCCGGCGGCGTTTTCTGAGCCAATGCCGGAATGCAGAGTCCTGTTGCAAGAAGTGCCGCGAGCAGATGTCTTTTCATGATATTTTCCCCTTTCTGTTCTGAATTTCAAGCAATCTGTTTTTCTGAAGGTTTTCCTGAAGGCGAACTTCCGTATTTCAATTGTATGGTGCGGTCGGAACGGCCGGTTTGACACCGATGGATGCGTTGTCAAGTCCTCTGTTTTCCGAATTCCAGGGGCAGTAGAGCGGGTTGCCGCGTATGATCCAGCGCTGCTGCTCCTGTGCGACATGGCCGTCCCCGTACAGCACGCTCATTTTTCTCAAATGGCGGAACGCAAGCGCTGAAGATGTGGAGGCGATCGTGGAGGATCCGATATGCCTTGCGGCATATGTTCTGCCTCCATATGTTGCGTCGGAGGAATTCCAGCCTTCGCCGACGCACAGCGTTTTTGCCGGCTGTTTCAGGGATCCCGATTTGACAGGGGTCTTCTTTTCCGCCTCCGGCTCGTTCAGCGTTCCGGAATAATCCTGCCAACCGAAGAGCACTCCGTTCCATGCGTAGCTGATATAGGACATGGTTCGCTGGCTCTTGTTCAGTTTCACCCACTCGAGCTGAACCGGACAGCGGAAGACGCTTCCGGAGCTGATCCTGTCATAATGATCTGCCAGCGAATAGCTTGTGTTCCAGAGCATTCCGGCGAACAGAGATGCCCATGTGTAGTCCGCTCCGCCCATGGAATAGGGCGGATAGTAGAGGAAGGTGTCAATGTAAAGTCCCTGCGCAATGCCGAGCTGCCGGGCGTTGGAAACGCACTGAACTCCTTTGGCCGCGTTTCCTGCCCGGCTGAGGGCAGGGAGAAGCAGGGATGCCAGAATCGCGATGATCGCAATCACGACGAGGAGCTCCACCAATGTGAAATTCCGCTGTTCTGCCTTCCCCGCGGGGAGGCGGGCGGTTCTCTGTCCTGCATCTCTTTCCATTTCAACTGCTTCCCTTCTGTTTTTGAGCGGTCCGGATTCTTGCCGGAGCGTTTTCTCCCGCCGCGTCTTCATCCGGAAGAGCTGCGGCGGAAGTTCCGGGTTATTTGATTTCCGCTCTGATTGTTCCCAGCGTAAGCTTTCCGGGTTTCTGCGGTCCGGCGATGATTTTTGCAAAATTCACCCGTCCGTGTTTCCGGCTGTCCTTGATCGGAAAGCTCAGTCTGCTGGTTTTCATGTCTTGCGTGAGTTGGACCGGAAGAGCCTGATAGGTCGCTTCCGTCTGCGTCCCGTCCGGGCGTCTGACATATCCGAGGACTGCAATGTTCAGCTCCGTGTTGCCGCATGCCTCGACGGTTATCTCCAGCGTATTGCCGCTCCCGATGGAGAATCCATGCACGGACGAGACAAAGAACGTTCCCTTTTGCTTTGTCATCACCAGACCGTCCGGGGTCAGGACCGCTGTGCCGTTTTTCGCCATATGAGAGGGAATCCGCCAGCCCAGCAGCCGCTTCATGTTCCGGAAATCCCCTTTGAGATCGACCTGGCAGGGATCCACGCCTGTGAACGTGATTTTACCCATGCGGAACAGGCTGGCAAGATACTGTTCGTCGAAGGTCGGGCTCCAGGACAGACTGGGAAGCCCCGCGCCGAGAAGGGTCCGCATGATGTTCATATTGAGCACGCTGTTGGGTCTGACCGGTCCTTCCGGCACCAGCTCCCGCATGGAAAGCGCGGCTTTGAAGCTCCAGCTTCCGGTGGCGGGATCGACCTTGTTTTCAAAGATCCGGGCGCTGCATGACGTTTTTGCAAAACTTGTCACGCCGTTGACCTCCTGATGTCTGTAGTTCGTGACGGAGCCGTCCTTTGCAATCAGATAGTGATGATAGGGAAAGCCTGTCGTTCTGCCGAAGAAAATTTCCAGCGAGTCCTGCCAGGGATCGTTTTTCACTTTGGATTCCGGGCAGGATGACTCTGCGTAGCTGAGATAGAGCCAGTCCCTGTCATAGGCGATGCGGAGTTCCGTTCCGAAGGCTCCTGTTTTGTTGAAGAGCGTCTTCAGAGGTGGGAGTTTCTCCGCTTTCCCGAAGTCGACCTTCCGCGCGTCGCCTCCCGCGGAGGGAATCATCGGGACGCCGATCTGCGGAATCGGCGAATTCCGGATGCTTTCCCGTTTTTCAAATTCCTTCCGCCCCCGCATCATCTGATCGTGGATCATGCTGCGGAAAAGCTTCACGCGGTCCCTGTAGGGCGGCGCGTCCTTGGCAAGGGATTCGGCCTGCCGGATGAAGGTGTCGAGCTTTGCCAGACGTTCCGGGGTGCCCAGCGCCCAGTTGATCCGGTCCGTATGCGTTCCCAGATTGAGGCATCCGGTATAGCGGCGCCGGACCTCCTCCGGATAGTTGTCCGCGTTCCAGAACGTGTGTTCCACTTCCGTGTAATAGGCTTTCATCGGTTCCGCGGCGGGGCCGAAAAAGCGCGGATAAAATTCGGCGAGGAGTTTTCTTGCGTCGTCCTGCGGTTTGTCGCAGATATGCATGGCAAGATAAACCTCCAGGAAGTTGCATTCCAGAAACACCTCCGCGAACCATCCGCTGACGCCGTCGCGGATGAACGACTGGAAGATGTCAATGACTGCATTGGGATAAAAACCGGGAAAGAAGTTCTGATATTTGTAGAGTCTCGTCGCCTCCCATTTCGGGCTGAGCATGTAGGTCCATAATGCGGTCTGGCGTTTTCCCGTGTGTTTCCGCCATTCCCGGTAGCGCCGGAGCTGCTCTTCCCGGTTGCCGGGAAGATACCATGCATGGATGCCCATCATGTGCTGGAGGGAGAGATTCCGGTGGAGGGGGAGTCCTTCGAGATACAGTTTTCCATAGACTCCCGCGGCGATTCCCGCCTCCGGTTCCTCCTTCTCCGCCTCTTGCGCGATGGCGTTGACAAAATCAAAATACCGTCTTGTCGCCGCCTCCTCCCGGGAGAGGGAGCCGTAGCGCGCCGTGCAGCGGGCGCAGCGGCAGTCCCAGTTGTTGTCCTCGCTCAGCATCGGGTAACGGAAGGGGACGCCCTTCACCCGTTTGAAATTCGGGTAGGCGGTGCCGGGATTCTGCCCGCCCCGGTATGCGTTGACCACCTCTCCGGCAAAATAGCGGATGACATCGGGATGGGTGGTGCAGACCTGTCCGGGGATGTCCGGATCGTTCGGATAGGCGTATGGCATTACGCCGAGAAAGCGTCCGTCATACCCCTGAGCAAAATAGTCCCTGCGCTTTTCCCGGAAGAGCGCGCCCAGCGTTTTATGCTTGGCGCGTCCCCAGTAGCGGTACCAGAGACTCGCCGTGTTGTGATTGCTCATGCCGTACAGGTTGATCGTTCTCCAGCGGAAGCGGAGCAGTTCCGTGTCCCTGTGCCGGAAAAACGGATGCCTGTCCGTCCATATTCCGATGAAATTCTGGGAGCGCATTCCCTCCATCGCCGGTTTCCGCCGGATCCGGACCGGTTTGACCGTCAGCGTCTTCCGCGGCGTGAAGGCCACTCCGATGTCTCCGGGGAGATAAAAGCGGACATCGCAGCAATCCTCCAGAAAATCATAGACTGCATACAGCGTGGCGTGCAGATTCTGGTTGAAGGAGGGAAAGGTTCTGGGATCGCGGTAGTTGACCGTGCCGAAGTCGGGATCGTCGCTGCCTGCGAGGAGGATGGAATCCTCCGTGAAACGCACGGCGTATTCCTCGCCGGAGAATCCATTCCGCTGCAGTCCCGCTTTCTCCGCCGCGGACGTCGCGCCGACATGGATGGCGGTTCCCTGAATCCGCTCCGGCTCTTTCACGATCGGAAGGGCGGTTCCGGTGATGAGACGGACGATGTGCTGCAGTTCAAGGGCCGCGAGCTGCGCCGAACGGGTGGGTTTGCCTGCAAGGACAATCGTGGCGCACGGCCTGCCGTTTTCGACCAGCGTGAAGTCCGCGGCGAGCGGCAGTGCGCACAGACTCAGAAAGAAGAAGGTGATTTTTTTCAGCATTGGAATGTCCCCTGGGCGTGTTGTCTGGATCCGGAATCTCCGCACACCCTTATTTTCCGGACGATTGTTTCAGTTTCAGGATTTCGGGAAGAAGCACGGAAGCGTAGCGTTCATATCCTTTCGGAGAAAAATGCAGCCCGTCGCGGAAGACAGTCCGGTCCTTTGCATTTCCGGTTCCGTCCGTCATGACCTTGATCGGATCCAAGTAGACGGCTCCGTGCTTTTTTGCAATGTCCGGCAGATGGCGGTTGATGGCATCGGTCGGGAAGGGGCCCCCGCGCGGCGTGACCGCAGACAGAATGATTTTCGCATCGGGAACTTTCTGCCTGATGACGGCGAGCAGGTTGTCGATGCCCGCGGCGATGTTCTCCGGCGTGTCGGGCGGAGGAGTCATGTTGAGATTGTTCGTGCCGATCATCAAAACGACGATTTCCGGACGGCAGACAAGCTGATTGCACTCCGTAATGCGGTAAAGAACATGCTCGACCCGTTCTCCGGAAATACCGAAATTGACGGCGCCCAGCGGCGCGAAATCCCTGTTCCATACGGCAAGGCCACCGGGGAGTTTTCCGTTCGGGTCCAGTTCCCATCCCTGCGTGATGGAATCTCCGAGGAACATGACGCCCGGCCTTTTTCCCTGCTTCGCGAGCGCTTTCGCCTGTTCCGTGAGTTTCCGTGTGCGGACAATGATTCCGCCACGTTCCGATTTCGCGGGCTTCAGCGTGGAATTCGGAGTTTTTTCCTCATAAGCGGCCTGATAGTCGGAAAAGACTCCCTCGCATCCCCGGAGCGCGTAAATTCCCCATGCGATGGATTTGATCTCCCTGCCGCCCGTGTAATGCGGGGAGATGCGAACCTCGCTGGATAGCGTGACCGGCGCATCTTCCTTCAGGTCCCGGACTCCGGTGGTCTGCCATCCCACGCATTTTCCGTCCGGGCCGAAAGAATAAATCATGATTCCCGCTTTTCCTTTTCCTTTCGCCTTGACCGAGGCCCGGGCGATTCCCCCCGGCGTGACGGGATGGCGCGCCGTTCCGCAGATGAAGGGGCTGCCGTTTTGCGCCTTGACGGAAAGCGTTCCGTCTGCAAAGGAGAGTTTTTCCCCTTTGCCCTGTCCGATCGGGAGAACCTCGAATTTCGAGCTGTCAAAAACGATACCGTTGTCCGCGGGCGCCGCCGCAAGGGCGCATGCTGCAAGCATTCCGGCCAGTCCAAGAGCCATTTTCATGTTTGATTTTCTCCTTATATGATATCTGATTGGAAACTCTTTCCGGTGTTCCGGATTTTCCGGTTCCCTGCCGGTTTTTTCTACTGATACTTCCAGCCGCGCCAGAAAAATCTCATGGCGACATTTCCGCTGAGCGGGGAGCAGACGGCGCGATAGGCGTCGTGATACCGGACGCCTTCCGCATGGCCGTCCATGAAGACGGTGTTCGCCCTGCCTTTTGTCAGCGCTCCGCTGACCACGCCGGAGCTGGAAGACGGCAGAGGACGGGAATCCGGCGATCCGTGACGGTACCCGACATGGTCAAGCCCCATCAGGACATAGCCGTTGTATCCGGAGTAGAACCAGTCGATTGCAAAAAACGCCTGTGACGCGGATGTCACGACGCTTCGCTTGTGGAGCGGCAAAGCCCCTCCGCACAGCGAGTTGTTCAGACCGTATGAGATGTTAAGGGACAGCTTTTCCGGATCTTCGGAAGGGCATTGAAACGTATGCTTCGCTCTTCCGGCCCGTTCATTCGAAGGATACCATTTGTAGCTTGCCCCGTAGCCGGTCTTGTTTTCGCCGTATCCCGACAGCGTTCCATACCACAACTGGTCGTAATAATTCGGAGATTCCCGGCCGTTGTGCGCCGAGATGATCCATTCCTGATTGGCGTCGCTGTAGTTTGACGAGGCCAGGCCGATCGTCTTCAGATTGTTCATGCAGACGATTCCGTAGGCGGTGTTCCGCGCCCTGCTCAGCGCGGGGAGCAGGAGACTTGCCAGAATGGCGATGATCGCAATCACGACGAGGAGCTCTATCAATGTGAAAATCTTTTCTTCCCGCGTCCGGATGCCCGTGTCTGCGGTTTTCTGTTTTGTTTTTGTCTTCATTGCTGTGCTCCTGTTTTGAAATTGCGGCTTTCCGGTCAACAGCCGAACAGTTCCCGATAACCTTGTTCCGCGTCCGGATGCCCGTATCTGCGGCAGTCCGACTGCATCCATTTCAGGCCCCGGCGGAAAGGAAGAAAACGTTCCTCCAGATACTCCTCGACAAGACGCGCGGAGACAAAACGGTCGAAATGAGCGTGGAATTCCGTTTTCAGCGTTTCATATTCCGCAAGACGCCGTTTCATGGTCAGGAGGTACCAGGCGTTTTTTGCGTCCTTTCTGATTCCGAGACATTTCTGCGCCGCGGCAAGTTCCAGTTCGTCGAACAGATAACGTCTGCACTGTCCCCGCAGGCGGGTCAGTTCCGACAGCAGCTCCTTCGAGCGGGTGAGATCCTCCAGCAGACCGCAATGGCGCAGGCATTCCGATATTTTTTCTCCGGAGACGCTTTCCCCGGAAAAAAGCATTCCGGCCATGACCGCCGCGTCAAGGGCTCCTTCGACCGGTTCGCATTGACTTCTCAGCGTGGTGTACCGGCTCCATCCGCATGCGATCAGCCCGGTCAGGGGATATTTTCCGGCGAGTTCCAGATAGGCGGAAATCACTTTTTTTCTCGCGTCAAGATTCGGCAGATCGGAAGTGATCCCGTCGGCGCCCTTGAAGCATGGCGCACCCCAGATTCTTCCTCCCGCGGAGCGGATCCGTTCCGCCTTCCGTTCCAGATCGCCTCCTCCCCAGACGGCGAAATCGAAGTCCGCCGCATATCGCTTCAATTCCCCGGGGGGAAGGGTCAGCGCCATATCCGCCCAGAGAATGGGCCGGACACCTCTTTCCCGCAGGTATCCTGCCAGAATATTCATATGCCTGAAATAGAGCTGCATGGTTCCGCCCGCGCGGCGCGCCGCTCTCCCGGAATGCCCGAGCCCGAGTCCGGCGACTTCATCGCCGCCCATATGCAGCCGGCGGGTTTGCGGCAGGAGTTCCAGAACCTCTTCGATCATGCCTTCCGGCAGTTTCGCACTCTTTCCCGCCGGACGCAGTTCGGAGTTCAGCCAGTCGAGTTCCCGGTGCTGCGCATATTTTCCGTGCCGCAGCACATTCTCCATGTGCCCGAGCGTCTGAATCAGCGGAATGATCTCCAGATTCAGCTCCGCCGCCCGGCCGACCAGCGCCTGAATGTCCTTTTCCCGATAGGTTTCCCGTCTGCGGAGAAGCGGATCTTTCCAGGGGAACATGTCCTCCCATTCGATAAGGAGGGCGTTGTATCCGGATGCGGCATAGAGTTCCAGATGCCTGAGCAGACGTTCCGGACGCGGCGGCATTCCTTTCAGGTCGATATGAACAGCTCTGAATTCCGCAGGATGCCGTTTCCCCGCATTTCTTTCTGCTGCAGGTATTCCGTCCGATTTCATAAAACCGCCAGTCCTCTGCTTTTTCCGTATGATCCGCTCAGACGGAGGATTTCGTTGTTCCGCTTTTGCACGATGCCCCGGCAAAACGTTTTCCGGGGCGCTGCGCCGTTCCGCCGGATCGGGGAGAATGTCACTGATTCATGTCCGGCCTTTCCAATAATTATAGCTGAAAAAACTCTGCTTGAAAATAGCAGATATGGGCTTTTATTGACATTTATGGTATTTTTCGGAACAGCCGCTCTTTTTCCCCGCCCGGAGACGCTTCTGAAAGAAAGGAAAATCGCGGGATTCAGGTGTGACGAAAAACAGACATTGCAAGCAGGAAGAGGCGTTTGCGGAAGCGGGGGACGGAGGAGGCTTCCGGAATATCGGCGAAGGCGGTGTTTTCATTGCCGCAAAAGTCAACTTCAGGCCATTTCTTCCATGGCAAAGCGTTCCGGAAGTGTTTTCCGGCATGTCCGGCGCACGGGAGTTTTCCATGCCGTGACATGCCGGATGGCTGGTCAGACGGATTCCTTCAGCAGAATCTCAATCCGGTTAAGCGCCTTGGCCTCCACCGGATTCCGGAATTTTCTGCGTGCCAGTTCCTCGCCTTCTCCGAGGAGGCACCAGTCGCGGCCGTCTTCCAGGATGGAGACGGGCGAGTAGACTTTTCCTTCGATTCCCGTCAGTCCCAGGGGGACGTAAAGTCTGCCGTCCACCGCGATTTCCAGATAGGAGAGCGGCGCATTGACGTATCCGTGCTGTTCCACCAGAAGCGATTCCGGAGTGCCTTCGCATTCCAGCGGAACGAAAACCTGGAACTCGCCGCGGAAAGGTCTCTGGGAACAGCCCCCGTTCCAGATCGTGCGGTATGCGGATTCTCCTTTGAGGCGGAGAGAAACCGAGAGCGTCGATGTCCAGGGGAAGCGCATGCGCAGATATGTCCCGGCTGCCGGGCGCGGTTCCGTCAGGAGTCTGTCGAGCATGGCGATGACAGGCGTGAGATCCCGCGCCTTGTCCACGGCCTTCCGCGTGCAGAGGCAGCGTTCGCGCAGATCCTCCATGCGTTCCTGAAGCGCGGCGGTGAACTGTTTCTGTTCCTGAAGCGCGTTTCGCAGGGTTTCCTCCGTGTCCGTTTCCGCGCCGAATCCGAACCAGCGGGGAATCAGATCGCGGAGCGCGAAATAGAGCTTTTCCCTGCCGATGAAAAGGGAGGCCGCCTCTTTTATCGCCTCGTTCTGTTTTGAGCCGAGAAGGAGAAATTCCACATCGTTCCGAAGTTTCGCGGGGAACTCCGTATCGGAGAGCGGCCCTCTCAGATAAGTCTGCGCGGAGGCGGGAAGAGGGACGGGTTCCGCATCAAGACGGGAGCGGACCAGACGGCATATGGTCTCATCCTCCGTTCCGGAAACCTCGCGGACGACGGCGGGAATATCGACCGATCCTTCCGCCCAGAGTTTTCCGGCGGCGGCGACAATCGGAAGCTGAAGCGGAGTTTCGATTCCCCAGGAAGTCAGCAGCGCTCCGTCGGGGTGGTATTTTTCCGCATACCGGGTGAACGTTTCCATGTTGCGGCAGAAGTGCGTGGCGGGTGCGAACAGGTAGTGAAATCCCATTTTCTCATATTTTGCAAACACGTCCGTGCGCGGGGTTCCGATATGGCCGAACGGCTTTTCCACGAGCGTTTCGTAATGCCAGGAGCAGAGGATGACATCCCGCGGAACATCGTCCAGGACATCGGGGTACATGTCGAACATGTCGTCCCAGATCATCATTTTCTTACCGAGTTTTTCCGTGACGATTCTATGACAGGCCAGAAGATGTTTCCGGAAGATTCCGGAGCCACTTTCCTCTTCCAGACGCTTTCCGCACAGATCGCAGTATCCGATGTCCCATGTCTCGTCAAAGCCCGCGTGGAAGTATTCCGACGGAAACAGCGCGGCCACTTCCGCCGTGTAACGCTCCAGAAACTCCAGCGTTTCCGGAAGAGAGGGGCAGAAGACATGCCGGAAGGTGTTGAAGCGTCCGGTGATTCCGCCGCGCAGTTCGGCAAGATGCTCGAATGCAGGCCGTTCCAGAAAGAGCTCCGCATGTCCGAACATGGAAACGACGGGAATGGTCTCTATGCCTTTTTCCGCCGCGTAGGCGACCAGATCCCGGATCTGCTCCGGAGAATAGGATTCCTCTTCGGGCAGGGCGTGGAAGGACGGGGTTCTCACCCGGCCTTCCAGATACAGAACCAGAGTATTGTAGGACCAGCGGGAAATGAAGTCGATGAAACTCCTGACGAACGCGCATGTTTCAGGCTGGCGTGCGAGATCCAGCTGAACGGCGCGGCGGGCGAATCGATGCGGATTCATGATGCTATCTCCTCTTGTCTTTTCTGTATGATCGGAACCCGTTGAAACTTGATGTTCCGGAAACGTAGCATCTCCTCCCGGATTTTTCAAGCTCCCGGGATCCGGCGGAATGGAAGAAGTATGGAACGGAAACGCCCGGAACGGAGGAACGGCGGGCTCAGGCGTGTTCCCGGAAGTCTTTCGGCGTTTCGCCGACGCTGCGGCGGATGACCCGTGAGAAGTAGCTCTCGTCCGTGAAGCCGCACTCCTTTGCGATTTCAGAAACCGGAAGAATCGTTTCCTGCAGGAGGGAAAGAGCGCGCTGGATGCGCAGGCTGCTCAGATACTGGCTTGGCGCGATGTGCATTTTCTCCTGAAACACCCGCCGCAGCGTAGAACGGCTCACGCCGAGATGTTCGGCGATGGCATTGACGTTCAGATCGGGATCCCCGTAACGCTCGCTGCAGAGCCGGATCACTTCGCAGACGATGCGCCCTTCCCGGGTGGATCGGTCTTCCCTTCCTCCGGCCCGCGCAAGAATCGAGGAGGCGACCGCCACCATTTCCCGCCATGCGTAGGGACTCATTTCCTGCAGCAGCTCCTCCAGGCGGATGAAGAGTTCATGCGGGCAGGTCCCCGCATGAAAGCACGCATGCGGATATCCGTAGGAGAGCATGAATTTTTCGGCGCCGTCCCCGTCAAACGTGAACCAGCGGTATTCCCATCGCTCCGTATGCGCGCCCTGAAAGTGCGCTTCTCCGGGGAGTCGGTAAAACACATCCCCTTCATGCAGAATCTGCGTTTTTCCGTCAATCAGAAATTCCCCCTCGCCGGCGACTCCCCAGAAAAACTGGACAAACGGCTTGCTGCCGGCGGGAATCCGTTCATAGTATTTCTTCAGGCGGATGTAATGGCCGACGGAACGCAGAAAAAAAGGCAGGGGAAGATCGGGCCGCACATTCGGCTCCGGCCTGTGGATGCAGCTTGGACTGTTCGGTTCCGGCGGCCGCATCAGATTCTCACCGTGTTACCAGATTGACCGGTTTTCCGGAAAGATACGCCCTGACATTGGAGGCGCATGCGGCGATCAGACGGCGCCGCGCCTCCAGGGACGCCCAGGCGATGTGCGGCGTGATGATGCAGTTTTTCGCCGTCAGGAGCGGGTTGTCCGGAGGAGGCGGTTCCACGGAAAGCACGTCAAGTCCGGCTCCGGCGATCCGCTCTTCATTCAGCGCGGCGGCGAGCGCGTGTTCCTCCACCAGTCCTCCGCGCGCGGTGTTGATGAGAAGCGCCGTCTGCTTCATCCGTGCGAGCGTGCCTGCGTTGACCAGCTCCCGCGTGGCCTCCGTCAGCGGGCAGTGCAGCGAGACGATGTCGCTTTCCGCGAACAGCGTTTCCAGCGGGACGAAGCATGCCTGCGAGGATTCCTTCGGCGTCCGGGTGAAGGCAAGGACCTTCATGCCGAAGGCAGACGCAATTCCCGCCGCCGCGCTTCCGATTGCGCCGAATCCGACGATTCCGAGCGTCATGCCCGCCAGTTCCCGGGACTGTCCGAGCGAGAAGGTGAAATCGGGGCAGCGGCACCATGCGCCGCCCGCCACGGCTTCCGCATATTTCCCCGTGCGGTTCATCAGCTCCAGAATCAGTGCGAAGACGAACTGGGCTACGGAATCCGTGCTGTAGGCGGGCACGTTGCTGACCAGGATTCCGCGTTCCTGCGCTGCGGGGATGTCCACCACATTGTATCCGGTCGCCTGAACCGCGATGAACTTGAGTTTCGGGAGCTGTTCCATGACGCGGCGGGAGATCACCGATTTGTTGGTCAGAATGATCTCCGCGTCGGAGGCGCGCTCCACGATTTCCGCTTCGGAACCGCACCGGACGTAAACCCGGCAGTCTCCCATCGCCTCGATTTCCTTCCAGGAGAGATCCCCCGGGTTGGCCGCGAATCCGTCCAGTATCACGATTTTTCTGCGTTCCATCATGCAATCTCCCTTTCTGACCTGTTCAATATACGTGCGGAATCCGGCGGATTCAAATCGTTTCGCAACGCATTTCCTTGCAAAAACAAAAGGGAGAAATATATTACCGTTTCTGCGGCGGAAAAAAGAGCGGAGAGTGGAACATGCGCCTGTTGATCACAGTCCTCGCGGTATGCGCGAGAATCTTTTCCAACACGTATTCCAATGTCGTTCAGAAGCAGCTGACGAACAGCGGCGAGCCGTCTTTGAAAGTCAACTGCTGTTCCTACCTGGCGCTGAGCGTTTTCATGCTTCCCTGCCTGCCCTTTTCGGCAGGAAATCTGCCGGGGGGCGACTTCTGGATTCCGATGGCTGTTTCCGGGATTCTCGCCGCCGTCGGAAACGCCTGCCTCATCAAGGCGCTCAGCCGCGGAGAGCTTTCCGTGCTCGGTCCCCTCAACTCCTGCAAGGTTCTTGTCAGCATGGCTGGCGCCTTTCTGCTGATGGGGGAAATTCCGGGCATATCCGGGATCGCCGGGATTCTGCTGATTCTCGGCGGCAGTTTCGTTCTTGTCCGTCCGGAGGGCGCCGGTTCCTTCTCCTTCCGGCTGTTTCTCCGCCCGGAGATCCAGTACCGTTTCTATGCGATTTTCTGCACTGCAACCGAGGCGGTGTTTCTGAAAAAGGCCATTGCCGTCTCGTCGCCGTTTGCCGCTTTCGCCGTCTGGTGTGTCCTGAGCGCGCTGTTTTCCACGCTGCTTTATATCGCCGCTGTTTTCCGGCGTGCGGGAGGCGGCGCATTGCGCGCTGCGTTTGTCCTGCATCCGCGGACTGTGCCCTTTCTGCTGCTTCTCGCCTGCACCACCGGAATCATGCAGTTTGCGACAAACCTTGTCTTTGAGCGGATGCAGGTGGCCTGTGCGCTGGCGCTGTTTCAGCTTTCCGCTCTGCTGAGCGTTTTCTTCGGCGGTCTTCTCTTTCACGAAAAGGGAATCATCCGGAAACTCGCCGCCTCTTCCGTGATGGTCGCCGGCGCCGTCATCATTATTCTCTCCTGAAGTTCCGCTTCCGCGCCTCCGCAACCTCCCCGGGGAACGCGGAGAATTTCCTTCAGCGGAGATTGTCGAAATACCAGCGTGCCGTCCGGCGCAGTCCCTCTCTGACATCAACTTCCGGCGCGTAGCCCAGGAGACGGCGTGCCTTGGAGATGTCCGCAAGGGAATGGGGAATGTCCCCGCGTCGTTCCGGACCGTGGACGGCATGGACATTCCGGATTTCCGGATCGAATGCGGAAAGATCCTCGCGCAGAAACTCGAACAGCTGCGTCAGCGCGGTTTCCTCTCCGTATGCGACATTGTAAACCGTGTTGAGCGACTCTCCGTTTTGTGCGAGGAGCGCCAGAAGATTGGCCTGCACGACATTGTCGATGTAGGTGAAGTCGCGCGAGAACGAACCGTCCCCGTTGATGCGCGGCGCTTCATGGCGGATCAGGCTCATGGCGAATTTCGGGATCACCGCGGCATACATCCCGAACGGATCCTGGCGCTTTCCGAATACGTTGAAATAGCGGAGCCCGACGGTTTCAATCCCGTAGATCGAGCTGAAATTTTCCGCGAAAAGCTCGTTCGCATATTTTGTGATCGCGTAGGGCGAGAGCGGTTTCCCGATTCTGTCCTCGATTTTCGGCAGTTCCCGGCTGTCTCCGTAGGTCGAGGAACTCGCCGCATAGACGAACCGTTTGACTTTCGCCTCGACCGAGGCGAAGAGCATATTGACAAATCCCGTAATGTTGATTTCCGTGGTTGTGACGGGGTCCGCGATGGAGCGCGGGACGGATCCGAGCGCGGCTTCATGCAGGACATAGTCCATATCTTCCACTGCCCTGCGGCAGGTTGCCAAATCGCGGATGTCGCCCTCGATCAGGCGGAATGCCGGGTTGTCCAGAAAAGACGCGAGATTTTCCCGTTTGCCCGTGAGAAAGTTGTCGAGACAGACCACCTCGCAGCCTTTTGCCAGAAGAACTTCGATCAGATTGGAGCCGATGAAACCTGCTCCTCCGGTCACCAGAATTTTTGCCTGTTCCAGTTTCCGATTCATCCTTACAGCCTCCCGTCCGTCTGATCCTTCGGCAGGAAACCCTTGACATCGAAGACAACCGCCTTTTCCTTCAGAAAACGTTTGAAATCAATTTCCGCGAACTTTCCATGCGCCACGGTGAGAACCATGGCGTCATATTCATGTTCCTGAAGCTGCGCAACGCCGCGCACGGATTCCTGACCGTATTCGTGCCGGACCTCCTTCGGATCCGCCCAGGGATCGAAGATCGTGACGCGGCAGCCGAAATCCTGAAGACCTTTTACAACGTCGATCGCGCGGGAATTCCGGATATCCGGACAGTTCTCCTTGAATGTGATTCCCATGATCAGCACGTGCGCTCCCGCGATCCGCTGCTCCTTCCGGATCATCAGCTTTACCACTTCAGCCGCGATGTACTGCCCCATGCCGTCGTTGATCCGGCGGCCCGCGAGAATGACTTCCGGCAGGTATCCGAGCGCCTGCGCCTTGTGCGTGAGATAATAGGGATCGACCCCGATGCAGTGTCCTCCGACAAGTCCCGGCTTGAACGGCAGAAAATTCCATTTCGTTCCCGCGGCGGCGAGCACCTCGTTCGTGTCGATTCCGATCAGATGGAAAATTTTCGCAAGCTCATTGACGAACGCGATGTTCAGGTCCCGCTGGGAGTTTTCAATGACTTTCGCCGCTTCCGCGACCTTGATGCTGCTTGCCTTGTGCGTGCCGCCGGTCAGAATGGATCTGTAGAGGGCGTCCACGACATCCGCCGTTTCGGGAGTCGATCCCGAAGTGACTTTCAGTATTTTTGTCAGCGTATGTTCACGGTCGCCCGGATTGATTCTCTCCGGGCTGTATCCGCAGAAGAAATCCCGGTTGAACGCAAGCCCGCTGCATTTTTCCAGAACGGGAACGCATTCCTCCTCCGTGCAGCCGGGAAACACCGTGCTCTCGAAGATCACGATCGAGCCGGGCCGCATCACTTTTCCGACGGTTTCACTGGCGCGGTACAGCGGGCCGAGATCCGGCTGCTTGTAACGATCAACCGGAGTCGGAACCGTTACGATGAAAATGTCGCGGTCGCGCATTTCCGCGGGATCGGAGGTATATTTGAGATGTTTGGCGGCGGCAAGGTCCTCCGGCGCCGTTTCCAGCGTGACATCCACTCCCCGGCGCAGCATGTCGAGACGGTCCTCCTTGATGTCGAACCCGATCGTGTCGAAACGTTTTCCGAATTCCACCGCAAGCGGCAGTCCGACATATCCGAGTCCGATCAGCGCAACCTTGGCCGTTCCATTCTGAATTTTGTCCAACATCATTCCCGCCTGATTGTTTGTCATGATTTCTTCTTCTAGTTTACATCCTTCTTTGTCTTTTTGCAAGAACCCCGCACCAAAAAAACGCAAGCTCTCCTGTCCGCCGCATCATACGTCTGGACGGAACGCCTTTTCCCGTTTCATATTTCCGGAAAGCAGGAGAAGCGGAACCGGATGCCGTGAAACAAGAAGAAGTTTCATCCGCGGAGCGGGCGGACGGCTTTACAGCAGCGACGTGCCGATCTGAAGCAGGGTTCCGATCTGGAAAATCGCCAGACAGAGCAGATAGGCGGTCAGCGTCAGTCCGATCAGCTGGAGAAGCGTCAGTTTCCAGGAGTTTGTCTCGCGTTTCACCACCGCGACGGTTCCGACGCACGGCATGGAGACCAGACAGTAGACCATCATGCAGAACGCCTGAAGCGGCGTGTAGTTTTCGCGCAGGACGCTCTGCAATGGCGTCGCGTCATCCTCCGCGCCGCTCATGGAGAAAAGAATGCTCAGCTGGGAGACGAACAGCTCCTTTGCGGCAAACGCGCCGATCAGCGCCGAGCAGATCCGCCAGTCGAATCCGATCGGCTTCATGACGACTTCCAGTCCGCGCCCGATGCGCCCCGCGACCGAATATTCCAGCGATTCCATCTTTTTCTCGCTTTCCAGACGCAGAATCCGTTCCTTTCTGTCCGCTTCCGGAATGCGGGAGGAGGACTCCAGCGTCCGGAGCTCTTCCGCATAATTCTTTGAAAAGGCGGTTTTCTGGGGCAGAGTGTTGATGACGAACAGAATGACGGAGGCGAGCAGGATCAGCGTTCCCGCCTTGCGCAGATAGCAGAGGGAGCGCTCCCACATGTGGATCAGGAGACTGCGGAATGTCGGCAGGCGGTACGGGGGGAGCTCCATCAGATAAACCTCGTCGCTTCCTTTGAAGAGCGTCGATTTCATGATTCTCGCGCCGATCAGCGCCAGCACGACGCCCAGCACGTAGATGATCCACATGATCAGCGCCTGGAATTTCTGCGGGAAGAAGGCTGGGATCAGCAGGGAGTAGATCGGAAGTCTGGCGCTGCAGCTCATCAGCGGGAGCACCATGATCGTCGTCAGACGGTCCTTTTCGGATTCGATGCTTCTGGTCGCCAGGACCGCCGGAACGGTGCAGCCGAATCCGAGCAGCATCGGGATGAAACTCTTCCCGTGCAGACCGAAAATATGCATGAACCCGTCCATCACGTACGCGGCGCGCGCCATGTATCCGGTTCCCTCCAGAAACGCGATGCCGAGAAACAGGAAGAGGATGTTCGGCAGAAAACCGAGCACGCCGCCGACGCCGCCGATGATGCCGTCAGTAATCAGGGCGCGCAGGAATTCCAGACGCCCCTCCGGCCAGAACGCCGAGATGGTTTCCGCGAGCCAGCCGAAAAGGGATTCCAGCATGCCGACGAACGGTTCCGCGCAGAAAAATGTCAAGGCGAAAATTGCAAACATGATGAGAAGAAAAATCGGCAGTCCCAGATAGCGGTTCGTCATAACCCGGTCAATGTTGTCCGAGAGCTGCTGACGGCGTTCGTTCGTGATGCGGATCGCCTCGCGGCACGCTCCGGAGATCATTCCGTAGCGCGCGTCCGGCAGAATGGTTTCGGCATCCACACCGAGGCGGATCGCGAGTTTCGCGCGCAGTGCGGCAACCGGTTCAATGACCGGCGCGAAAACCGGCAGCGAGCTGATGTAAGCGTCCCCTTCCAGCAGTTTGATGGCGAAATACCGTACCGGCGCGCCGGAAAGGGCGGAGAGATCGAGTTTGGCAATCATTTCCTCGACCTGCGCGATCAGACCGTCCAGCACCTCTCCGTAACGCAGACGCGCGGGATATTGCGGGTACTCGGCGCGCAGAAGTCTTGCCATTTCGCTTTTCATGTGCTCGAGGCCGCGTCCGTGTGCGCCTACGGTCCGTACGATCGGCGCTCCGAAATAACGCTCGAGAATCGGCAGGTTGAACTTCAGGCCGCGGCGGTGCGCGTCGTCGGCCATGTTGAACACGAGCAGCATCGGGATGCCGAGTTCCACAAGCTGCGTGGTCAGATAAAGATTCCGCTGCGGGTTTCCCGCGTCGATGATGTTCAGGATCAGGTCGATGTCCTGGGTCAGGAGTTCGTTGAACGCCACTTTTTCCTCGGGGGAGGAGGAGGAGAGGCTGTAGATGCCGGGCAGGTCGATGATTTCCACCTCCATGGAATCGAAATGACAGATGCCGGACTTCCGTTCGACGGTCACTCCGGAATAGTTTCCGACGTGCTGATGCGCCCCCGTGAGAGCATTGAAGATTGTTGTTTTGCCGCAGTTCGGGTTTCCCGCCAGCGCCACCCGGAATTTCTGCTTCGTCATGTTTTCCATTTCCCCTTGCCGCATATTGCGAAGTCGTTTCTTGTCCGGTTGTGTTTCATTCCGTCAGCCTCAGCCAGATATGGGAGGCGTCCTTGGCGCGCATGGAAAGGCTGCTTCCCATGACGCGGATCCGCAGCAGATCTCCGAACGGCGCATGCCCTTCCATCTGAATGAGGGTGCCCGCGACCAGTCCGAGATCGGCGAACTTCTTGATTCCCCGCAGGGTGTTGCTTACGCGCACAACGATTCCGGACTGACCGACCTCCAGACAGTCGAGGGAGATCAGATCCTCCGTCGGTTCCGGGCAGATCTGAGGCATGGTCTGTTCCAGATATTTCCGCAGTTCCGCGCAGTCGCTCCGCTGGAGGATTGCATCCGTGAGGCTGACAAAACGGGACATCACCTTTTCGCATACGAGATGCTCCACTTTGCAGGCTGTGTCGTTCGCCTCCTCGGGAGACAGTTTCAGGACCTCCCGGAAGAAGTTGCTGAATGCGGCATGGCGCAGCCGGATCACGGCCGCCCGTTCGCTTCCGGCGGCGGTCAGAACGACCGGCGAGTGGGACTGATAGCGGATCAGTCCCTTTGCCGCAAGCGTCTGAAGCGCGCTGGTGACGGACGGCATCTTCACATGCAGCTTGTCGGCGATATCCTTGGTATGCGCGTGTCCGTTTTCCTCAATGATTTCGGCGATCGCCTCCAGATAATCTTCCAAACTGCTTGAAATCTTTTCCATTTCCATAATAATGCCGTCCCGGTTCCTTAGATCATGTTTCAATTCGTGTAATTTAATCCGCCGGAGAGCAAAATGCAACAGGCGGCGTGCGAAACGGTCCGCCTTTTTTCGGAAAAGCAGCTGCCCCGGGGGGCTCCCGCATCCGGCTGCGGATGGACGCGGAGTTGCAAAAAAAAAAAAATATGATACATTGATTCATGATCTGCGCAAACGCCAAATTTTTTTACAGGGGGGGAGAGTCATGCAATCAGAAAACATCCCGATTTTCCGGAAAAAATCGATTCTGACGGAACCTGCGCCTGCAGGAGCCTGTCAAAGAGGACGGGGACAATATGAATAACGAAGATGTGAGAGCTTATGAAGAAAGACTGATCCGGGAGTTCAAGGAGGGGAACCGCGAGCGGTTCGACGAACTGGTCTCGTCCTACGGTCCGAAACTCTACCGTTTCGCTTACGGTCTGCTTGGCAATCATCACGATGCTGAGGAGGTGGTTCAGGATGCGTTTGTCAGAGCGTTTCACGCGCTGGACAACTTCCGCGGCGATTCAAGTTTCGAAACCTGGATGCACCGCATCACGATGAACCTGGCGCGGAACAAGTTCCACTGGAACCGGCGGCGCGGGGAGGGAATGAAGATCAGCCTCTCCGATCCGGACGGCAATCCGCTGGAGGACGGCGCCGATTACGATCTGGAACTGCCAGACGAACGTCATTCGCCGGATGCCCTGCTGGAAAGGGGGGAACTGGAGGACAATGTCGTGAACGGGATCAGGAATCTGCCCGAAAGTCTGCGCGAGGCGATGGTTCTGCGGCATTTGAAGGATATGCCCTATGAGCAGATCGCTTCTGTTCTCGAGTGCAAGATCGGGACGGTGAAGTCAAGGATCGCGCGCGGCAGGGAGCTGCTGCGGGAGTTCCTGACCAGGATGGATTCGGACGGATCCTCTTCTTCCGGAAAGGGCCGTTCCACTTCGGCATGAAACATGGAATCGAAATCATATAAAGGAATAATTTCTAACGATGGAGCAGGGGAATGTCTAAGAGCACGCCCGAAGAAAACCGGTCCGCCGAAACGGTCCGCGCCTGTATCGCGCCGGAGAATCTAAGCGCGTGGATTGACGGAGAGTATGAGCTGACACCGGAGGAACGCGAGCATCTGGAACACTGTGAACGGTGTTCTTCTCTCCGCAAATCCTATCAGTCCGTGACTGATGCGCTTAAAAAAGCCCTTGATGTGGAGTGTCCGGAGAATCTTGCCGAACGGCTTGTGCTCGGCGTGCGCGAAAAACTTAAGGCGGAATCTCCGGCTTTTTCTGCGGGCGCGCATCATTACTGGGCCTGGACGGCTCGGATTGCCGCCATGCTGGTTCTGCTCGGACTGATCGGGTATTTCGTATATCAGGATGACGGCATTGCGGGAAGGAGAAAAAACAAAAACACGGAACCGGAAGTTGTCACGGTTGCGCCGCGTGCCGGTGAAACTCAGCTCCGTCCCGTTCCAGGTGTCTCCTTCCGTGGCGGGGTGGACATTGGCAACACCCGTTTCACTGCGACGGGGGATTCTGTGACTTTTTCCGATGCTTCGCTGCCGCAGGTCGAGAGACTGGCGCGGATTGAGCCGAAGGTCCGGCAGGTCTGGATTTACGGCAAGGACGGTTCGCCTGCCGGAATTGAACGGACTCTGCGGACTTTGTGCGGAAAATTCGGGATTCCGCTTTCCCGTGTGAGAATGAATGTCGCGCCGGGGAGCAGTGAACTCAACGCTGTGCTTCAGGTTACTTCTTATCAGGCGGCGATGCTGGCGCGTGCGCTGAAGGATGCCGGTTATCAGCTGCTCTCTCCCGCGCAGCCGCAGCCTGAGCAGACCCGGTTCATCGGGACAGGTCGCGAGATGGTTGAGTATTCTCTGGTCTTTGCGCCGAAGGGCACAGCGCGTAAATAAACAAATCGCAATTGCGGGAAAGCGTGTGAAAAGACGGAAGAATGCGCATGCATTCTTCTCGGGGTCAAGGGTCTTTGACCCTTGCGCGGTCCAGCTGCGCAAGCTGGT
>CALXRI010000014.1 GCA_944390795.1 uncultured Victivallales bacterium
TTGCAACTTGAATCTGAAGTTCTTTTCAACATACCGGCAGAGCCGGTAGTTTTATTGTCCTGAAGGGGACAAAAAGACCCCGCATCGTGGAAACGATGCGGGGCAACAACAAAGGAGAGAGTTGTTTATGAAGGCCATATTCGGGATTATGGCTTTCTATCAGGATAAGACAGCGGATTTCCGGAAAAGATCGTCACTGATCCGTATTTTTTTGAGATTTTTTCTCAAGAAGCCTTTTGCGCTGTTCCTCCCGTTCCTTTTTGACGCGTTCGTTGTATTCGCTTCTGCGGCGCCGGATGTTCGCGTTCCGGATTTTCACCAGCTGTTCTGCGGAAAGTCTCGGTTTTCTTTTCTTCAGGAATGCCAGACACGCCGCCTGCTGTTTTTTGAAGGCCTCCAGAGCGGCGGCATATTTCGTCTGATTCTTGTTTCGGTAAGCTTCACTGAATTGCGCGGCAACCGGCTTGAATCCGTTCAGCATGGTTTCAAACGACTTGTACCAGCGCATCGGAACTCTGGATACTTCCTCCAGATCCGGATTTGCGATCAGAACCTTGTAGGGGAAAAGATATTGTCCCGCATATTGTTCCGTAAACAATGTGGAGGCATCCTTCATGTCTTCCACTTTTTCCGGGAGTTTTTTCTGGAGCAGCTGCTTCAGTATTTTATTGTCCAGAATATTCGAAACATGCTTCGTATCGATGGACGGTTTTCTCGGGTCGAAGCGCAGGCGCGCCATTTCGTCCGTTCTTGTTTTTGCCGCAGCAGCAGAGCGGTCCGTTTTTGTCCGGTCGGAATTCTGGCTTGTCTGAGCGCAGAGGGTGCCGAGCGCGAGAAAGGCGGCGAGAAAGGCGGCAGGATATTTATTCCGCATATTCGTATCTCCTGATTCTCCAGATGCCGTTGTCCTTGTACATGATTACCACGAGTTTCGCCTCTCCTGTAATCTGGTCGGCGCCGTTTGCATATTGCCCCCGCGTTTTTGAGATGGGGAGAATATTGTCGCCTCCAAGATTTGTAATGGCATTCGGTATATTATCCAAAGTCGTCCATTGAGGATTGGATTCCGTCTGGCGCGGAGAACGGCGATAGCCGGCGCGGCGGTAACGTTCCGAATCCTTTCCCCAGAATTTCTGCACTGTGATAGTCCCGGATTCGGGCCCGATGTCCTTGATCGTCTGCGCAAGAATGACGACGTTGATCTCATTGGTGGCGTCCGCCTTCGTCAGATTGATGACCTTTCCGATCAGCTGTTCGCGCTCGGCATCGGTGGCGGGGGCGCTGGAGGACGGCTGGAGCAGCTTGGCGCTGATTTCTCCCAGAAGCGTCTGGACATTGGAATCCTTATGAGTCTGGCCGGCGGCCAGCAGTTCCGCGCGGGTTTTCAGCGGAGTATGGGTGGATATGGAGGCAATCTTGCAAGGCAGACAGTCGGCTGTGATGGCATCATGCGAGGTCAGCGAATAATTTTCTCCTGCGTTGTAATCGCTGTATGTGGCATGCTGACCGACCTTGACATTGGTGAAGAGCGCATGAAGCACGCGGTGAGAGTCGGTATTGAGGTTGACTTTCCCGTAGGAGGCGATTTTTGAAGTGAGCTTGACCTGATCGAGAATGGCGCCGTCGCCGTCCTTGTATTCCCCGCCTCCGCCGTTCGCCTGTCCGAGCTTGGAATTGGTGGTGTCGGTTTTCGTCAGATTCAGAGTTTTCCACTTTTCCGCCCTGGATATGGTGCCGAGCTCCCACAGGGACTCCATCGGCGCGTGACGGATGTAGGCTGTGGAAAGACGGTCCGATGCGGAGGTCGCGGCCGGATTGTCCTTTGTTTCGAGATCCTGTTTGTCGGTATCGGAAGTGTCGGAAGTGTTTTGACATGTCACATTGCTGTTTCTTCCCGCAGTGCCTGCTCCGCCCTCGTCCGTATAATATCCTGTGTATGCTGCATCCGCATCCAGAACTGTAATTGCCGGACAGGCCCAGTCCGTAGCATAGTGATTGACTCGGGGGTCGTCCGTCTGGCAGCTCTGGAAGAAATTTTTCTTCCGGAACCGGAAACTGCTGGTCTCGTATTGCAATTGCAGGGGATATTCGCCTTCTCCCGTATTGAATTGCAGGGGATATTCGCCTTCTCCCGTATTGAAAACGGCGATATCCCGGGGTTTGTCTCCATATTCAAGAATGATCTTTTTCAATTCGAAAGTGACGTTCCTGACTTTCAGTTGTCCCTCGAGAGCTCTGACATCCGTTCCCGCGGCGGCTGTCAGGTCGAACGATTCGGATTCCACTGTTTGTGCCGCAAACCAGAAAGAATCCTTGGCGGTATAGCCGTTTGTCCATTTCATTGTTGTATCTGCGGTATCGCCGGTAAAAGAGGATTCCAGGGTGATGGCGTCGGTGGTGGACCATGGTTTCCATGTTCCTGCGGCATTGTATTCCAAAGAGAACTTGCCGAGAGCCTTCAATTTGATATTTTTTTTGGTCGGCAGATAAAACATGTCGATCAGTTCCGCACCCGTTCCGATGGTGATGTCGTAACAGCATCTCCATGTCTTTTCCGTCGTGGTTTCCGATTTCGGAGTAACTGTTGCGCCGACGGAGATGACCAGTCCGATCTCATTCAGCATGGGATGGCGGCCCACACCCGCGTATTCCGGCGTATTGGCGATCCAGTCGGAAGCGGTATCGCCAGTTAAATTGGTTACCGTATCGGAAGATTCCTGACGGCAGTATTGAATGATGTTGGCGGCAATCTGCTGTTTCATCCGGTCGCTTGTCCAGTCTGTCGATGTCGTTGAGGCATATTTCCAGTTGTTCAGCCACGGAATTCCGCCTGTGTCAGGTTCATTTGCATTGGTTTCGGAGGAGGTAACCACCGTTTCGGAATACAGCTTGGCGTCTCTCAGAAGATCGGAAATGGTAATATTTTCCCATTGGGAGGCTGTGATTGCACCGTCGCTTCCGCGTGTGTAAGGCAGACGTGCACCGAGATTGAAGCGATGATGATACTCCTCCTTGTCGATTTTCCCGTTGCCGTTCCGGTCGAGCCAGAACGCTTCCGGATCGGGACTCGAACGGAATTCAAATCTCTCGTTCAGTTTATCTTTGTCCGTCTGAGCTGTTACATCAAGCACTTTCGCAAGATCGGCAATGTCGGCGAAACGTCCCAGCTTGTCCAGATATTCCCTGTTACCGGAATCCTCCGTGGAACGCTCCTTGGCAAGTTCCGTTTTCATCTTACCTTGCCAGCCCTGCAGATCCGTATCGGAAGAGTTGTAATTGACAAAATCAATTTCCGCTTCGTTTTTCCCTTTGCGAAGCAGTTTTCCGGAGGGCCCGTCCGGTCCGTCCGGGGTTTCATAGTCCGGATCCGGCTTGGGGGGGAATATTTTTTCTCCGAAGTGAACGGAGGGATCCAGTTTGCCTTTTTCCGCTTTCACGACATAGGCGAACCGTCCGATGATTTCTCCATTGGGGCCCTTGACATACTGCCATGCGGGCAGTCCCTTGGTGCTGGCCGAGTAGTTGTCCGGGAACGTGTAGAGGTTCACGCCGTCGGAATCGGTATGCAGTTTCCAGAGCCAGTCGTAATCGACAGTGTACTGGCTGCCGTGGCCGGTGCCCGTTCCGGGGGAGCTGGGAGACCGCGAATAGATTTTATCAACCGAAATGCCCTTGTCCAGTGCGAAGCGCACACGTTCCAGGGCGCTTTGCGCCAGCAATTGCGCGGCTGTCCTGTTGGCGGTGTTGTGCGCGACTTTCCGGTTGATCATCGCCGTGGAAGCGAACCCGAGGGCAAGAACCGTCAGAAGTCCCAGAATGCCCAGGGTGAAGATCAGCGCAATGCCGCGCCGGGAATGCGAATGGTTTTTCCCCCGGATGATTTTGCTCAGCCTCATATTCATGAAAACACCTCAGTTGTATTGCCCGCGGTCAATTGTGACAACGCGCGTGAAATCCTGTTTGCCGGTATGATAAAGCTGCCAGAGGACTTTTTCCGTTTCGCTTCCGGTATCGGGGTAGTTCTCTTCCTTGATTGTACTGTATGCCGCAAAGATATTCTGGAGCTTATCCTTGCCGGTGATTGCCTTCATTTTCTCGAAAGATTCCTGATTCAGCACCGTGAGGGAAATGGAAACCGCATAGGGAATCCGGCCTTTCGTATCCAGGGACGCTGAATCCTCTTCCGGATGAAAGGTCCAGTCATCGCCGTTTTTGATTATTTCCAGTATCTGCGGCTGCGTGCCGGAAGAGTCGAATTTGTTGTTGTGCAAGGTGAACTTGCATTCCGCAACATTGGAAATCAGCTCATTCCAGTCTGCATTGTCCTGGATGGCCTGGTATAACAGCGTGCCTGGTACCGCGTCCGGCGTATTGTTTTCCGTGCACCATGTCGCACTCATGGCTTCCGCATCCAGGTCTGTGAGATTTTTTACATAAATCCGGCTGTTGTCGCGATCATAAAAATAGATGACCTCGGTAATTCGGGTAATCCCTTTTTTATTGGGGTCGGAAGTCGCTGTGGCTGCTTCCGGGCGGAGCGTGCAGAAGGCGATTATGTCAAACTCTTTGGTTTTGTCCTGCAGCTTTCCTTTGAGAGGAGATGACGAGTCCATTATTCCTGCAAGGAAAAAGGTTTTGGGACTGTCGCCGGGCTTCCCGTGCTCGTAATAAAGATTCATCAGGTCTGTTGCAATAAGGTTCATTGCGATTTTCGCATTTTCATACAGTTCCGTTTTTGCATTGGACGCGGTCCAGATGTTCTGCGCGGAAGAGAAGAACTGCATCAGCGCCAGCATCAGGATGGCAAAGACGCCCATGGATACCATCAGTTCCAGAAGGGTGAAACAGCGCTTGATTTTTTTCCGGATCATGTTCCGCCTCACGGTGCATTGTCGTTGAACAGTTCGATTGTGTAAAGCCTGCGTTCGCGCGCCTCATACGGAGTGCCCGCGGGCCAGCTCAGTTCAAAACAGATGCGGAGCGCCTTGTCTGTGCCGATCTCCTCGATCGTTTCTCCTTCCGGATTGTAGAAATCCGTAATCTGTTTCCGCCAGACGCACAGATAACCGGTGAATTCCCCCCCTCCGGTTTTCACTCCGAAAACACCGTTTTCCGTGGTAGTGTACAATCCGCTGAAGCCCTTGATTTCCGTCCATTCTGCAACCGGGTCATAAGTAATTCCTTGCAGATTGGGATTTTCAAATCCCGAAACCGTATCCTTTAAGATATCTCCATGAAACAGGGGGTAGGAGGTGCTCATGCCGTAGTTGACCCATGAAGTGTTGTCCTGCTTCAGCGACGCGGTCAGGTAAGAAACGAACGTATTCACCACATCCGGGGCGTAGTTGTCCGCAATGGCGTTTCTGGTGGAGTCGATTGCGGGGACGAACAGCGCCATGATGCTGGCGATTCCGATTCCGACCACGGCGATCGCCAGAGTGAGTTCTATCAGGTTGAATGCGGATCGTTTCGTCTTCATCGTTCTCAAGACTCCATAATCAGAATGGTTCTGCGCATGTTTTCCGTATTACCGGGTTTTATATCACGTTTTTGCGCCGTTCGCAAGTCGGAATCGGATTTTTTTTCACTTTTTTCGGCGTTTTCCCGTCTTCCCCCGCTGTTTTGGACAGGCGGGTTTCTCCGGAAGTTCCCCGCGGGGATGGATTCCTCCCGGACGGTCGCCTCCCGTCCGCGGGAATTACAGAAGCGAGGCATCGCGCATCTCCCGCGCGTCAAGCGCCTTGCGGACGTTTTCCACGCCGGGGAAGTTCCGGAACAGGAAACAGCCGTCCGCCGCCCTGATCCGTTCCTGAAGCGCGTCGTCGCCCCTGACGCAGGCGCGGTCGACGCCGATCAGAAGCGTGCTTTCCGGATCTGACGCAATCTCGTCCAGACGTTCCGCAATCCGTCCCGCATGCCACGGATGAAAGAGCTCCAGGTCGAATTCCCGGCCCGTCGCGCTGTTGCGGAAGCTGAAATCCGGGAAGATCAGCTGGTTGTTCTTCATCCTGAGATACGGAACCCGGTCGATGATTTCCCATGTCGTCTCCATTTTCCGGAAGGCGTCGTGAAACATTCTGATCTCCTCGGGAATGTACGCGCCGAAATTTGCGTAATGGCACTTGAGGGCGCTCGTTTCATCCAGCTTGAGCTTGAGGGAACGTTCCTGCACTTTCACTTCGCTTGCGATCCTCCACCGCTTCAGGCGGCAGAGCGCGGGAAAGAACGACGCAAGCTGAAGTCCGTACTTCTGGCTGTTCTCCAGAATGGACGCGGGGCCGTCGATTTTCAGGCGGATCCGCGGAGGAGCGTTTTTCTCCTTTTTCCCGGGGACAAGTTCGGCGCGGCAGAGCAGGCGGAAGAACTTCAGATACTTGAACACCCTCCGCAGTTCCGCCGGATCCTCTTCGGCAATCTCCGCCTCCAGTTCGGAACTGGACAGAAGCAGCGACTGGACGAGCGACGTGTTGTAGCGTTCCAGCAGTTCGGAAGGGAAAATCTTCTTCATGCCGGTCAGACGTTCATTTTCGGGCAGGTCCGCGTAGACGCCCCGGGCGAGAATTTCCTCCCCTTCGATTGCGCGTTCATGAAAAGCCTCGATGCTTCCGGGCAGCTCCGCTTCGCGGAAAAGCGCCGCCGTGCGCGTGAAGAGTGCGCGCCGCAATGCCGGATAGTCGCAGTCATCACTGGAGGAATAACTGCAGCGGTCCTCCAGAATCTTCTGAATGCCCCGGGCGAGTTTCAGATCCCGTTTCGCGTTGACGATCTGCGCGGCCGCGCTTTCGACGTCCGCCCGTTTCGAGCCGATATTTTCCGTGTAAAGCGCGATCAGCTGCGAAGCGAAGTGCAGAAGCTGCGGATCGCGCGGATCCACGAACGAGGGCCTGGCGATTCCGCCCGCGGTGCGGCAGCGCAGCAGATCTCTGGTCAGCATGAGATTTCCTCCGCGGATTGTTCTGTCCGGTTCATGATTCCTCCCGGTCGGGAATGTTTCCGAAAATCCGCATCCGGCGCTGTTCATAGGCGCGGTGCTGGCGGCGTCGGTCGCTTACGCGCATTTCCGAAGTCCCTTCGCTGACCAGCTCGTAGAGCACCGCCTGCTTGCCGGACTGCGCGCGAAGGATGCGCCCGAGCCGCTGGACGTGTTCGCGCGTGCTCCCGCTGCCGGAGACCACGATCCCGATGCTGGCCTCGGGGACGTCGACGCCTTCGTTCAGCACCTTGCTGGTCAGAAGAACGGGATATTCCCCGCTGCGGAAACGTTCCAGAAACTCCTTGCGTTCGGCGGCTTTTGTCTTGTGCGTGAGCACCGGCATGCAGAGAATCTCCCCCATGCGGTAGGCGGTGTCGTTGTCCGCCGTGAAGATGAGAATCCGCTCCGTGCGGTTCTCGCGCAGGATGTTCCAGACCGCATTGAGCTTCGCACGGCTGCACTGGGCGGTCGCCCGCTGCTTGAGGTAGGCCTTCATCGCCTCGCGCCCGCCGGGCAGACGGGCGGAGAGCATGATGAAGCGGTTCCAGCCGTCGCGTTCGGAAAAGTCGATCCGGTGGGCCCGGATGAAGTTCGTGTAGGTGCGGCGCGCCGCCGCGTATTCGGCCGCCTCCTCGTCGGACAGTGCAACGCGGATGCGCCGTGTGACATAGGGGGCCAGAACCTTGCCTTCGAGTTCGTCGATGTGCGCCTGAAAGACGACCGGTCCGATCAGACGCTCCATGACCTCCATTCCGTCATCCTCGCGTTCCGGCGTCGCCGTGAGCCCGAGCCGGTACGGTGCAATGCACATCGAGGCCGCCATCCGGTTGACCTGTCCCGGCAGATGATGGCATTCGTCAAAAACCAGAAATCCGAAACGCGCCCCGATGAACTCCATCATCAGAACGGCGGAGTCGTAGGTCGCAACCGTGAGGTCCAGAATCTCCCTGCTTCCGCCGCCGAGCATGCCGACCTCCGTCTGAAAAAACGTGCTCAGCACTTTCTGCCACTGAATCATGAGGTCGATCGTCGGGACCACGACCAGCGTGGAACGGCGGACGGCCGCGATCGCAAGCACGGCGAAATAGGTTTTCCCCGAGCCGGTCGGCATCACGACCATCCCGCGCCCCCTGGCTCCGCGCCACGCGTCGAGCGCCTTTTTCTGGTGCGGCATCGGCGTGTGCGGACGGTAGATTTTCAGATCGAGATTCCTGTAGGCGCGCGCATTGTCATGCACTTCAATTCCGTTCTCGCAGGCGATCCGCACGATCCCGGCGTAATCGGAGGCCGCGGCGCGGTATGTGTTGACGCGCGGATCCGGAATCGCGGCTTCCCGGATCGCTTCCGGCAGTTCCGTGCCGTCCCCGGGTTTTACGAGCAGCGTGCCCGCGGAAAATTCCAGCTGTATGCCCTCCATCGTTTCAGGCGCCTTCCAGCATTTGTTTCAGGTGCCGCGCATAGTCCGGGAAGGATGCGCACCGTTCCGGCAGCGCGAAGGTCGAAGCCAGCGCCACGCCGTTTCCGGCGCGCCCGTGGGAACCGCGCACGCGCCTCGCGTCCATGCTCGTCCGGAACGGATTCCACCATTCGGCGGGGAACAGTTCGCATGGATCGAAGCCGGGCTTGTTGTGAATGTCCACATGGTCGGCGTAGTCGGGTGCCTCTTCGGGGCGGTCCCACCATTGATAGGAGAAGTGATACCCTTCGGCGGCCTCCAGGATCAGTTCGCCTGCGCGGGGATGGTTCAGTTCCGGTGTCAGGCTCCGTTCGAGGACGCGCCCGATGCCGTTGGACATGCTGAAAAGCATTTTCAGCGCGTCGAGATCGCTTTTTTCCCGCACATACACGTGTGCGATCTGATGGTCGGCAAGCGCGAACGCGCGGCTTGTCACATACTGCGGATAGGTCATCTTTCCGACGTGCCGCACGTCAAAATACGAGGAATTGCGCAGAATTCTATTCGGATAGACCGGCGTGTCGACTTCCGTGATTTCATAATCGCCGCAGAAGGTGAACTCATATCCGTTTTCCCGCGCGTTGGCGTAAAGCGCCTCGACCATCTTTTCCAGTTCGGCAAAGGCCTTTGCCGTCTGAAGGCTCTGCGGGCCATGCTTCTGCTGGGCGTAGTCAAGATGCGGCAGGTAGATCAGGATCAGGGATTCCTTCTCCGCGGCAAGGCGGCGGATCACCTCGATTCCCGCTTCCGTGATCCATGCGGAGGACTTGATCGAGGCGAACGGCCCCCAGTAGTGCATCAGGTTGAACGAGAGGCCCGTGACTTCGCAGATCTCATGATACAGACCGGGCGGACGCGAGAGAAACTCCTGGATCATTCCTCCGTGGTGTTTGTGAACCGGTGCGGGACTCAGGAACACATCCGAATCGGTCCCCGGGCACTGCTGGAAGCAGATCTGCGCGACCTTTCCGCCGCGTTTCCGGAAACTTTCCCAGATGCGCGCCCCTCCGTAGAGCGTGGACGGCTGTTTCCAGAAGAAGGGTTCCTGCAATGCGCGGTCGAAATAGCCGCTGGCGATCATGCCGTGTTCCGAGGGCTGCGCCGCCGTCCGGAGCGTTGCCTGCACGGGGCAGGTGAGGGCGGGAAAGAGCGATTCCGCCCGTCTCGGCGAAAGTTCTTTCCAGAATGCGGCTTTTGCGCGGGATTCAAACAGCGAATATCCCGCGCCGGCCCCCAGAACGGCAACCAGTTTCATTTCCGGTGGAATCCGGCCGTGATGCCGGAAGCGCGCGAAACCGCGGTGCTTCCGGTGCGCGCGACTTCGACGATCTTGTAGTCCGCCATCAGCGCAAGGAAATGTTCAATGGTTTCCGGCGTGCCGGAAATCGCGATGCAGAGCTCGTCCTTGTTGACATTCGGAATATAGCCGTGGAAGAGTTCCACGAGCTGCACGATCGCCACGCGCGTGAGCTGGGTGGTCTTGACCTTGATGATCGCAAGCTCCAGCTCCAGATAGTCCTCCGAGTCCAGATCCGTCACGGAGACGACGTCGACCAGCTTGTTGAGCTGTTTTTCAATCTGCTCCAGCACGTCGTCGTCGCCCTTTGTGACGATCGTCATGCGCGAAAGATTCGGATCGTGCGTGTGATTGACCGTCAGAGACTCGATGTTGTAACCGCGTCCGCTGAACAGTCCCGCGATCCGGGCAAGCGCGCCGAACTTATTTTCCACCAGCACCGAAATCGTGTGCTGTCTGATCTCCTTTTCCATATCCAATAACCTTTCCGTTTGAGAATCCGCTTACTTCAGCATGACCTGCCCGCCGGTGACGGGAATCGCCTGCCCGGTTTCATATTTCTGCTCAACGGCGTAGAGGATCGCCTTCGCGACGTCGGCGGGATAGCAGCCGCGGTTCATCGGCACTTTCGCCTCATAGAAGCGTTTCACGTCCGCGACGGTTTTGGCGCCCGGCACCTTGCCGCTGTTGAGATACTGCACGAAGAGCCCGCGCTCGGGATTGCTCCAGAGCGGCCCGTCGAAGAAGTTCCCCGGGCAGACGCTGTTGACCTTGATGCGATCCGCGACCAGTTCCATGGCAAAGCTCTGCGTGAGGCCGATTCCGCCGAATTTTCCGCCCGCGTAGGCGCCGTTTTTGTTGCTCCCCTGCAGGCCGCTCTTGGAATTGACCTGAACGATGTCAAGCCAGTCTCCGCCGTCCGCCGTTTCCGCGGCCATGACCGCCGAGACGTGTTTGACGCAGAGGAAATAGCCGTTGTAGTTGATGTCCGTGACGAATTCCCAGTCCTTGAGGGAGAACGTCTTGACCGAACCAGCCTTGAGGACGCCCGCATTCGCGACGAAGAGATCGATTCCGCCGCATGCCTTTGTCACATCGGCGACCATTTTCTCGACAGAGGCTTCGTCGGCGATGTTGACCGCGACGGAAAACGCTTCCACCGCGGGATATTCCGCTTGAATGGTATCGGCGGCCTTGCGGGCGCCTTCGCTGTTCATGTCCGCAATGACGACCAGAGCGCCTTCGCGGGCAAGTTCTTCCGCAATGCCGTAGCCGAAGCCCTGCGCCGCGCCGGTTACGACGGCGACTTTCCCCTTGAGGCGTCCGGCCGCCGCGGGAGAGGATTTCGCCGCCTGCGCTCTGCGGTAGGATTCGACTTCCCAGTTTTCAATGAAAAGACGGTCGCGGTCGCTGAGGTAGTGAGGACCGCCGAATGCCGCGGTGAGCTGTTTCACCAGTCCCGCATCCGCCGCGAGAGCCGCAACGGTTCCAGCTCCTTTGAGAGAGTCGCCCGCGCAGAATACCCCTTTCCCGGGAACGGCAACCACGAGCGGCTTGAAGCCGTTGGCCTTGACATAGGCGTCGACATCCTCTTTCTTCGGATCGGCGCTGACCATCGGAAAAGACTTCGCATAGACGATGTGATCCGGCGAAAGCGGTCCGTCCGTGACTTCGAAATTTCCCCCCCAGGTGACGAATTTGCGCTGAATCGTCTCGCCTTCGCCGTTTCCGAGAATCGTGCGGAGTTTCGGCGCGATGAGTTTCGCTTCCTCGAAATTTCCCTCGGAGCGTCTGAGTTCCGTTGCGACGCCCGCCTTGTCGTAAGCGGCTTTCAGTGCGGACATGATCGACGTGTAAATCGCATCGATTTCCGCATCGGAGTCCGCACCGACGAACACGCCGTGGTTCTGCAGGAAAATCACTTTGGGATCGCACCCGCGCGCCTTCCGGTAGGCGGCCATCTCGTCGGCGACTTTGCGCGAGAGGGTGTAGCCGGGATCGACATAGGAGATCCAGAGCGCGTCCGGGAAGAGTTCCGCACATACCTTTTCTCCGTTTTCCGCGCAGGTCATCCCGTTGACGGCGGCCGGATGAAGATGAACGACATATCGATAGGGAATGAGTTCATGCAGGGGCGCTTCAACCGAGGGGCGTCCCGCGGAGTCCGGACAGACCGCCGCCATCATTCGCTCTTTTGCAACGGCTTCGCGTTCCGCGACATCAGAAGGCATTTCGCACGTGAAAATTTTCTCAATCAGCGCGCGCTCCATTTTGACAAAGTTTTCCGGTCTGATCTTCGCAAGCGCCACGCCGCTCGGCTTGACATAGAGGAATTTTTCATCTTTCACGGAGGTGTTGCCTCCGCCGGCGAGCACATATGCCGGATCGGAACCGTACTTGACGGACAGTGCCGTGATGGTTTCCAGGGACATGATTCCAGACTCCTTTCCTTGTTTGCATTTCCTGAGGTAAAATAGCCTGAAAAAGACTGATTTCAAGCGGGGAAGCCGCCCGTGCAGTAAAAAAGAGCGTCTCCGCGGCGTTTCCTGGCGGGCCGTGTTCTTTTCTCAAGCCTTTCCCTTCCGGAATTTCCGTGATCCGGCACAGGCATGGAAAAGTTTTCACTGGTCGAAGCCGCTCTCCAGAATGCTTTCCATCGTTGCCGCATAACGGATGATGCTGGTCCCGTCCGCATGTCGTTCCCAGGACAGCGGGACGCGGGGATACTGCTGGCGCAGCAGCTGCGCTTTGAAAGAGTCCATCCAGATTTTTTCCGCCTCTTCTTCGGAAACTTCCTCCGCAATGGAATTGGAGTCATCGGGCAGCGGGCGTTCCGCATGCCAGATCGTATTGCGCACATAGGTCACATCTTCACCGTTCCGGATGATACGGCACAGGGGACCGGAATCATCAAGAATCACCTTGTCGGAGTTTTCCGGCCAGTAGTTCTCCTCAATGTCGGTTTCCTCCTTGTCGATGGCGTCATGCCAGAGGTCGGAGGCATCCAGAGAGTCCTCCGCGATGCCGGATTCCAGAATGGCGATTGTGGCCGAGTCGGAGGATATTTCCCCGCGCATTTCAACAAACGGTTTGAGCAGATCGATTTTCTCCTGGCGGGAAAGCCCTTCGGACTGTTTTTCCGCGCCTTCCGGATTGATGACGAACATTTCCGAACCGTTGTTTCTGACAAGAATGTTCTCCAGCGTCAGCGCCGACTGCGCAATGGAATTTTTCGCATACAGCCCGATCAGATCCGACAGATTCGACAGAAACTCCCGCCGCAGCGCACCGTTGTGGGGGGCGATGCGGAACCAGTATTCCAGCGCATTCACCGTATCGGGAATCTCCACGGAAAGAATCATGGACTCCGTGCCGGATTTTCCCCAGCCGGGATATTCCGCGCAGGGGATTCCCGCATTTTTCAGAACTTCCGCGGATTCATAGAGATCCCGCGCGTGCGAGGAGAACCAGGCAATCAGATGTTCGCGAATGCTGTTCGGCGTCTCGTGCTTGACATAGTAGGATCTCTTCTGAGAGTCCTGCACCTTGAAGAGTCTGGCGCTTTCCGTCGTTCTGACAGCGTATTTTTCCTCGACTTCAGGGTAGATGTTGAACCAGGGGACCAGACGCGACTCGTCGTCGATGCACCATTCCCATTCCCCGAAAGTGACAGTGTTGTCTTTCATAAGCGGCTTCATTGCGCAAAGACAGTGAAGCGAGAGATCCTTGCTTTTGCCCTTGCCGCTTCATTGGAAACGCATGAGCGGCAAAGAGCTTTGGTTGTTATACCAGAATGTTGGTTGAGACGGGATCGAACAGATGCGCGTTGGACACCAGCAGCGGCAGCGACAGGGTTTCCCCCACTTTCGTCTGCATGTGCGCATCCACCCGTGCGATGCAGGATACTCCGTTGTCGGTTGCGGCATCCAGATAAAGATAGGTTTCAGCTCCCATGGGCTCCATCACTTCGATCTTCGCCCGGATATGCTGGGCTTTGCCTTCCAGTTCCGCGCGTTCCGAGCCGATATCCTCGGGACGGATGCCGAAAAGGACTTCCTTCTCAAGGAATTTTTCCGCCGCACCGGTCCATGTTTCGGGAAGCAGGAGAGACATGTTTTCGTTTTTGAAGAGGAGCTTCTCCTCTTCCTTGGCAATCGTTCCGCGGAAGATGTTCATCGGCGGAGTGCCGATGAATCCTGCCACAAAGGTGTTTGCCGGATGATCGTAAATGTTCAGCGGCGTATCCACCTGCTGGATCAGTCCGTCCTTCATGACGCAGATCCGGTCGCCCATCGTCATCGCTTCGATCTGGTCATGCGTCACGTAAATCATTGTGGTTTCCAGGCGTGTATGAAGCTTGCTGATTTCCGTGCGCATCTGCACGCGCATTTTCGCGTCAAGATTGGAAAGCGGTTCGTCAAACAGGAAGACTTCAGGTTTCCGGACAATGGCGCGCCCCACCGCGACACGCTGTCTCTGCCCGCCGGAAAGCGCCTTGGGCTTGCGGTCAAGGTAACTTTCGATTCCGAGAATTTCCGCCGCCGCTCTCACACGTTTGTCAATGTCCGCCTTCGGGAATTTTCTGAGGCGCAGTCCGAAAGCCATGTTTTCATAAACGGTTTTATGGGGATACAGCGCATAGTTCTGGAACACCATTGCAATATCCCGGTCTTTCGGCGGGACATTGTTCACAACACGGTCCCCGATGGAGATCGTCCCAGAACTGATTTCCTCAAGCCCCGCGATCATGCGCAGCGTTGTGGACTTCCCACACCCGGAAGGTCCCACAAGCACCATGAATTCACGGTCCTTGATTGTAAGGTTCACGTGGTTCACGGCAAGAGTCGTGCCTCCGCCGTCGTAAACCTTGCAGACATCTTTCAGTACTACACCAGCCATTTAGTCCTCCTAAAGATTTTTCACGAGTTTTGTGATACACAACAATAACAGCACATCCTCGTTTTTCAAGTCGGATCAATTAAAAAATTAAACTATTATTGATTTTTGCCATATAAACTCTTTTCATTTCGGCGGTTCTGAACAGTGCGTTCCGAACGTCTTTCCAGCCCGTCCGGGGCTTCCGGATTCCATGCCGGCAGACGGGATCAGGTTCATCCCGCGGAATTGCGTTTTTTTCGTTTTATATTATAAAATACACGATCCGGATTTTATTGTTTTTTTCAGCCGTTGCGTGATTGCGGAATTGAAATCGGCCGGAATCGGTTTACTCTTTAAGAGAGAACAAGGCGGAGACGGTCATGATTCAGGTTATTGAACGGGCATTCAGCATTCTGGAACATCTGCGGAACAACCATGTTCTGAGCCTGGGCGTCCTGGCGAAACGCTCCGGCGTCAACAAAAGCACTCTCTGCAACATCCTGCGGACAATGTCCGACCTCGGATATATCGAAAACGACGGGCGCGGCAATTACCGGATCAGTGAGAAATTCAAGCAGCTTGCGCAGCCTCTCCCCGAAGAGGAGCTGCTGCGGAGTCAGTGCATGCATTTCTGCAAGGCGCTGGCGGAGGAAACACGCGAATCCGGCGTGATTGCCACGCTTCGCAACCGGAAGCTTTCGGTTCTTGCGCAGTCACAGTATCCCCGGAGTCTCATGATCAGCATGACGGTCTATGAGAATCTTTCTTTATACCACAGTGTGTCGGGACGCATCATTCTGGCTTTCCTGAAACCCTCTGAACTGGATGAAATCATTGATCTCCACGGTTGTCCCGGAGCGGAATGGGACGGCATTGAAACCCATGCCGCCCTGGAGGCTGCCTGCCGCCAGCTCCGCGAAACGCAATTGTCAATCATGGTGAATCGCGCGGACGGGATCAAGGCGTTTGCCATGCCGGTGTTCGACGCGAAACACAGAATCTGCGGCGCGGCCGGCCTGACTGTCCCGCTGTTCCGTCTGGAGGAGAGGAAGGAGCCGGAAATTCTCAAGGTCCTGCGCGAGTGTGTGACGAAACTGTCTTTCGCGAATATTAATTTAAACCTTACAAACAAAACATGGAGGCTTCTCTGAAATGGACATCAACAACCTGGAAAAATTCAAAGCGAAAATGGCGTCCGGAAGGATGTGCGTCGGGACGGTCATCACTCTTTCGGATCCCGCGGTCAGCGAACTTGCCGGCGACGCCGGGATGGACTTCACCTGGATCGACGCGGAGCACGGCCCCCATACCATTGAATCGGTCATGGGGCATATCATGGCCCTGCGCGGAACCGACTGCGCCCCGCTTGTCCGTGTCGCCTGGAACGATCCCGTCATTCTGAAGCCTGTCCTTGATCTTGCGCCCGCCGGCGTCATCATTCCGATGGTCTGCACGGCGGAGGAAGCAAGACGCGCGGTCGCGGCATGCAAATATCCCCCTGCCGGAATCCGCGGATGCGGCGTCCGGCGCGGCATGAAATACGGTGCGACGCCGTTTGCCGACTATCTGAAGACTTCGGAAAGCGAGCCGATGGTCATCATCCAGATCGAACATATCGACGCGGTGCGGAATCTCGACGAGATCCTGAAGGTGCCCGGAATTGACAGCATCTGCGTCGGTCCGTGCGATCTTTCCGCATCCATGGGCCTTCTGCACGACAGCAACTGCGAAGAGGTCAACAAGGTGGTCGACGAAATCTGCGCCAAGACGAAAAAGGCCGGACTTCTTCTCGGAACGGCCTCCGGCGGACCGCGCTGGAAGGCGCGCGGAACGAACTGGATCGCGCTCGCCTCCGACTGTGGGAGCATGTTCGCGCAATATCGCAGGATCCTGGAGGAAAACAAATGAAGACTGCCATGATAACGGCGGATGAGAACGGAATTCCCGCTGAAACCCTGTCCGCCATCCGCGAGGCGGGGATTGAAATTTCCTGCCGGAAATGCATGACGGAAGAGGAACTGGTATCCTTTGCCGCGGATGCGGACGTGCTCTGGATGTTCGGACCGAATCTCGCCCTGACTCCCGGGGCTCTGGAGCGTCTCCCGAAATGCAAGGCGCTTTTCCGGAGCGGAAGCGGCGTGGACGCCCTTCCGCTTGCGAAGGCCGCGGAACTCGGCATCTCCGTGCACAATACGCCGGAATCGATTGCCGAATCCGTCGCCGAGCACGCGGTCTCCCTGCTGTTCGCCATGGCGCACACCGTGGTGGAGGGCGACAGAAACGTCCGGCGCGGCAAATGGTTCGACGGCTTGAACTTCACGCGCTGGCATCTGACCGGCAGAACGCTCGGTCTGGTCGGATACGGACGGATTGCGCGGCATGTCGAGCGGATGGTCGCCGGTTTCCGGATGAAGGTGATCCATTTCGATCCCTTCGTGCCGGATTCCACTCCGCTGCGGGAGCTGCTTGCGGCGTCCGATTTTGTCTCCCTGCACTGTCCGCTCACTCCGGAGACCCGGCATCTGATCGGGGAAGCGGAATTCAAGCTGATGAAACGGAATGCGATTCTGGTCAACACCTCGCGCGGTCCCGTGGTGGACGAGAAGGCGCTGATCGACGCATTGAAGAACGGGATCATCGGCGGAGCGGCGCTTGACGTCACCGATCCGGAGCCTCCGGAAAAGGACAATCCGCTGCTGCAGATGGAGAACGTCATTGTCACGCCGCACATTGCGGCGTTTTCCGCGGATTTCCAGAAAAATTTCTGGCGCTGTTCCGTGGAGAAGCTGAAATCGCTGAGTCAGACGATTCCGTAAAGGAGTTGCCCGGGGAGCCCGGATGACCGCTTCCGGCATGTCGCGCCGGGCTTCCCGATGATTCTTTTCTCCTGGAGGACCGGGAGGGAGGTTTCCCGGTCTTTTGTCTTCTTTCCGAACACGGATGTCTTGCCGCCGTTCCGCCCCTGTTTCTCTGAAAGCCGACTCCGTCCCGTTCTGCACTGCAGGAGAGCGGCGGGGAAAGGGGGGCGGAAGGGAGCGGATCTGTTCCGTGGAAATATTTTTTCTGTATTTTTTGGCCAATCCCCCTTTTCCCGCTTTATTTCTTCCTGAAATGTGCTAGATTGCCGATTCGACGTATGTTTTTTGTTGATTCACAGCGATGAAGGTGTTGACGATGGGCGAAAGTTTTGAAGCGAGACTGATCAAATATTCTTCCAAGGACGTGTTCCGGAAAGCGAAACATATTCTGCATGCCGGTGAACTGCTCTGCTGTCACGAAACCGCGGCGAAAAGCCTGCGCGCCGTCTTCCGCGATGCAAAAGGTTCCGTGACCCGCGTCGAAGTCTCCGGTTTTCCTTCCGGTCCGTATACGGAAACCTGTTCGGCCTGTTCGGATGTTTCCGCCGGTCTTTGTCCGCATGCGATGGCGGCATGTCTGTATCACGCGAAATACACCATAAAACGCAGGGAGGCGGCAAAGATCAAGGATGCGCCGGCCCAGTATGCGGGACTCAAATTTTCCGGAATGCCGGAATTGCTCAAGCAGGTGCTTGCCCCGCAGAAGGCCGCGGTCGTCATCACGGCGGAATCCGATTTTCCGCATGTCCCGAGCAAATGGGAGCGCACGCTCTTTTCCGTCTCGCTGAAAATGAACGGGCGCGACTACATCGGAAATCTGAACAATCTGCGGCAGCTTCACTTCGGCAAGAATCTGGCCGCCTCTCTCCAGCTTGACGCATTTCCTCTGCAGGACCGCCAGATCATCCGCTTTCTCGCGATCAACGCCCAGCAGGACGGCACGAAACTTTCGCTGGACGCCGAGCAGACAGCCGAATTCTTCCATTGTCTCGTGGGATTCCAGAACTTCATGCGCCTGAAGGAGAAGGTCGTGATTCACCGGGAACTCGCCGAACCGGTCATCATTGTCGAACGTCTCAAAGGCGGAAGCCTGCTGCGTTCGGCGATCATTGTGAAGGACTCGCCGCTTCCTCTGAAGGATGTCAAGGTGATTACCGGACGCGCCGGATGCTGGGTGGGAATGCTCGGGGAATACTGGTGGATTCCCGCGCAGATGGATGTCGCATGGCTCCGCAACTTTCTGCGCACCACCGTGCAGCCGTGCGACTCGAAGGCGGCGGCGATGCTGATCAATTACCAGGCGATGCTGCCGTTCAAACTGATCGAAGCCGACGGGGTGAAGGTCCGCGAGAAGCGCCTCAAACCCTTCTACAACGCCGTCATGAAGAAAGACGGCGCGCTGGAAATGGAGGTCCTGTTCGATTACGACGGGCGGATCTGCAAGGGAGACCAGGCGCGTCTCGCCTCCCAGAACGGCGTGTTCTGGAGACGCAATACGACGGCGGAGAATTTCTATGTGCAGGAACTTGTGAATTTCGGATTTGAGATGATCTCCGGCGCGTCCTCTTCGGACGGCGAGACAAGACTGCGCCTGCGCGACCGCGAAGCCATCGGGGCGTTTGCCGAGGAGATGATTCCGCAGTGGCTGAACGCGGGCCGCGCATTCCTCCTCTCCTCCGATCTGGCGCGGATCTGCGGCGATTCCGGCAGACTCCGGATTTCCACCGAGGTCCTGGCGGAAACCGATGCGTGGTTTGACCTGTCCGTCAAGCTGACGGCGGCGGACAGTCCGTTTCCCTGGCGCGATCTTGTCTCCGCAGCGGGAAACAACGAGCTGTTTCTTTCCGGCGGGAAGAATTCCTTCATCAAAATACCGCCCGCTCTGCGGCGTCTTGCCTTCGGCGTTTGCGAAAGCGTTGTTCCGCAGAACCGTTCCGGCGCGGACGGGAGTGCAGCGGATGTTCTGCGGGTTCCGCGCTTTGCCGCACTCCACTGGGCGAAACTCGGCGCGGCGATTCCCGGAGCTGTTCCTGTGGAGTTTCTGCGTCTGAAGGTCGATGTCGACGGGATTGCGGATGACGCGGCCTCGGAAAACGCCGCGCTGGATCTTCCGCTTTTCACCGGGACCTTGCGCAAATACCAGGCTGCGGGTGTTCTCTGGATGAAAACCCTCGGGGCGCGCGGCTTCAATCTGATCCTCGCCGATGAAATGGGACTGGGAAAAACCGTTCAGACGCTTTCGCTTCTGGCATCCGATCCGGAAAAGCATCTGCCCGCCCTGATTCTCTGCCCGACCAGCCTGCTGGAAAACTGGGCGAGGGAGGCGGAGAAATTCGTTCCGACGCTGAAGACGCTTGTCATCTCGGGACCCGATCGCGGAAAACTCTGGGAGAACGCGCTGTTTCACGACATCTGCATCTGCTCGTACAGCATCGTCAAGCGGGACGTCGAACATGTGCGCGGGCTCCGTTTCAAATATCTGATTCTGGATGAGGCGCAGCACATCAAGAATCCTTCCACGGGAAATTCGCAGACCTGCAAATCCATCGAGGCGCAGCACAAGCTGGTGCTGACCGGCACGCCGCTGGAAAATTCGCCGGAGGACCTCTGGTCGATTTTCGATTTCCTGCATCAGGGCATGTTCGGAACGCTGAACTCGTTCCGGAAAAAATATATCGGGCAGACCGCTTCGCCCGAGGCGATTCAGGATCTTTCCTCCCGGATCGCCCCGTTCATCCTGCGGCGCAGGAAAGCCGATGTCTACAAGGAGATTCCGCCGAAAGTCGAGCAGACGCTCTACTGCGAGATGGACGAATCCCAGCAGCGTGTCTATAATGCGTTTCTCGCCGAAGGGCGGCGCAAATGCGAGATTCTCAAATCGGGTTCGCATGAACTTTCCAAATTTGAAATTCTCTCCTCGCTGCTGCGTCTGCGGCAGGTCTGCTGCCATCCGGATCTGATCCCGGGGACTCTCCGCCCCGACGCCGGCCAGCCGGTGCGATCGGCCAAGATGGAACTGCTCAAGGAACTGCTGCTTGAAACCATTGACAGCGGTCACAAGGTTCTGCTGTTCAGCCAGTTCACTTCACTGCTCTCGATTGTGCGGTCCTGGCTGGATTCCGAATCGATCCGCTATGAGTATCTTGACGGCGCGACCACGGACCGCATGGCGCATGTGGACAATTTCAACAATTCGCCGGACATTCCGCTTTTCCTGCTGAGTCTGAAGGCGGGCGGTCTCGGGTTGAATCTGACGTCCGCGGACACGGTCATCATCTACGATCCCTGGTGGAATCCGGCGGCCGAGGCGCAGGCCGCGGACCGGACGCATCGGATCGGACAGACGAAAAGCGTGAACTGCATCAAGCTTCTGGTCAAGAATTCGATCGAGGAGAAGGTGCTGGAACTTCAGAGGATGAAGGCGGGTTTGTTCAACAATCTGGTGGAGGCTCCGTCCGAGGCGATGCGCGGCATGAGCATGGAGGATTTCGAGTTCCTGCTCAAGGATTGAGAAAGTCGCGGAGGCGCTTTTGCCGCTGTGCGGGGGTGTGCGGCCTGCCGCCGGGAAAAATGCCGAGGCGTTTTTCCACTGCTTTTCATTGTTGCGGAAATTATTTCTGGGAGAATTCGACATGGCAGTTGATGAAGCGAAAATCAGGGAATTCGAGGCGCTCTCCTTTGAGGACGGCATGGCGCGCCTGGAGGAGATCGTCAGGAACATGGAGGGGGGCAAAGTTCCCCTGGAACAGATGATTGCCAATTTTGAGGAAGGTTCCGCACTTGCAGCGGTCTGTCACAGGAAGCTTGCCTCGCTGAAAAGAAAAATCGACATCCTCCAGAAAAATCCCGCCGGCGGAACCATGTGGAAAAACATGGATGTTCCGGAAAACGGCGACGGGGAATCCGGAAATCCCGCCTGACCGCACTGTCCGCCTGTTGAATGAAAATTCCTTCCGGCGCTTGCAAAAGCCGGAAGAGGAGTCTATCTTAAGCCGAACCATGGGAACAGAGGAGTGCATCATGCCGGATATGAGCAATATGGAACGCATGAAATCGGGAAAGCTTTATATCTGCACGGACGAGGAAATCGCGCGCGAACAACTGAAGTGCCAGGAGAAGCTTTATGATTTCAATCAGACGCGACCCATGCAGCGGGAACTGCGCGCAAAACTGCTGCGGGAACTGCTTGCCGAAGTCGGGGGGAACTGTTATGTCGAGCCGCCGCTTCACGCGAACTGGGGCTGTCACACCCACTTCGGGAACAACGTTTATGCGAATTTCAACCTGACGCTTGTGGACGATACCGACATTTACGTCGGCGACAGTGTCATGTTCGGCCCCAATGTCACTTTGACCGCGGCGGGGCATCCCGTCGATCCCGAACTCCGGAAACGCGTCGCGCAGTTCAATCTTCCGATTCATATCGGAAACAATGTCTGGATCGGCGCCGGCGCCGTGGTGCTTCCCGGCGTCCGGATCGGCGACAATTCCGTCATCGGCGCCGGCAGCGTTGTGACCCGGGATATCCCTTCCGGTGTGGTGGCTTTCGGCAATCCCTGCCGCGTTTACCGCGCGATTTCCGAACGCGACCGGGAATATTATTATAAAGACCTGCGGGTCGATCTCTGATGCCGCGGGAAGGAGAGGAGAGGATGGCGGAAATCAATCCGGACTGTCCCTGCACCTGGCCGGGATGCGAAAATCATGGCAACTGCCGGGCCTGTCAGGCGAATCACAATCCATACGGGGAAAAGACGGCCTGTCAGAAACTGGCGGAAAGGCAGGTGGAGCGCGATGCGGTTTCAGGTGTCGGAAAAAGATAGGAAGGCGCTCTGCCGGCAGGCTCCGGAATTCCGTGAAATCGCCGGGAAAACGGAGATTGACGGGTTCGAGTGTCCGGGGGATCCGTTTCACGCCCTTGTGCAGAGTATTCTCTCTCAGCAGCTTTCCGTGAAGGCCGCCGACACGATTCATCGGCGGGTGGAGCGTCTGCTCGGGACCGTTTCCCCGGAGACGCTGGACGCCGCCGCGCCGGACGCGCTGCGCGCCTGCGGCGTTTCCGTCCGGAAGATCGGATATCTGCGTGGAATCGCGCATGCCGCTCTTTCCGGGGCTGTTGATTTCTCCGCGCTTCCCCGGCTTTCCGACGCCGAGGTCGTCCGGGAGCTTGTGAAACTCCGGGGCGTCGGCGTCTGGACGGCGGAAATGCTGCTGATTTTTGCGCTGGGCCGTCCGGACGTTCTGAGTTACCGGGATCTCGGCATCCGCCGCGGGATCATGCTCCTGAACCGTCTGGAGCATCTTTCGGAAAAAGAGTTTGAATTTTACCGGAAACGCTATTCGCCCTACGGCACGCTTGCCTCTCTTTATCTCTGGCGCATCAAGGACGGGGGGCTTTCCCTGCCGTCCCGTCCGGCTGTCTGATTCCGCGGATTCCGGAGAGATCGGTCTCCCTCTTTTTGAAGAAGGGGGGCGCATGAAGGCTCCGCCGCGGCATCTGTTGTGACGCGCACGTGTTCCATTTCTGCCGCAGAAGGGAAGCCCGTCGGCACAGATATGGAATAAAAACAAACGGGGCCTTCCTTCTTTTCCGCAGAAGAAAAACCCCGTTTCCGTTTCCCGGATGCGGGAGGATGCGTTCAGATGCCTTTCTTGTCCGGATTGAATGCCTGGGTCAGCGAGCAGGGGCCGCCGGTGCATCCGCCGCAGCATGCCATGACTTCGAGGAAATTCCCCGGCAGCTTGCCCTTGCCGTAGAGCTGGAGCATCTTCACCGTCTTCGGCGTCAGTCCGTTGATGAACTTGACATCCGCCTTGAAGCCGCGCTTCGCCAGTTCCGGATGCGCTTCGAGCTCCTTGAGGATTGCATCCGTCACGCCGCAGCTCCTGGCAAAGTTTCTCGCCGTTGTGGCGGCGGGGCGCGGGATCGGCCATTCCGCCTGCGCCATGACGTCGATATTCATGGCGGCGAAGACGGTTCCGAGTTCCTCGAAGGTCATCACCCAGTCCACCTTGTCCGGATGGAGCGTCACTTCATAACGTTTTGCGATGCACGGGCCGATGAAGACAATCTGCGCGTTCGGGTGCGCTTCACGGGCGATGTCCGCGGCGTAAAGCATCGGGCTCGGGGTGGAGGAAACCATCGGAAGGAGCTCCGGCGCGTGCTTCTTTGCCGCCTCGACATAGGCCGTGCAGCACGAGGAAGTCACAAGCCTCTCCCCCGCGATCATTTTCTCCTGGAATTCCTCGGCCTCGTGCTCCGTGGTTTTTTCCGCGCCGAGCGCAACTTCAAGCACATCTTTGAAGCCGATCTTTGCCACGGCCGAGAAAAGCTGTCCGACCGTGCCGGGGAACTGGTCCTGGGCGGACGGCGCAATGATTGCCACGACTTCCTTTCCCTTGTGGAGCTCATTGAGAATGTTCAGCAGTTCGGAACGCTCCATGATCGCCGAGAAGGGGCAGTTGGAGAAGCATTTTCCGCAGAAGATGCATTTGTCGTAATCGATTTCGGCGATGCCTTCGGCATTTTTCTTGACCGCGCCGACCGGACAGGCGTCTTCGCAGGGAACCGCCGTCTTCGTAATCGCGTGGAACGGGCAGAGCGTCATGCACTTTCCGCAGCTGATGCACTTGGACTGATTGATGACGGCATGCTGGTTTTCCACGCGGATCGCGCCGACCGGACAGTTGTAGAAGCACGGACGCGCAAAACATCCGCGGCAGTTGTCCGTGACGAAGTACTTCCGGTCCGGGCATCCGGAGCAGCCCGCTCCGCATGCCGTGATCGGTTTGTCTGGGCGTTTCTTTTCCGCAAGCGCGTCATCCAGATATTCCCGCAGGGTTTTGCTTTCATCCGTCTCGGACTCATAGGATGCGCCGAGCAGCGCCATGAGGCGGTATTTGATAATCGCGCGGTCCTTGTAGATGCAGCAGCGGACGGAATCCGATCCCTTCGGACGGATCTCATAGGGTATCTTGTCAATATCTTTTTCGATCGTTCCCGCGAGGAAGCTTCTGATCAGGCGGATCATCAGCTCCCGGCGCATTCTCACGACGCCGTTGTTCATTGAACATGCCTTTCGAGTAAGTCATTGACTTTTTTGGAGATCAGGTCAACGGTCGCATCGCCGACGATTTCCCCGTTGATCCGCACAAAGGGCGCATGACTGTAATTGTCGTTCGTACAGACCTCCAGGCAGGGCATCGCAACAATTTCCACCTTGCCGATCCACGGAGCCGGCATGGATTTTTCCAGCGCCAGAAGGCTCTGCGCCCCCAGAAGGTAGCAGGTCGTTCCGCAGCAGATTTCAACTTTGATCATCCCTTGTTCGTTCATTGTTTTCTCTCCGTTTTCCTCTTTCAGGTTAAAAATAGCGAATAGTGACATTTTTCCGGTATTTGTTCTCCAGCGACGCCTGAAGACGCCTGATGACGTTCCGCCGCATCTCCAGGTCGACCGGCAGCGTCGGATCCTGATGCGCTTCGTTGATCTTCGTTCCGACAATGAACTCCACGATATCGCTGTCCATCATCAGGTTGACGATCTCCTTCGCAGCCGCGGCGGAATTCTGCCAGTCGCCGGACTCCAGATCGGCGGCGACCTGCGTGAGTGTCAGGATTCCCTCGGTCACCAGTCCCACGCCGCGCATGTAGCCGGGCGGCGGCAGATTCCCGCTCCGGCTCACCATCTTGATGTCGATGTCCACGCGCGTCCGGAGCTCGCGCGAAACGATGTTCGCCGTGGTGCCGCCGCAGAGCACGACCTTTCCTTCCGGGAACACGGCCAGATTCGCATACTCCCGGTCGGTCTCCTTGCGGAACGGCGGACCCGTGATGACACGCAGAACGCGCGGATGACGCAGATAAAGCACCATGCAGGTGATATCGTCCATGCACTTGCGCTCCGGATTGATCGACATGGCTTCGGCGGCGATCACGGAAGCCAGGTCCCGCGCCGAAATTTCCGGATTCTTTTCCACGGTGCGCCTGATGAAATTGAATGCGCCTTCGCGCCTCCAGCCGAACTTCCAGCCGGGACAGCCGAGTCCCGCCTGTGTGACGCCGTCGGAAAACGCGATCAGACGGTCGCCGGGCGCCATGGCGACTTCCGTAATCCGCATTTTGCGGTCCGGCCAGCGTTCGGACACCAGTTCCTTCACATTGTTTTTCGGCAGGTCGATCAGATTCCGCAGATGGATGAAGGGCGGATTGTCCATTTCCACGACGCGGGTCTTTCCGCCGAGCTGCATGTCGAACACCGTGAACGTCGCATAGCTGATCTTGCGGATTTCGCAGACCGGAAGCGAATCCATGATGATCTCGGCGGATTGCAGAATGTCCATGTTGGAACGCACAAACTCCAGCGCCATCGTGGAGGTCATGCTCGCCATCAGATTCGCCTTGATCCCGCTCCCGAGTCCGTCTGAAAGAACGGCGATCGTGCGTTTTTCATTCGGAATTCTCACACAGCGGAAATCGTCGCCGCAGGCTGCCTGGCCGGTCTTGATCCACTGGCTGGCCTCCAGCTCGACGAAAAGCTTGTCATTTTCCATCGCCATCTTTCTTGTCCTTGATTTCAGAATAACTTCCGGCGACTTCGCGGAGGATGATTTCCGTTTCCGCCATGTGTTCGCCGAGATACTGCGCAATCTTCTGCACTGTCGTCACATTCTTCCGGATGACCTCGCGCGCCTTCTCCGCCACTTTCTCGCGATGAAGCTCGCTCTGCGTCACGTCCTGGATGACCGCTCCGACCGTGCGTCCCGTCGTGATGGAAAAGACGCTGATATTGAAGATGCGGTCGCCGTAAATCTGGTTGAAGCGTTCCAGATCGCCCGATCCGCCCGCGAAGGCGCTTTCAAAGAGATCGGAGAACTCGATCAGGCTGCGGAGATCCGCGCCGGTCAGGTTGCCGCAGGAGTCGTAGGCCGCGAGCGCGTCCTCTCCGCACATCTTGGCGAAGTGGCGGTTGCACTCGATGATCTGGAGATTGTTGTCCACAATCACCACGGAAGCGGGGATGTATTTGATCAGCGCATTGCTGGTCTTCTGCGAGATCGTGCGAAGGTACGAGAGGCACATCGAGGTTTCGGCCTTGCCGTCGATCATCGCGGCGGCGAATTCGCGGCAGCTGTTGTAGCCGCATCCGCCGCAGTTCAGTTCGTCGGCGGGCGAGTGTTTGCCGACGGTCTCGAGCGCGGCGACGATTTCCGCTTCGGTCGGAGTCTTCCGCACAGGAACGTCCCGGTCTGGCTTCTCCTCCATTTCGACCTCTTTGGCGCGGCCGAGGCTTGAGGCGGAAGCGGCGATGTCCATTGTGTTCATCAGCGTTTCGAGATCGGAGCCGTCCTCCGGCATCACGGGGCCGTTCACGCATCCCCCGGGGCAGGCGAGGCATTCAATGAAAATCTTCTTTCCTCCGTGCGCATTCAGCGGCGCGGAACCGGAAAAGAGCCGCCCGATGTTCGCCAGACCGGAGACCGCCACGTAGCGGATGCCGGGATCATTCCCGCGGAGCGTGTCATTCATGCCGCCTTCCAGGGAATAAGCGCGCCCCTCTTCGGCGGCTTTCGGCGCAAGAGGCGCATCCTCCACGGCGTCGAGGCGAATCTCCTTTTCCTCCAGCAGGCTCCGGAGCGATTCGAACGTCACTGCGAGCGCAAGCACGTCCGGTGAACGGTCCGCCTCGTTCTTCTTCGCCGCGCAGGGACCGAAAAAGACCACCTTGATGTGATCTCCGTAGGTTTGCTTCAGGAGTTTTGCGTGCGCCATCACGGGAGATACCACCGGCACGATGCTGTCCGTGTATTCCGGCGCGTATTTCCGGATGTAGTCGACGGCGGCGGGACAGGCGCTCGAAATGAAAAGCTTGCGGTCGCTTTCCCGGACGATCCGCCCGGTTTCCGCGCTGACGAGCTCCGCACCCAGCGCGGTTTCGGAAACCCCGGCGAATCCGAGCTTCCGGAGCGCTCCGGCAAGGCGGTTGATTGAAACATCCTTGAAGTATCCGATGAAACTCGGGGCGACGGACGCGTAGAGCTCTTCCCCGTTTTCCAGGAGAAAACGGAGGCGGCTCAGGTCGGAACGGATTTTTTTTGCATGCGCGGGGCAGACTTTCACGCAGGTTCCGCAGCAGACGCAGAGTTCCGGAATGACCGCCGCGCGCGCGTTGACGATCCGGATCGCCTTGCAGTGGCAGTGCCGGACGCATTTGTAACAGTCCTGGCACTCGTTGTCCGTCGTGAATACGGGAAAATTATGATTCATGATTCTCTCCATTTCCTTGCCGCCGGAGTTTCGGAAACGGATTTTTCATCCCCCTCCGGGGCTGCCGTCCCCGCACGAACGGTGCGGCAGGCTGTTATTTGAGTTTTTTCGGCGGAAGCGTCTGGCGGAGCAGATCCAGCATCAGTCCGGTGTCGACCTTCGTATAGACGCGGTCGTCGATCACGACGATCGGGCCGTCGGCGCAGCGCCCCTGACAGAGCGAGCCGGAGAGATCCACGTCAACTTCGTCCCTGTAGCCGTTCTCCTCCAGATATTTTTCCGCAGTCTCGACATTTTTCGTGTTCCCGCGCGAAAAGCACGAGCTTCCGATGCAAATCACAATTTTCGGTTTCGCCATAAAGTTCCATTTTCTCCTATCCGCAAAAAAGAAAAAAGCATTGCAGCATCCTTTTCATAAGATACTGCAATACTTTCAAGTTTCAAACTCGGTTCAGAGTTTATTTCCCATAATATGCATCAAGATACATCTGCTTGATCTCGGTAATCAGCGGATAGCGGGGGTTCGCCGTGGTGCACTGGTCGTCGAACGCCTTTTCGCTGAGGGTGTCGATCACGGCGAGGAAATCCTTTTCCGGCACGCCGGCTTCCTTGATGGACTTCGGAATGCCGACTTTCGCCTTCAGATCCTCGATCGCGGCGATCAGTTTCTCGACCTTTTCATCCGCCGTGGTTCCGCCGAGCTTGAGGTAATCGGCGATCTGCGCGTATCTCTCCTTCGCATGCGGATGGTCATACTGCGGGAAGGTGCCCTGCTTGACCGGTTTTTCCGTCGCGTTGTAGCGGATCACGTAGCTGATGAGCAGCGCGTTCGCCAGTCCGTGCGGGACGTGGAATTCGCCGCCGAGCTTGTGCGCCATGGAGTGGCAGACGCCGAGGAAGGCGTTGGCGAACGCCATGCCGGCCATCGCGGAGGCGTGGTGCATCTGCTCTCTTGCGCGAAGGTCGCGCGGACCGTTGGAGTAGGCGATCGGCAGATACTTGAAGACGAGACGGGCCGCTTCCAGCGCGATGCCGTCGGTGAATTCCGTGGCGAGCACCGAGACGCGGGCTTCCAGAGCATGAACCAGCGCGTCGATCCCGGAATACGCCGTGAGGCGCGGCGGCATGCCCATGACAAGGCGGGTGTCGATGACCGCCATGCTCGGGGTCAGCTCATAGTCCGCCAGCGGATACTTGTTGCCGGTGGTCTCGTCGGTGATTACCGCGAACGGCGTCACTTCCGAACCGGTTCCGGAGGTGGTCGGAATGCAGACGAGTTCCGCCTTGGCTCCGAGTTTCGGGAACTTGAAGATGCGCTTGCGGATGTCCATGAAACGCATGGCCATGTCCTCGAACTTGATTTCGGGATGCTCATACATCAGCCACATGATTTTCGCGGCGTCCATCGGGGATCCGCCGCCGATCGCGATGATGAGATCGGGCTTGAAGGTGTTCATGCGGTCCACGCCCTTTCTGGCGGTTCCGAGGGTCGGATCGGGCAGGACTTCCGCGAAGATGTCGGCCTGGATCCCCAGCGCCTCCAGATACTCCAGGGGTTCCTTGAGAACGCCGCTGTTGAAGAGGAAGCCGTCGGTCACGATGAACGCGCGCTTCTTGCCCTCGAGTTCCGTGAAGGCTTCCTTCATGCAGCCGTATTTGAAGAAGATTTTCGGGGGCACTCTGAACCAAAGCATGTTTTCTCTCCGCTGTGCAATAGATTTGATGTTGAGCAGGTGTTTCGGGCCGACGTTTCCGCTGACGGAGTTTTCACCCCAGGAGCCGCAGCCGAGCGTCAGGGAGGGCTCAAGCTTGAAGTTGAAGATGTCGCCGATCGCGCCCTGGCTGGACGGCATGTTGATCAGGGTGCGGCAGCTCTTCATCAGATGTCCGAACTTCTGGATGCGTTCGACATTGGTTTTTTTCGTGTAAAGCACGCTGGTGTGGCCGAGACCGCCGAAATTCAGGAGGGCGCGCGCATTCTCAAGCGCGGATTCGAAGTCCTTCGCCTTGTAGAGCGCCAGAACAGGGGAGAGCTTTTCGCGCGAGAACGGGTAATCCGGCCCCACTCCTTCTGTTTCCGCGATCAGCACCTTGGTGCGCTCGGGCACCTTGACGCCGGCCATCGCGGCGATTTTGCTGGCAGGCTGTCCGACGATTGCGGCATTGAGTCTGCCGTTGACAAAGATTGTCGCGCCGACCTTTTTGCTTTCCTCCGGTTTGAGAACGTAGGCGCCGCGCTTGACGAATTCGGCCTTGACCTCCTCATAGACCTCCTCGACCACCGTGACGGACTGTTCCGAAGCGCAGATCATGCCGTTGTCGAAAGTCTTGCTCTGGAGCACCGAGCTGACCGCCAGTTCAATATTGCAGGTTTCGTCCATGATGACAGGCGTATTGCCCGGTCCGACGCCCAGCGCCGGAATTCCGCTGGAATAGGCCGCCTTCACCATGCCCGGACCGCCTGTGGCGAGAATCACGTTGACGTCGGGATGGCTCATCAGGCGCTGGCTCAGCGCCACGGTCGGTTCCTCGATCCAGCCGATGATGCCTTCTGGAGCGCCCGCCTTGACCGCCGCGTCCAGCACGAGCTTCGCAGCCGCGATCGTGCACTTCTTGGCACGCGGATGCGGGCTGAATATGATGCCGTTCCGGGTCTTGAGCGCAATCAGGGATTTGAAGATCGCCGTCGAGGTCGGATTCGTCGTCGGAATGATTCCGGCGATCAGTCCGAGCGGTTCGGCCACGGTGTCCATGCCGAGCGCCTGATCGTGCTCCAGAATGCCGCAGGTTTTCATGTCGCGATATTTATGGTAGATGTATTCGGAGGCAAAATGATTTTTGATGACCTTGTCCTCGACCACGCCCATTCCGGTCTCCTCGACCGCCATCTTCGCCAGTTCAATCCGGGCGTTGTTCGCCGCCAGGGCGCCGGCGCGGAAGATCGCGTCAACCTGTTCCTGCGTGAATTCGGCAAATTTGCGCTGGGCTTCCTTCACGGTCTCGATGGTCTTGTCGAGCTCCGCAAGCTGCTGTGCTTCGAGTTCTTCCTTTGTCGGGGCCGGTTTTTCCGCTTTCACTGCTGCCTTGGTTTTTCTCATAAGTAAGCACTCCCTTCCATTTTTGAACCCTGTCTTCTCCGGACCTTCCGGAAAGGAAAGAGCTGTTTTTCCTTTTTTGTTCCATTTAAAATACAACGATTCAAAAAATTTTCAAGACAGTATTGTGATTTTTTTAACAAAAAAATATTATTCGTTATTGTTGATTGTGAAATATTAAACAGCACATGCGGGGCAGGGCTCTGAAGGCATGAAGTCCCGGAGGAAAGAATAGAAAACGCTCCCGGGAAATTTTTCCGGGAGCGCTTCCGAAGCATGTCCATCCCGCTTCCGGCGGGTGCGGAGGGCTGTTTCAGCGTCTGATCTTCCTGTTGTACTCCAGTGCGTTGTTGAAGCGCGCAATCAGTTCCGCCGGATTCCGCATGGCTGCATTGACGAGAACCATGCCTTTTCCGCAGGGGCGGGCGAGGATGTAGGGCTGCTCATTTCCCGCGCTGTCTTTCTGGCGCGCGAGAACTTCCCATTTTTCAGGCATGGCGGGCAGCAGGACCAGCGGCGGCGTGTATCCGAGCATTTTCCGGAGATTGTCCGGGTAGTCCGCAAAAGAGGCGGGGGCGATGTACGTTGTTCTGCGGAGCTTGTCGCATCCGCTCGACCAGCCGACCTTGAAGGACGGGTCTTTGAAATACTTCTCATACTCGCAGGGACCGTACTGATGGCAGATCAGAGTCGCGCCGTTCCTGACGCGTTCCAGAATCTGTTTTTCAAAGAACGCCGGATCCAGGCGGTTCTCATGTGTGGACCACACGATCAGGCGGCTTCCCGAGGTGTCCGCGTCCGGGTGTTCCCTGTGTCGGACAATCCGGTAGTTCCAGCCGTTTTTGTACAACGGTTCCAGATAGGCTTCCATCGGTTCGCTGTCCTTGACGAACCATGTCAGACGCCGGTCCGGAAACGGCTGATTGCTGAAATAGAGCAGTGCGCCGCTTCCGAGATCGTGATATGCTGGCTGGGGATAGCCGCTGGACTGCGGTTTTGTGTTGCGATCCAGCACAAGACGCCAGAAGGATCCCGTTTCCGGAACGCTTCCGAGCGAGGCGAAAGGCAGTGTCACCTCCGCGCTCCAGCTTCTGCCGTCCGGGGTGATGCGGGTATTCAGTTTCCATTCGGGATTCCAGTTCCTGTCCATGCCGCGGGCATCGTAAAAGCCGCCTGCCGGATTGAAGGCGAAATGACGGTAGCTTTCGCCGTCGCAGGTGTCGAGAAAGATTTCAATGTTCTCTTCCATGAATACATCCTGGTCTCTTCCCGGGAATCCGCGCCGGAGCGTCTTTTCCTCCGCCGGACAGTCGAAGAGGAGATGCAGGGCATCCCTGGTGTGATAGATCCGCGCCGTTGTCCTGCGTTTTTCCCCTTTTGCCGTTTGAAAGGGAAGTGTCAGGGCGTCGTCAAAGCTTTTCCCCATCGGCACCGCGCAGCTGACCGCTTTCCCTGCGGCGAAATCATAAGCCTTCTTCCAGCTTTCGAAATGCGCGCGGTCAATCGCGATTTCCGTTTCGATCCTTTTGCGCGCGCTGTCCTCCCGCATGGCGGCGAGCGTCTTTTGCGCCGCATGGAACTTTGCCTGTGCCAGTTTGATCAGGGCGGGGTTCAGGAGGAATCGCGCAGTGCCCGCGGAGTCATTGTGAAAATAGGTCAGATGAACCGGCATCTTTTCCCATGCGTCCGCCATGGCCCTGAAGTAGTCCAGCATCGGCTGCGCCGCGGGGCCGTAGACGGTCCGGCAGAAATCCGCCAGCAGTTCATCCGGACTGGCGTCGGGATTCCAGAGCATCTGGGAGTAGATGTAATAATTGATCCGCTGTTTCTGCTGGAAAAGATCCTTGCGCGCCCTGGCGGAGGGATTTTCAATCCACGCCTCGGTCATGATGTGGCGGATATTGTGCTTTGCAAAATATTTCGCCTCGTCGGCAAGCACGTTCCAGAACGGGACAAAGGCGGCGCTTTTTCCCGTGTAAATGTCGAATTCATAACCGTAGATGCCCATGCCGGCGCGCGTCTGCCATTTCCGCAGGGCCTCGAGAGAGCGTGCATTCAGTTTGCAGGCGGGATCGCCGAAGCGGTGCACATAGCAGCGGTCATACTGACAGTACTCCACATACTCCAGGAATGGGACCTCCTTTTCCGGAGCCGGACGGTACTCCTGGTAGGCGATTCCTGCGAATTTCAGACCGGGGAGCTTTTTTTTCACCCCGTCTACCAGAATCCGGTAGAGATCGAACCACCGGCCGGATTTGTCCGGATTCGCCGTGCACGCGGGACACGAGCAGCGCAGCGTGGAATCCGCCGGATAGGCGTTCATGATGTCGAGTCGGTTTTCCTTCGCAATTGCGGCGAGTTTCTCGATCATGAGTCTCTGGAATTCCGGATTGCTCCAGCATCCTCCTTCTCCGTGGAGAATGCGCTTTCCGCCATACAGCGCGAAAATTTCCGGCTTGCTCTGAAAGAGTTTCGGATCCGGGAAGACCCAGTGATTGCGCTGCAGAACGATCGAGCCTGTTTTTTCCTGCAGCGCGGGAGTGCGCGCCGCGGCGTTGTTGAAGTTGCGTACGAGAAAGAGTTCGTGTTCCTCCAGTCTTCCCAGACCGCACGGATTCAGCTCGCGCAGCGTCAGAACCGGCCTGTGATGGAGCGCGAGATCTCCCGGAATGACGTAGGTGGTGCGTTCCGGCATGAATTCACCGCTTTCACCGCCCCAGAGCCAGCGGACGCCCAGCTCCTTCTGAAGAAAATGGTAAACCGCAAAAAGCGCGGCGCGCGGATTGTTGCCGGCGAGATAGAGATTGCCGCTGCGGCGCCGGACGGCGATCACCTCGCCGAGGTCTTTGCGTTCGGACAATTTGAGTTCTCCGGCAATTTTTCCGATCGCGGGCGCCTTCATCGAACCGATCACCAGGGCTCCGGATTCCGGCGGGACGTCGCTCCGGAGAATCGGAAGACGCGCTCCGGAGATTTTCCATACCGCGCGCTGGAGTTCTTCGGCCGCATACGCTTCCGTCTTTCCTCCCCTTGCCGGAATGATGATTTTCCAGATGCTTTTTCCGTTCTCAAAAAGCGGCGTTTCCTTTGCGCCGGTGTCGACTGCCGCCAGAAGGCCGAGCAGAAGTAGAAAAATCTGTTTTCCCATGAGTGAAGGTTCCTCCGTGTGACGGGATTGGTTCTGAATGTTTAACTGCTTTTACAATAAAAAGCAGATTTGGTTTCTTTAATTATATGCGAAAACGGAAAAAAAACAATATCCCCATGCAGTTTTTTTCTTTTTTTTCCGAGATGAGTTTTCCCGGAAGAGAATTTCTGCAGGTCAGGCTGAAAGCTTCCAGGCGAGTATGGGATCATGGAAAAAGGTCTGCTTTGAGAGGTGGATTGATTTCGTGTCCCTGGAATCCGCATTTGCTTTTGTACGGAAAAAGATGAGAAAATTATCTTTCCCCTCTTGTTTTTTTTTGAAAGTCCAATATAATTAAAAATGAAATCTGCGTTCTATTTCAGAAGCAGAAAAAAGGAAGAGGCCTTGCCTGCTTATGGCAAAAGTGTTGAAATATGATCAGGTCAAACTGAAAATTCTGAGTGCGATTGCGGAGGATGCCCTGCAGGTCGGAGACAGGCTTCCCAGCGAACGGGACATGATGCGCCGCTTCTCCATCAGCCAAACCTCCTTCCGGCATGCCATCGCGGAACTGGAGTGGGAAGGGCTCCTGGAACGGCGTCCCCGAAGCGGAAGCTTTCTGCGGGTGCCGCTCCAGAACTTTCAGCACCGGGAGCATGTGCTGATGCTGGAACTGCTTCAGAAGGACAAGCCCTTTGATCCCGCCGGCTGCCATCTTTTCCCGTATCAGTGGAAATTCGAGCAGCAGGGATTCGGTTTCCGCACAAAAGTGGCATACGTTCCCGGCGCGGACGTCGTGGAGGCCGCTCAGAGCGCGGCGGCACTGCTGGTGACGGAAAACGTCACGGCCGGATGGATCCGTTTTTTGAAAATGTTCCGGAGCAAGCCCCTCCTGGTGATCGGCGACTATCCGTGCAACCGGGATTTTCCCGCAATTAAAATCGATCACAGGGAGATGGCCCGGGCAATGGTCCGAGAATTTGTCGCGGCAGGCTGCCGCAGGATCGGATTCATCAACGCGATCCGGAGTTATCTGCCCTCCCGGAAAATGCACGAAGGGTATGTGGCGGCGCTCCGGGAGTGCGGACTGGAATACCGCCCGGAATGGGAACTGACGCCGGAACGCGACCGGGAACGCGACATGGTGGCGGATTTCATGGAACGCCATGGCGCCGGGCTCGATGCCGTGATGGCGGAACGCTACATCTATTATGCGATTCTCGCTTCGAAATGGAACGGCGCCTGTCCCGGCACTCCCGCGCTCGGCTTCATTGATGTTTCCCCCGAACGGATCCGTGACTACAGTTTCATACGCGGGTCACGGATTGCGACCTATGCGGAAACCATTACGGATACGGTTGTCCGGAAACTCACCGAACTGATCCGTTCGGATGGAAAGGCGTCTTCGGACGTGGTTATCCGGCCCGTGATTCAAACGGTATAGGGAGGGAAAAATGCGTGTCTGCCGTGGAAAACAATTCACATTGATCGAACTTCTCGTTGTAATATCCATTCTTGCGCTTCTGACTGCGATGCTTCTACCGTCACTTCATCGTGCGCGGGAGACCGCGCGCAGAATCCAGTGTGTCGGCAATCTCCGGCAGGTCGGCTCCGCACTTCTTTTGTATGCGGGGGATTACCGGGAAAATCTCCCCTTGAATTCCCATTGGCGCCTGGTTCAGGAGATCTACGGCGATTATCGGTATCACATGACTTCCCAGGCCCGTCTGAACCATTACCTCAACCCGCGGGAAAGAACCGGCTACAAGACGAAAACAAGAGTCTTTTTCTGTCCGAAAACCGTTCAGGCGGAGGCGGGCACAAGCGCATGGAACGACATCAGCTACGGCATCTATTTTCTCTGGATCGGGGGAAGGCTGGCAATTCCGGAGAACGAGATCTCCCCGAAGGGAATGCACCTGAAGGGATTTCCTTTCCCTTCCCGGACGCTTTCGCTGGGGGACTGCCGCAACGCCGCCAGTTCCAACGAGTTTCAGGGACATATGGAACTGCGCAAAAACGCGTATGCGCTCCGGCATGGAACCTGGACGCCGCTGGCTTTCATGGACGGGCATGCGGAATCCCGCAACACGCTTCAGCTGAAGGCGACTTTGGATTCCGACATCCTTTACAAATACAATGACTGAACCGGGCATGCGGGGCTCCGGAAACGACAAATCCTGCCGTGTGTTCCGCTTCGGTTTTCCTGTTCTGCACTGGAATACTGTCCGCAATTTGAATATTCAACAGAAAGGTCCGCATTATGAAAAAAAACGTTTTCACCCTTGTTGTCCTCCTCTTCACCCTGTTCTGCACGGCGGCTGAAAGGACTCCTCCCTTCCGCAGGAAGGCCCTTTTGATCATGCCACAGGAAAAAATGCACGACTGGTACAAACCCGGGTTTGCCGCGCGGGGATGGAGCTCGGAATGCGTTGCGGCAGAGAAGGCGAATCTTGCCGATCCGGGCGGCTGCGATGTCGTTCTGATCTATTCCTACAACGGAAACAGAATCCCGCAGAGTTTTCATACGGAGAAACTGCTTCCCGCAATCCGCGGGGGAACCATTGCTGTTTACACGGTCGCCGGCACGCGTTTTGAACCGGACCGCTGGCTCGGCGATCCTTCCCTGAAGACTGGATACACGAAAAATGATCCGGTTCGGCGGCAATTCTTTTTCGAAAACCCGGACTTTGAAAAATCTCCGAATCCGCTCTCGAAGAGTTACCGTTACAACCACTCGTTCACCTTTGTCCCGGAAACGCCCGGAAAATGGATTCCCCTGATCTCCAATCTTGCCGCGGACGGAACGAAAAAACCGGTGCTGATGGCGGCGCCCTGCGGAAAAGGCATGATTGCCGCCGCGGCGGCAATTCAGACGGGACAGGCGCCGCATGAAGTCGTGCAGCTGCTTGAAAATCTCGTCGAGTTCAACCGGACGCTGCATGCGGTTGCGGAGAAATCTGAGAAATAGATTCATCCGATTCTGATTTTCTTCGATAGTTCTCTCCTGTTCCTGAAGATGCGCGGGCAAATCTCTTCCCCCCTCTTTGCGGACAGCGCTCCGGAGTCGGAAGCCATTCCGACTCCGGAGCTCCGAGCTGCCGCGCCGCATTTTGTTCAACTCCGTTCCGCTTCTTTTGTCTTTTTCCCGCCGCATGGCGTGTGCCGTGTGCTTTCCGCCCGACGGAGAGCACGGTCCGTTTCATGAAGGAAAGTCGCATGATCCGCGCGGGAGGCGCAAAGCGGAAAAGAGGATTTTTACCGGAATTTAACGAAAATTTTATGATTCAAATCTTGACAACAACATGTTGTTGAATTATAATGGAAGATATCACGCAAGGGGAAATTTTGTCATATGGAAAAAGGCTGCAACATACGCGATGTGGCCCGGAAGGCGGGGGTTTCTCCCGGCACGGTGTCACGTGTGCTCAACAACCGGATGGGCAGAATGCAGGTGTCCGAGGCGACGAGGGCCCTGATCCTCCGCTGCGCGAAGGAGCTTGACTATCAGCCGAACATCAATGCGCGGCGTCTTTTTTCCAGGCAGAGCCGGGTCATCGGTCTTGTCATTCCCTCCATCCGCGAGATTCACGGGAATATCTTCGCCGACCGGCATATCATGGATCTTCTCTGCGGAATCGAACAGGTTCTGGCGCTTCAGAAATACAGGCTTCTTCTGCTTTTCAAGGATCAGGAATTCATGGAATCCGGGGAGTATCTTTCCTTATACAGGGAAAAGCAGATTGACGGTCTTCTGATCTGGGGTTCCCACAGAAGCGAGAGTTTCTGGCGGGAACTGGAGAAAAGAAACTATCCGCATGTGTTCATCACGACCTATCCGGACGGCCTGGCGGAAAAGTCGCATGTGTATTCCGCGGACTATGCCTCCGCGGCATGCGATGTCATGCGCTATCTGCTGAAGAAAAAGCACCGGCGCATTCTCTGGGCAAAGCCGGAGCCGGATTCCTCTCTCTGTTTTGATCTGACGGAAGGATTCAAGCGGGCTTTTCAGGAAACGGAATGCTCGATGAGGAAAGTGGTTTCCGAGGTTGTGTGCGGGTATTCTCCCGAAGACGGATACAGTCTGATGGAGGAGCTGGGAGAAGACAGGACCAGGTATTCGGCAATTCTTTTTTCCAGCTGCAATTCGGCATTGGGCGCGCTGGACTACTGCACGAGATTCGGGATCCGCGTGCCGGTGGAAACGGCCATTGCGGCTTGCGACAACAACGATACGGGAAATGTCCGTGCGAAGATCACCTGTTCCTGCTGTGACGACATCCGCCTTGGCATGCTTGCTGCGGAAGCCCTGATTGCCGGAATCGAAGGGAAAGCGCTTCCCGGCAATCGGAAAGTGAAAACTGTCTTTCTGAGGGGAGACACCGCATGAACTGCTGTCACACGAGAGAGAGATTTCATTTGCATGGAATGAATTTTTTACGGTTGTATCATTTTCCTGTGCAAGGATGGAGAAGAGCACGTTGCGAACTTCGTTTCCGGAGTTTGAGAGATATGGGACAGTCATCCGGTTTGCAAGGCTGAACTGCAGATGCCGTGCAGCCTGGATGATTCGGATTTGACATTTATATTGCAGAAAACGATGAGGAGGCAGGAAAATGAAATGGTGGAAACTGACTGCGGCGGCCTTGTGCGGCGTGGCGGCATTCTGCGGAACGGCACAGGAATTCAAAACGGACTTTGCCTCCGGCGGCAGTGTTCCGGGTATGACTCTGAACCGGCGTGCGGGCATTGAGGGCGGCGTCCTGAAAGTCGGCAACTGGGGGGAGGCGGCCTTTACGCTTCAGACGAAGAATCCGCTGCGGATCTCGTTCCGCGCAAGATGCGTGAAGCGTCATCCCGGGAAACAGCCCTCGGCATGGATCGTCAGTCTGCAGGGGGCAGACAATGAAAGCGGAATGTTCCGTTTCCGGGAGGACAGCTGCCTGGAGTCCTACTTCTACAAGAACAGCCAGCGCAGGGGCGGACTCATTAAGAAGATCCGCAATCCGGAAGACGGCGCCTGGTTTCCCGTCTGCATCACCATCTCGGGAGACGTGCTTTCTGTGAAGCTGAACGGAACGGAGCTGGGAAGCGCGAAACATCCGGGATTTCTCTCTCTCCGGAAACTTTCTTTTTCCTCCTATAATGTGGAATGGGAGGTCGATGACCTTTCTGTCGCGCCCGTTTCGGCGGAGCCGGAGCGGACGAAGGAGAAAAAAGAATGAAAAAACCCTTTTCAGCACTTGTGATCGTTTCCCTTGCTTTGTCCGCTGCCGCGGGAGACTTCAAAACAGACTTTTCCCGGGGCGATATTCCGGGTATGACTCTGAACCGGCGTGCGGGCATTGAGGGCGGCGTCCTGAAAGTCGGCAACTGGGGGGAGGCGGCCTTTACGCTTCAGGCGGAGAATCCGCTTCAAATCTCTTTTCGCGTCAGATGCGTGAAACGCCATTCCGGGAAACAGCCTTCGGCTTGGAACGTCAAACTTCAGGGAGCGGACCATGAAAGCGGGCTGTTCCGTTTCCGGGAGGACGACTGCCTGGAGTCCTATTTCTACAAGAACAACCAGCGCAAGGGCGGACTCATTAAGAAGATCCGCAATCCGGAAGACGGCGCCTGGTTTCAGGTTTCCATTTCCATCTTCAGGAACTCGCTTTCCGTGAAACTGAACGAAACGGAGCTGGGGAATGCGAAACATCCGGGCTTTCTGCCTCTTCTGAACCTGTCCTTCTCCTCCTATAATGTGGAATATGAAATCGACGATCTCTCGGTTTCCGCGCTTCCGCAGGAAAAGCCGGTGACAATTGAAAATCCGACTTTCTCTCTTGACTTCAATGACGGAACAGCGGATGCCGTCACCGACAAGGGCATGCGGATTCCGCCCGCGGAGGCTGCCGGGATTCATTTCGTTCCGGGCATCGACGGGAAGGGGATTTCGCTGGATCCCGGCACGGGAAGCAGACTCTCCTATCCTCTGGACGGGATTTTCAGCAGCAAAATCGGCGGGCTCATGTTCTGGGTCCGCATGAACAGGAAGCTGGGGGCGCAGATCTTTGCTCTTACGGACGGCAGGGAATCCAAAATGACCGTTCAGCAGAATGGAGACCGCCGCACCGTCATCATGGTCCGGCGGAAGGACACCGAACAGCAGCTCGGCTACATCCGTACCATCCCAGGAGCCATCGGGGACTGGGTCCTGGTCGCACTGACCTGGGACGAGGACTCCAATGCGAAGTATTTCATCAATACGCTTCCTTATGTCGTGTGCTTCAATCCCGGTCAGAGAATGCCGGATTTCATCAATGCCGATCTCGACCAGGTGAAAAGCCTGAAGTTTCTTTCCAATCCGAAAGCGTCTTTCACGATCGACCGTCTCCGCTTTTTCCACCGGACTCTGACCAACAGCGATGTCTATGACGAATACCGGCGCTTCATGCCGTTCGACATGGTGATGGAGCGGACAATCGTTCCAGCCGACACGCCGGTTTCCATTTCCGTGCAGATCGCTCCCGGTGGTTTCTACACGCGTCCGATGCCTGTGGAGCGCGACCGCTTTCTGACGGGGAAGGGAACTTTTGAATTCATTCTCAGAGGGGGGCGCGGGAATGTGCTCCTCCAGGAAAAAAAGGAGATCGCCGTCGACAGACCCATGGATGTCTCCCTGGGGGAGGTCCGGCTGCCAACGGGGAACTACACGCTGGAGTGCATCGTGAATCACGCATACAGGCGCACCTTCCAGGTGGACAGCTTCACATCCTCCTACAAGCCGGATCCGGCAAACCGGGAACTGAAAACGGGAAAACTGATCTTCTCGAAAAAATTCAATGATCCCGGGGATCCTTCCATCCTGAAGCAGGGAAAGCTCCGCCTGGCGGAGAACGGACAGTATCTGGAGGCGGGAAGCAACAAGACCGACCGTTTCAGCATTGAAATTCCTTTTGCGGAGGATCAGCTCGGGAAACCTGTCGCGCTTGACATCGTCTGGCCGGACGACAAGGCGCGCATGATGGGATGGTACATGTATCCCGGCGCATTCGGCGTCAACCGCGACCGGCTGCAGAGCGGAGTTTCCGCCGGAAACGAACTGCCGAATTCCGGACGGATGCAGACGACGCGGCATATTTTCTATCCCGGGACCTCCACTTATCTTTTCGAGGCGCGGACGATGGCGCCCGGGATGCCTGCGGCCGTTTCGGAAATCAGAATTTACGAAATTGAAGGCGGTCTCCCGGCTCTTTCGATCCGGCGTCCGGGGAATCTGGCTCCGCGCAACTTCGGCTTCTATGACGAGGACCAGACTTTTCCCAACAATCTGAATGCGGATGTGCTCCAGCGGAAATCCCCCGCATACGGGAAATTCCGCAGCCGGTATCCGAATGCGACAGTCTTCATCGCCGATCAGATCATGGAATATTTCGACTATACGGGGATGAACACGCTCCATGCCCCGCTCTGGCGCTATGATGTGAGCTATTTCCCCCTTGAGGGGCAGACAGCCGCCGGCATGTTTCCCGGCAGGGGGCTTGCCTATGTGTTCGATTTCTTCTCCAGGCGGAACAAGCGATTCGTCGCCATGATGAACTACGCCAACGTTCCCGACATCAAACAGTTGGAAAAGATAGAATCGGATTATCGCAGGGAGGGGCTGGAATCCCTGGACCGTTACGGTGACAGCATCACGCAGTATCTGATGGGCGACCATCGGGCCAATATCTGCCATCCGAAAGTGCTCAAGCTGTTTGCCGGCTATTTTGAGGAGCCGGTCAGACGTTATGCGAAGTCGGGTCTGGCGGGAATCGAATACTGGATCAGCAGCTTCGGAACCTGGGGATCCCTCGAGTGGGGATACGACGATTACACCGTCAACAAATTCAGCCGCGAAACCGGAATCCGGGTGCCGGAAAAAATCCGGGACCGCTATCCCTTCCTCACCACGGAGAAACGGGCGCAATGGCTGAAATGGCGCTCGGAACAGGTGACGAATCTTGTGAAAATGGTCCGCGGCGTTCTGGACCGCTGCAATCCGGAGCTCAAGCTTTATCTGGGCATCAATCAGGATCCCGACAATTACGTGAAATACGGTCTTGATCTGGAGGCTCTGAAGAAAATCCCGAACATTTCCTTTTCCGTTGTCCGCCATCCGACCGCATACCGTCACGGATTCCACTGGGGCAAACCGGAAAGCACCCGGAACGAGGAGCTCTACGATTTTCACAACAGGGACATTGCGAATTATTTCGTCAACGGCGCCGCAGGCGTCGTGATTTCCTACAACAGCTATTTTGAAACATTTGTACATCCGCTTGACCGGAAATACCAGTGTTATTTCGAGAATGCGGACATCAAGCCGCACGGGCGCTATTATCTCCGGGAGGCGGCGTTTGTCGTCGGGGCGTTCGACGCCCTGGAATATGTGGCAGGCGGACAGCCCCTTGCGACAATCGGACGCGAGGCGGAGGCTCGTGAATTCGCTCTCGCCTACGGCGCGCTTCCCGCGGAAAAATTCCATCCCGCCGGAGGCATTGACGATCCCGCGGTCGCACGTTACCTCCACACGGAAAACGGAACGTATTTCTATGTTGTCAACATGTTCCATGACAACGTGAAGGTTTCTCTCGACTTTGATGCGGATCTTCCTTTTGAAGATCTTTCCACCGGAGAAAAACTCCGCGGCGGAATCATTGCGCTGAAGCCCTTCCAGCTCCGTTCCTTCCTGTTCCCGAAGAGAAAAATCGCTGTGAAAAATCTCCGGCTTGCCGGTACGGAAAAGGAAAGCGCGACATTCTACCGGCGGCGGATCGACCGTCTCAAGGCCGCCGCGGCTCTTCTGGCGGACGGCGGAATCGATGTCGCGGCGGAAAGAAAGGATATCGCCCATCTGGAACGGATGCTTGCGGAACGGCGATTTGCGGAACTCTACCGCGTTTCCTTCAGCCGCCGGATGAATCAGCTTCTGAAAAAGCAGTCCGATCTTGCCAATCTCATCCGCCAGCAGAAACAGATCGACCGGGGATATTATGCCGTGAACTGCGGCTCCTCGGAATTTTACAATGCGCCGGACGGCAGACTGTTTTTCCCGGATCAGAAATTCGACGGGAAATACGGATATGTCGGCGCCTGCAGCTCCATCACACGCGACATCACGGGTATTTCCGGAACGGATCTTCCTGAACTTTACAGGACGGAAACCTACTTTCTGGAAGGCTACAAGTTCAAGGTGCCGAACGGAACTTATAAGATCATTTTCCATCTGAAAGCCGGATTCCGGCCGAATTTCGAACCCGGGACCTATTCCTTCTCCGTTTCCGCGAACGGAAAGGCGGTTCTGGACCGGATTGATCTTTACAAACTGGCCGGCGGAGATTTCCATCGCGCTTTGAAGCTGGAAACCGGCGACGTCCGCGTGGAGAACGGCGAACTGACGCTTCTGTGGAAGCACAATCCATCCAGACGCGGGCAGAATGCTTCCGTCTGCCTGGCCAACGCCATTGAAATTCTGAAACAGTGAGGACGCAGTCATGAAGAAAGGAATCGGAATTGCGGCCGGATGCGTGTCGCTCCTGCTTTTTTCCGCGTGTTCCCATCTCTCCCCCTCCGCAATGAGGGCGGAATACACGGATGCGGAACCTCCCGCGGATCTCTCCGGAGCCGCATGGCGCAATGCGCCGGAATACCGTTTCACGCCGTACAGCGCGGGACCGTGGTATCAGGAGATTGAACGCGTTTCCGGCATGCGGGGACGTGTTCTGGAGGGCGGCGCAGTCCGTCTGCTCTGGAATGAAAAATATCTTTACGTCGGCGTCCGGATGGAGGACAGCGACATCGTGGACGAGGCGGTCCGCGATCAGACGCACATCTTCACGCAGGCGGATGCCGTCGAGCTGTTTCTCAAGCACGAGGCATATCCCTGCTACTGGGAAATCTACGGCAGCGCCGGAGGAAGGAAAACCTGTTATTTCTTTCCCGGACGCGGCCGTCTCGGCCTGCCAGGCAGCAGCAGATACCGTCACGGTGTAACCGTAAGGACTTCCCTTTGCGGAACGCTCAACAGTGAGAAGGACCGCGATCGCGGGTGGACGCTTCTGATCAAGGTGCCCGCCGCGGATCTCACTCGTCATGGCGCGGAATGGAAAGCGGGCGAAAAATGGACCATTCATCTGGTCCGGCACAACTATTCGGTTTATCTGCCGAGCAGGGAAGTCAGCGTTTTTCCGGAATTTCATGCGGGCAATCCGCACTTCCATGAAGGATATGCGCCGCTTGTTCTTGCAAAACGGGGAGAGAAGTTGAAATGAGGTGTTTTTACAATCTGCCGCCCCGCGCTGTCCGTCTTGAGGGACCTATGGGAAAGGCATTGCGTCTCACGGTTGAAAACCGCCTGAAAAAAGTGGACTATGCGCATCTTGTCGATCCTTTCCGGCGCCGCAGGGAGCGGGACGGACTTTGGCGCTGTGAATTCTGGGGGAAGATTGTGCGTTCCGCCATTCATGCATGGCGGGCGACCGGGGACCGTGAACTCCTTTCCATGATTCGGACTACGGTGGACGATCTGCTTTCCACACAGACGCCGGACGGATGCATCAGTTCCTATCCGGAAGAAAAACAGACTTCCGCCTGGGATGTCTGGGGGAGGAAATATGTCCTGCTGGCGCTGATCCGCTATTATGAGGAGGTTGATCCGGACAGGCGCGTGAAACAGGCGTGCACGGATCTGCTGGATCATCTGATGCGCCAGATCCCTTCCGGGGGGAAAATGAAGGAATACGGGGAGCATCAGGGACTTGCGTCGTCGTCCATCCTCGGCGCGGTTGTCGGCGTCTATCGCATTGCCGGAGAAGCGCGCCATCTGGAGTATGCCCGCGGAATCGCAGGCTCCGGATGTTCCCTGAAACACAATATTTTCCGCGCCGCAGCGGCAGGGGTTCCTCCCGCCGAAATCGGAAACGGGAAAGCCTATGAACTGACGTCATGTTTCCAGGGGCTCGCGGAGCTGTACCGCGCGGATCCGCATCCGGAATATCTTGCCGCGGCAATCCGTTACCGGGAACTGGTGCGGGATTATGAAATTTTCATTACCGGAGCCGGCGGTCTCAAGGACCTCGGCGGGGAATACTGGCATTACGGGAAATGGGGGCAGACACGGCACGATCCGGGCGTCATGCTCGGGGAAACCTGCATCACAACCACCTGGATCCGGTACAATGACCTGATTCTCCGTCTGACCGGCGACTGCGGCGCAGCCGGGGAGCTCGAACGTGTCTTCTACAACGCCGCCCTCGGCGAGATGACGCCGGATGCGGATTCCTGGATGCATGCGAATCCGACTCCGCTGGCGGGAAGCGCGTTCAAACGCCCGGCGGATGACCAGATCACGGGGTTCGGGGAAGACTGCTGTCTGGCACAGGGGCCCGAGGCGATTGCCATGGCGCCGCTCTCCGCCGTCATGCGGACGGACGACGGAATCGCGGTCAACTGCTATGAGGATCTGGAGGCGGACTTCACCACGCCCGGCGGGCAGTGCGCATCGCTCCGGATTTCAGGCGGCTATCCGTTTGCCGGAAGGGTAAAGCTTTCCCTTGCGCTTTCCCGTGCGGAAAACTGGACGCTCATGCTCCGGATTCCGGAGTGGTGGAGCGCCGGATCCTTTCTCCGGGTCAACGGATGCGGCATGACGCCGGAGCCGGGAAGATACCTCGCTTTGAAACGGGAATGGCGGACGGGCGATGAGATTGAAATCGAATTCGATCTTACCGTGCGTGCCGTGCGGTCGCCGGACATCACCCGGATCGCATTCTGTTCCGGACCTCTTGTGCTTGCGCAGGATTCCCGCCTTTCCGATGTGGACGCTCCGGTATCCGGCGCTGCAGGGGGCGCGCGCATGCCGGAGTCGAGCCTGCCGGAGGGGATCAGCGCCGCCTGGGAACTTGCCGACGGCACGAGACTCTGCTGCTATGCCGAGGCCGGGAACTGTTTTTCGCGGGAAAACCCGTTTACCGTATGGTGCCCGCCGCGGCATCCGGATTTATTCAAAAAAAATTAGGTTGATGCCGCGATGCTCTGCATTGCCGAAAATTGCCTCGTGCAGGACTTTCAGGCCTGCCGCGGTCCAGCTGCGCAAGCTGGCCGCCGGAGGCGAAATCAGCGATATCGCGCATGTCTGCATCGCGGTAATTGATTCTTTCACTCAAATTGAGGAGCATGGAACGATGGAGGATTCAGCTGAACACTACACACTGTCCTATCCGGTATGGAGCGTGACCTGGGACGGGAGGCGGATCTGCGGACGTCCCCTGGAGGAGTCCTGCCGCCAGCTGGACGAGCTGGCCGCATGCGGGATTTACGAAGTGATGCTTTCCGGATACCACTGCGAAGAGGAGGCGGATTTCGACATGGATGCCGAAACCGTGAAACTCGGCGCCGCCCTTCGGGAACGCGGCATGAAAGGCGCACAGCATCACTCTCTTGTCAGCATGTGGACCACTCCGGGAGAATCGCAGGCGGAGGTGATCCGCAGGATGAAGAAATGCGTGGACTATACCGCCAATCTGAATGCGGATGTCGTGGTTTTCCATGCCATGAAATTTCTCGGAGGAACGGATATGGGGGAGGATATCAGGCGGCGTCTGGAGGATGCCGTTGCGCGTACCTCGGAGGCCGCCGTGCGGGAAACGATTCAGGAAAATCTTCATGCGGCGGGGCAATACGCGAGAGAGCGCGGCGTCCTGATCGCTCTGGAGAATCTGGACCGTTTCACGCCCTGGTGCGATATGGCGAACCTGCCGGAACTTGTCCGCGGCGCGGATTCGGAGGCGGTCGGTTTCTGTCTGGACACCGGTCACGCATGGTGCTGCGGCCGCGATCCGGCGGAATGGGTTCCGGTCATGGGGGACAAACTGTTCACCACCCATGTGCACGACAATCACGGACTTCCGGCAAAATTCGCCGGGAGCGGAGGATTGATTGATGTCGTCAATGAGCATCTGGATGAGCATCTTTCCCCCGGACTCGGCACAATTTCCTGGAGGGATTTCATCCGCGCTCTTCGGAAGTCCGGCTATCGCAGGACGCTGAACTTTGAAACCAACGGATGGCCCGGACTTGAAGGGCGGGACGCCTACCGATTCGCAATTCAGTTCTGGCGGACCTGCGAATGTCTTGCGGCGGAACACGCAAACTGATGCAGAGGAGGCCGAAGTCTCATGGGTAGAACAGAAAAAAACATATGCAGGAGACCGCATGGAAGCAATTTCACCCTGGTGGAGCTTCTCGTTGTAATTGCGGTCATCGCGATTCTGGCCGGCATGCTGCTGCCGGCCTTGAGCCGGGCGCGGGATGTGGCAAAACGCATCGGATGCAGCTCCATTCTGAAAAACTTTGGCGTATGGGACATGGCATATACGCAGGATTACAACGGATACGGCACTCCGTTCCAGACCGACAGCATGAACTGGAGCAGTTTCTACAATACCAATTACCTGAACAGAAAATCCGGCAATACCGCCTCCACCTGGCAGCAGAACAATTACATTGAGCTGAAGTTGCGCTGTCCCGCCACAAATCTGACGGTTGAAGGCGTTTTCGCCACTCATCCGGGGGATTACTGGAATTATATTGCGGCCGCGTTTCCCTACGGGAGAAATTCCTGTTACGGATACTGGTCCGCGACAGGGGGAGAGCGGCTTTGCATCCGGGTGGCCAGGATCAAGTATCCTTCCCGGCGGATCACCTTCGGGGATCGGATGGAGGGGATCACTCCGCCGGGATCGGATCCGAGCGGATCCGGCGGACTGATCCGTGCGCTCTCGGTGGACCGTCCCGTCGGAGACCAGCATCACAAATCCACGCCGCTGGCTTTTCAGGATGGTCGTGTGGAGGCTGTGAATCCGTATCTGGTCAATCCCATCGGAACCCTGCCCGGGAGCGTGGACTCCTCCACCAACAAAACCGTCGTGCAGTTCACCAAGGGGAGCATCGGCAGCTCCTCGCCGGACATCAAATATCTCTGGGGGAGTAACGGCGCCTCCGTCGGCGGCGATTACCGGTATGACTACCCGTGACAAGCAATCGGAGAGACCGTATGAAACAGAAAATCTGCGATTTCCAATATTACATTTTTGACATAGACGGAACACTCACGCGTTACCGCGAGACCGTGAAGGCGGAAAATTTTCTGCACCGGAATTTCCTGTTTCCCGTTCTGCGCGATATGATGGTGGAGCGCGGCATGGGAAGAAAAGAGGCCGAAGACGGCATCCTGAAAGTCACGGAACAGGTTGTTTTCTGGGACTATACGGATATTGTCTCCGCATTCGGGCTTCCTGCGAAAGAGGCCTATGACCGGATGTGGGAATGGCACAGAAACAATCTGGAAGCGTATGACGACGCGGTGGAAATGGCGAAACGTCTTTTCAAGGAGGGAAAGACTCTCTTCATCGTCAGCAACAACCCGTATTCGGGATGCTGCATGAAGCTGCGGGTCTGCGGGCTTGCCGATGAATTCGGGTCTTCCTGGTTCCGGCGGATTCTCGGAACCGACAGGCTGCGGGGATGCAAATGCGAACCCGGCGTATGGCAGAGGGCTGTCGATCAGATTCCCGTCGATCCTGCAGAGATCTGCGTCATCGGGGACAATCCGCTGGAGGATGGCGAACTTCCGCGGAGATGCGGAGTCGGAAAGACGATCCTGCTGCCGCGGGGAAAGTGTCTGCGCGGCATTGATTACGGAAATGAAGAAGAAAGGAATGTTTGAAAGATGAATTCGGCAGAGGACAGGAGAAAAGTTCTGGGCGCGTGGCTCGGCAAGGCGGTCGGGGGGACGCTGGGGCAGCCATGGGAGGGGTGTCGGGGGCCGCTTGCCCTCACTTATTATGACCCCGTTCCGACGGGAATGATGCCGAATGACGATCTGGATCTCCAGGTCGTCTGGGCCTGCCGCCTGGCAACGGACTGGAATGGCGTGGTGTCGCTCGAACATTTCGCGGACGCATGGCTCAGAAACATCGGCTTCCCCTGTGATGAATACGGTGTGGTGATCCGCAATCTCAGACTCGGCATCCCTCCGCCCTGGTCCGGGCGCTATGACAACTGGTTCACGGACGGTCTCGGGGGCGCGATCCGCGCCGAACTCTGGGCTGTTCTTGCTCCCGGCGATCCGGAACTTGCCGCCGCACTTGCGGGCATGGACGCTTCGCTGGATCATGACGGGAACGGAATTTACGCCGAACAGTTCCTTGCCGCTCTGGAGAGCTGCGCCTTTCAGGAATCCGATGTAAAGCGGCTGATTGAAAAGGGGCTTTCCGTGATTCCCGCCGGTTCTCTTCTGCACAGGGCGGTTTCGGATACGGTTTCATGGTGCGGGGACGGCAGGAATTTTACGGAGATCAGAGAGCTTGTCATGCGCCATTACGGCAGTCCCAATTTCACGGATGTCAAGATGAACCTCTCCTTTGTGACGGCGGCTCTCCTGCTCGGCGGCGGAGATTTTGAGAAATCGGTCTGCACAGCAGTCAATTTCGGGCAGGACGCCGACTGCACCGGCGCCACGGTCGGAGCCATTCTCGGGATTATGAATCCGGATTCCATCCCGGAGCGCTGGCTGGCTCCGATCGGACGGGAGCTTGTTCTCAATGCGGGGATTGCCGGAGTGGATGCGCCTCCGACGCTTGATGCGTTTACCGATCTTGTGATGGCTCTCCGGAGCAGAGTGCGGATTGAGAAGAGCGAACTTCCCGCTCCGGACCTCGCGCAGTTCCGCATCCCGTTCCGCCGTTCGGTGTTCCGTCCCTGGTTTGCAGCGGATTTCCGCAAGTTCGATCCGGCGCCATCGCCGGATCCGGAGCCCTTTCTTGCGCCGGGCAATCTTTTCCGGGTGGATTTTTCGGATCTTCCGCCGGAATCCATGCTCATGCTTGAGACGGATTTCACGCTTCCCGCGGATGGTTTCGCGCGTCTTCTGGTGAACACTCCGGCCAATATGCGCGTATGGGTGGACGGCGTCTGGCGTTTCGGACGGGAAGGCGGCGTCATGATTCCCGCCTTCCACAGGGCGCCGCTGAATCAGATGGCGGATCTCTTTCTGGAAAAGGGGCCGCATACGCTCCGGATCGGGCTGGCTCCCGCGGATGAGGCGATGCGCCAGGCGGAACTTCTGTTCGGAATCGCGGATGAGAACAATCACTGGATTCCCGGAATTTTCCGCCGGGATCCCGGAAATCCGGTCTGATGCGTGTTCCATGCTCCCGCCCGTTTTTTGCTTCCCGCCGGAAATACCGGAAAAACCTCCTCGTTGAGCGGACGATGCCTGCGGGAACGGAAATCACGCCGTCCGGATCCGGAGAGGCGTGAAGGAGAACTCACCAGTTGTCGGATGCGTTTTTCTTCCAGGGATTCCAGAATGTGGTATCGGCGTCTCCTGCCCGGCGCTGGTGGCTTGGCATCCTGTTTCGGGTAATTGCCGCGACGTGCAGATCCAGAAAGAGGATATTGCAGTTCCCCGGTCCGTTCAGAAGCGGGTTGTCCGTTCCCGCGCCGTCCGCGCCGGTATCCGACTGAGGATTGTCGTGCGGAAAAGCGGGCCACATCACCTTGGTATAGCTGGTCTGATACTGTCCCAGCGCAACTTCCGCGAAATAACATCCGCGCGACGGCATGCGGACCTGATGCAGTCTGCCTGCTCCTGAGATGCTCCCATCCGAGCTGAAAGCCAGCTTTGCGAGCAATCCGATGCCGGGGACGTCATTCGTGTTCTGCGACTCCCATTTGCGCACGGGACAGGCAAACGGAGACAGGACACTGCCCGAGGACTTTCTGGAGTAACCGCCGATTACGGCATTTTTTGTCATACCGCAGTAGGGCGCCAGCTGGCCGTCCGTTCCGTTGAACCAGTAGAGTCTCGGAGAATAATAGCTGTTGGTGTAAAGGACCGGCCAGTCGTTGCTGTCGGAGGAGTAAAGAGCGGCGGCTTTTCCGAGCATGCTCATGTTTCCGACGCACCGGATCCGCTGCGCCATGTCTTTGACGCGCTGCAGGGCCGGCAGCAGCATGGCGGCGAGGATCGCAATAATCGCAATTACAATCAGAAGCTCGATCAATGTGAAAAGCGGTCTCCTTTCCTGTTTTTCCCGCAGGATCCGCTGCTGCGGGAGGCCGGGAGCCCATGATGGTTTCCGTGCAGGTCGGCAATTTGTCATTTCGGTACTCCATTCTGGAAAAGTTGAGGATTCAGGCCGATGTTCCGTTTGACAAGCTCCGGATTGGCGGAGATGAAATCTGCAAAGGTGAACGGCGCGTAAGTCCGGTTGCCGCGCATCCGCATCTCCTCCCGGTCCATTCTGTTCTGGAGATCAAGCGCTTCCGCGGAATATCCGGTGCGGAGACGTTTTGTCGTAAGGGGGTTTTCCGTAAATGACAGCAGCTGTCCGACTGCCGGAATGGCCGGATTTGCAAAGATGGAAGATCCCGCTTGTTTTGTGTCCTTGAGAACCTGCGCGTAAACCGCCTTGCGCGAGATGTGCTTTCCCCGGAGCCGGTAGTAACTGAATGCAAGACGGTCGTCTGCGCTCTGGCGCAGGAAAAAACAGTTGCTTGTTTCCCTGAGCGCCTCCAGATGCCAGAGTTCAATCAGCGCGTTGCCGTATTTCATGGGAATGGTGTCGGCGACGAGGTTGTTATGGAACCGGAACAGTTCCTCCGGCAGATTGTGCACATAAAGGTGTGTGCACTGATTGTTGTACCAGACGCAGTTGCGGATTTCCAGATCGGGGCAGCGCATAAAGGTTGCTCCGGAGAATCCGCGCATGATGACGCAGTTGTCCAGCAGAAGACGGCGTACGGTGCTGGCATAGACGAAACGCGGCGTGTAGCCGGACGAGCGTCCGTCGTAGAAGCAGCGCCGGAGCGTGATGTCATTTCCGCCGTCAATCCTTATCCCGCAATCTCCGTTGACCTCGCGGAGCGTCAGTCCGTCGATTGTGACACGAGTTTTGTTTTTCAGGTGAATCAGAGTGGAGAAAACGCGTCCGGCGTCCAGAACGACCTGTTCCCCCGGACGGTTGCGGAGGGTCAGAACTTTGCCGGCGTCGCCGCCGGAGCGGAAGCGGAGCACTTCCCGGTAGACGCCCCCTGCGATCATCACGGTATCGCCTGCGCGGGCGGCATCCAGAGCATCGGAAATGACGGGATATTCCGTGCCTTTTCCCGCATGCAGGATCCGTGACGGGGTTTTCTGCGAGGTTGTGATGAACTCCAGTGTTTCGGATTGAAAGGTCCGCCGCACCTTGGCCTTGTCCAGACGTTCCAGTTCGGCGTTGCTGTGGTGTTCCCGGATTGGCGATCGTGACTGAACCCGGAAATAATGCCGGGTTCCCGGTTTCAGGCCTGAGAGGGTGACACTTTGAAAATTGCCGCCGGAAAAGGAATTGCCTGCTTTGTTCCGGCACTCCGGCGTGGTGCCCCAGAAGAGTTCGCTGGTGGCATTGGAATCATCCGTCCACCATTCGATGTCGCATGTCGTGTCAGAGAGAGCGTAAATGGCAGGTGTTCCGATGATTCCCGCACTCTGTCCGGGCAGCAGACGATACGGACCTTCCGGCATTGCGTCGAAACTTTGCCCCGGACCCACGGGGAAAAGACGCGGCGCCTGGAAGGAGGCTCCGGTATTGGCGTATTCAAATCCGGAGGCGCGGGAGACGTCCGGCGCGTTTCCGAAGCGGTTATGGGTCAGGGCAAGACCGCTGCCGGTAAACTGCGCGGGCGCAGAGAATTCACAGGAATGAACGGTTCCGCCGGCCCCGGAGAAAATCACTTTGTCCCGGAAGTCCAGATTTTCCAGTGTCACATTCCTGCCTGTGATGCGCGCCCCGCTGACAAGCGCGCGTTTCCCGCTGCCCCGTGTGCGGACCGTCACATTGTCGACGGCAATGTCGATACACGGATAAGTTCCTTCTTCCAGAAGAATCGTCATTCCCGGCTCGATTTCGGCAGGCATTCCGATCCGCACCGCTGAAACCGGGCGGAAATCATAACGTTCCGGATCCGCAAAATGCTTGGACCATTCATTTTTCGGGATGCGGTTCAGAAGCGGCGGATCATTGCGGAGAAACTGGTTGGCGCCGGAGAACACATTGCCGCTGCTTTGCGCGGAGGCGATTATTCCCTCGCAGCGGCTGTTCCGGATGATGGAATCGGAAGCATTTCCTTTAATCATGAAACCATACTCTTCACCGAAGGAGTCGCAGTCTTCGATTACGCCGTTTCTGATATTTCCCCCGTAGATCCGGATTCCGTTTCCATTGAGGCTGTAAAAGGAACGGCAGCGGCGGATTGTGTTGTTTTCACAGTTGCCGTATACAATGATGTTTCCGCCGGAAGTTGGCTGTTTGGAACCGTTCGCATAAGCGACGCAGTCTTCGATGAGAGTGTTTTTCGGTGTCGCTCCGAGAGAGATGCCGTTGCTGTTGAGATACGCCCGGCAGCGGCGGATCACTGCGTTCTTCGCTCCTGTCAGATAAATGCCGTGGCGGGAAGCGCTCCAGGGATTGTTCTTCAGCATTTCATGAGAGTAAAATCCCGTGACGGAAATGCCGTCCAGCTCAAAATTGACCGCGTTGGAAATCACGAACCCGTTTCCCGGCAGAACGGAAACGGAAAAATGTGCGGGGTCCGGTTCACGTCCGTTTGTGGCGGAGAGATAGAGTTTTCCGTTCTCCAGTACAAAGTGCCCGAATTCGAATTCCAGCTCCCGGATGCTTGACGAGGGAGTCAGAATTTTGAGCTTGTCACGTTCATTCACTGCGAATGCGGGTTCATTCCAGTCCGCTTCGTAGACAAAACGGTATCCCGGGGTTTTCCGGAAGCGCGGAGCGGGTTTGTCGCCGTGAATGAGAACCGAACCCGGATACTTTGCCCGGACAACGGTCCGTTTGCCGTCCTCTTTTCCGGAGAATTTCCATTCCACGGACTCGAAGTAACGTCCAGGCAGAATGGTCAGCGTGTCGCCCCGGCTGATTGCGCGGATTCCCCGGTTTATGGTGCGGAATGCTTCGCTTTCCTGTCTGCCGGACGCTCTGTCATTCCCTGTGACGGATACGAAATACTCCTCCGCCGCCGTGCAGAACAGTCCGGCGGAGAGCGCCAGAGAAAACAGTTTTTTCTGTTTCATGCGAGGTGCCATCCTTCTTCCATTTTTGTGAATTTTCTGCCCGGTTCCGCCAGCAGTTCGGCTTCCGAAACATAACACACGGCGAGTCCCGGGGCTGTAACCGGCTGATAGGCAATGCCTGTCATGATTCCGTCACGCTGCGCCCGGCCCTCCTCGAGAACCTCAAGGGTCTGGATGTCCCGGAGTTCGAACAGGCGGTCTCCTTTATGCACTTCATCATACAGATCCTTGAAGTAGCGGATGTGACCTGTGTGCGAGACCTTCATTGTCTGTGTATTCTCCGGGGTGCTGAAATCGGTTTTCCAGACGGGATTGGCGATTTTCACCTCTCCGCCGGTCATTCTTGCCGCGCACATGGCGTTGCGCAGCGCCTGTTTGCCGAATTCGTATTCATGCTCTCCGAGAGCATGCTGCACGGAGAATTCCAGACAGACTGCATAGGAATTGCGCCCGAGACTTCCCTGCCAGGCAAGATTGCCGCGTGCATTTTCATCCGGATCCGGATCACACATCGCGATGCGCTGCACTCCGAGCGCCGCGGCGAACAGGAGATTTTTGCGGAAGCAGTTGTAGACGACCGGTTTTCTTGCCTGGAGACAATGCAGGTCGATGATGAGGTTCGCATTTCCGCAGAATTCACTCCAGAGCCACCGCGTGATTTCCCCGGCGAGTCCCGGCATGTCCGGACGGTTCCAGAGCCGGTTCATGTTGTAGAGCGTCACGGTGTTGTCCCGTCCCAGATTCCAGGGGCAGTAGTTGTGCCGGAAACGGGAATAGTAGTAATCCTTGATTCTGCTCAGATCCTCATGTTCCGGATAGAATTCGTAATCGATTTCCAGAGCCGGCGGATTGGCGCACGGAATGATGTGAAGTGTTCCCCTGAAATTCCCGGGTTCCATTTCCTGTGCGAATTCCGGAAGCAGGCACGGTCCGGAATGTTCCATTCCATGCTGTCCGGCCATCACGGTCATGACCGGTCCCGGCGCGGCTCCGCGGATTGTCCAGGCCGTGACTGTGATCGCGCGGCCGTTTGCATCGTGAAACGTTCTTCTCTGTGTTTCCATCATGCGCAGTATTCTCCTGCCTGATAAAGATGTTGATTCCGTTCCGCTTCGAATGCGGCCTGCCTTGCCGCTGCAAGGACTTTTTCCTCCACGGCGGAGAGCGCGAGTTCCTCGCTGAAGGAGAGACGGATCTCTCTCCGGACGGAAAACGGCACCGTCTGGCATTCCGTGGAGAGATGGCTGATTTCCGTGAAGAAGATGTCGTCGCGGAAACTGTGTCCCGTGAAGGTGTCGGCGGCGCAAGCCCGGTCAAGCGGAATCCCGTACTGGTTTTCCGTGAAGAGGCGCTGGCAGTCCGGCTCCAAGGTTGAAAGGCAGATCTTCATCAGAAGGTCGTGATCGTCCGCATGACGGAAAACGGCAAGGGATTCCGAGGCGAGACCCGCCACCCTGCGTCCGCGGATCCACGGCATCGGGGCAATGTCGAATTTCTCCGTGCGGGCCAGCCTGCGCATTGCGGCGCCGTGTCTGGTGATGATGGAGAACAATCCGCTTTCGCAGGAGACGGGCAGTTCCCTGAAAAGGGCAAACGCCTGCCGGCAGGCTGCAATGTCAAAATGATCCGAAACGGATTGCAGAAGTGTGTAGAACCATACATCGCGGGCGTCTTTCAACCCGAGCACGGGATCTGCCTGGTTCCGGAATGCGAGCAGATCCTCCCAGCCGAGTTCGTAGGGATCGAAATCCGGTGCGAGGCGCCGCATGAGAAGCGGATCGTAGGCGAACAGAATCGGAGAGAAGAACGCGGGAAGCGCATAGACGTCCCGTCCTCTGCGGTGAGTCGGAAAAATGCGGGTGAAGAAGCGTCCGCTTTGTTCCAGTTCCGTTATTTTGTCCCGGGGGATCGGAACCAGCTCCGCAGCGTAATCCAGCGGGGAGAAGGTGGTCAGGACCACCAGGTCTGCCGCATCATGTTCCGCCACCCGTTCCATGCGGATTCCCGGAAACCGTTTTTCCGTCCAGACCGCAAGTTTTTCCGCAAAACGTCTGCCGGAAAGGACGCGGACGGTCCGTTCCCTGCGGGGCTTGAGGAAGGTTCCCTTGAACGGAACCCGGACCGCACTGCCGTCGGCGACCAGCTGTTTCAGCGCTCCTGCCGCGGTCATACGGGCGATTCCGAATTCCCGGCTCAGCTGCTCGTCAGACGGAAGTTTGTCCGCATAGATCCCGGCGGCAATCCTGTTTTCCAGTATTGCCGCAATTTTTTTTGTCTTGCTGATTTCCGGCATGGGAGAACTCCATAAAAATTTTCCGTTTTTATTAACCTAGGCTAGATTATGCTATTTAAATTATAGGAAAATTTTCTTTTTTGTCAAGTCCGTTTGTTCCGATTTTTCCTGATTTGTTGCTGTCGGCTGTGATTCCGGGACCGGTACGGATCGCCGTGATGAGTGGCCGTGAGCTGTTTGGGGAGGGGGTATTTTTTCCCGGCGGGGCATGAAAATTCCTACTTTCTGAAAGTGCGGGGTTGAAAAAAAGGGAAGTTGTGTTAAATTTAATAGTTCACATATGAAATCGAATGGAAATTCTTTTTACAAGGAGATAAAAAATGCCCGTACCCAAAAGAAAAGTTTCGAAGATGAAGAGACGCCAGCGTCAGGCTCACAACCGTTATGAAGGCGTTCAGGCCACATTCTGCACGAACTGCGGAGAGCCCGCCGCTCCCCACACGGTCTGCAAGCACTGCGGAACCTACAAAGGCAGACAGATCAAAACGGTAGAGTAAGCGGAGTTTTTCCCGGATGAAAATCGCGGTTGACGCCATGGGGGGCGATTTCGCTCCCGCTGTAGTCATGGAGGCGATTCAGAGCGCTCTGACGGAAATCCCGGATGTCGAAATTCTTCTCGTCGGACACAGGGAAAAGCTCTCCTACTACATGGAAAAAATGAACCTCGTTCCTTCTGAAAGACTGGAACTGGTTCATGCTGAAACCGTTGTGGAAATGGCGGATCCCTCCACCTCGGCGATCCGCGCCAAAAAGAATTCCTCGATCACCGTCTGCGCCTCGCTGGTTGCGGATGGCAGGGCCGATGCGGTTGCCTCCGCCGGACACACCGGCGCTGCGGTCGCCGCCTGCAAGGTCAAAATGCGCATGGTGGACGGCGTGGACCGCCCATGCATCGCCACGATCATGCCAAACGTCACCGGGAAATGGATTCTTACCGACGCGGGAGCCAACACCGACTGCACGCCGCTCAATCTGGCGCAGTTCGCCGTAATGGGCGAACTCTATGCAAAACTCGGGCTCGGAATCGAAAAACCCCGGATCGGTCTGCTCTCCGTCGGCGGGGAGGACATCAAGGGGAACGAGCTCACGAAGGAGACTTTCAAAATCCTTTCGAAAATGCCGATCAATTTCATCGGGAACGTCGAAGGGCACGACACCTTCACCGGAGAGTGCGATGTTGTGATCTGCGACGGTTTTGTCGGCAACGTGCTGCTGAAATCCTCCGAAAGTCTCGCTCTTGCGATGATCCACTGGCTCAAGGAGGTTCTGATGAAAACTCCCATGCGCAAAATCGGCGCCACCCTGGCGCAGTCCGCCTTCCGCGAACTCAAGCAGTACGGCGATTCCGACGAATACGGCGGCGCGCCGCTTCTCGGACTCAACGGCGTCTGCATCATCGGGCATGGCAGTTCCACGCCGAAGGCGGTCAAAAACGCGATCCGCGTCGCCAACGAATTTGCCCGCCTGAAAATGCCGCAGCTCATTTCCGAACGTATTTACGAATGCGGCATCGACAAGGCTTCATACGCGAAAAAGCATGAATCCGGCCCGTCTTCGGACGACAAGACTAAAACCGGGCTCGCCCATTAAGAAATAATCGGAGAATTCCAATGGCAATCAGAATTATAGGAACCGGCTCTTACGCCCCGGAAAAGATCCTGACGAACGCGGATCTTGAAAAAATGGTCGAAACTTCCGACGAGTGGATCACCACGCGCACCGGCATCAAGCAGCGTCATATCGCGGACGACGGCGTCACGACTTCCGATCTGGCCGTTCAGGCGGCCCGCAATGCCATGGAAATGGCGAAAATCACGCCGGATCAGATTGATTTCATTTCCGTTGCAACCGTTACCGGCGACAAGGCGTTTCCGAGCACAGCCTGTTTTGTGCAGAAAAAAATCGAGGCGAACAATGCGGTCTGCTACGATGTGGTGGCCGCCTGTTCCGGATTGCTGTATTCTCTCGAGATCGCCGTGGCGATGCTTCGTTCCTACAAGAAATACAAATACGCTCTTGTCATTGGCGCGGAGAAACTTTCCTCCATCGTCGACTGGCAGGATCGCAGCACCTGCGTTCTCTTCGGCGACGGCGCCAGCGCCGTGATTCTGGAGCGCGACGATTCTCTGCCGGATTCCGAGGACTGCCTCGTTGCCTCCGAGCTTGGAGCCGCCGGCATTTATTCCGAGCTGCTCTATCTGCCCGCCGGCGGCTCGGCATTGCCCGCATCCCATGAAACGGTTGAGCGGCGTCAGCATTACATCAAAATGACCGGCCAGGAGCTTTTCAAGCTTGCAGTCAACGGCATGGTCGGCGCCTGCCGCGCGACGATGAAGGAATCCGGCGTCAGATCCGAGGATGTGACATGGGTTGTCCCCCATCAGGCGAACATGCGCATCATCGGCGCGGTCGCCCAGCGTCTTACGATTCCGGAGGAACGCGTATTTGTCAATATCGACAAGTACGGGAACACTTCCGCGGCTTCGATCGGCATCTGCCTGGACGAACTCTGCCGTTCCGGAAAGATCAAGCGCGGCGACTACATTCTTCTGACCGCATTCGGCGGCGGTCTCACCTGGGGCGCCATGCTGATCCGCTGGTAATTCCGGATCGCTCCCATCCCTGTTTACAGTCGGATTCATCCGGCGGAAAGGAGATGCTGGCGGATGGTCAGATTTCTGGTTGTATTCATGTTTTTTCCGGGCCTTCTCCTGTTATGCGCCCAGACGCCGGCTCCCGCGCAGGAACGCATCCTCAATCCTGATGCCTTCGGGCAGACCGGACGGGAGGTGGACGGCTTTCTTGAGCGCGTCCGGGGAAAAATCTCCTATTCCTGGTTCAAATGCCGGGAGCATTTCAGCCTGATGTTCACCGCCGTCGGCGACAAATCGAAGCAGGGGGAGCGCGACCTCAAGACCCGTGCCCGCCTGAAGACCGGGGAACTTTCCGAGCAGGCCCTTGATTTCGGCAGGGAGGTCGGGAAAAAGGCGATTGACTTCGGAAAGGAGACCCGGGAAAAAGGTCGTGATTTTTATCAGGAGAAATCCGAAGCGTTTTCCGATGACATTGAGGAAAAGACGCGCCGGATTCAGGAGGAGCTGCGCAGTGCCGGAACCGAACTTCAGCACACCGCCTCGGAGAAGACGAACGATGCGGCAGACGCCGCCGTAAAAGAGATTCTGGACTGATGGGCGGATTTCTCATTTCCGGCGCACTGCTTTATGACGGGACTCCTTCCGCTCCCCGTCCGGCGGATGTCGCAGTGGAAGGAGCGAAAATCACGGCTGTCGCACCGGCAGGCACACTGGATGGAAACGGCAGGAACAGAATTCATGCGGAGGGACTGAGTCTCGCTCCCGGATTCATTGACGCGCACTCCCATTCCGACGCGGCCATTCTTGCCGCGCCGGAGGCATGTGGGAAAATTTCACAGGGCGTCACGACGGAAATCATCGGCAACTGCGGACTCTCGGCGTTTCCCGTTCTCACGGATACGGTCCGGGAACATCTGAACAGCCTTTATGCGGCGTGCGGGGTCCGCGTGACCTGGAATGACCTCAACGGCTACGTCTCCGAACTGAAACGGAGGAATCCCGCCGTCAACATCGCCTCTCTCTGCGGCCATAATACGCTGCGCGCGAATGTCGGAGCCTATGAGACCAGGACGCTTTCCGGTCCGGAGCTCGAACGAATGGCGGAGCTTCTTTCCGATGCCCTGCGGCAGGGTGCGGCAGGTTTTTCCACCGGACTGCTTTATGCGCCGGGACGTTTCGCCGACACCCCGGAACTGCTGCGGATGATGACCGTTCTGAAACGCTTCGACCGTCCCTATGCCACCCATCTTCGCAGTGAAAGCGACGCGCTGGAGGAGGCGCTTGACGAAGCGATTGTTCTTGCGGGGCATGGTCCGGGCAGATTGCAGATCAGCCATTTGAAAACCGCGCTCCCGCGCAACTGGAATAAGCTTGAACGCATTCTGGAGCGTATTCGCAAGGCGCAGTCCGCCGGGCTGCGGGTTACGGCGGACCGCTATCCTTACACGCAGTCGCAGACAAGTCTCAGCATCATTCTGCCCGCGCCGTATGACGCGATGGACGACTGCGCCATCCGTGACACTCTGCGGAACAATCCGGAAAAACGTGCCGGAGCCGTGCGTGCGCTGGCGGATTCCGGCCGGGACTGGACGCGTGTCATTCTGAGCGCCTCGCATTCGCCGCAGTCCGCCGGGCTTCTGGGGAAAACCGTTGCGGACGCCGCCGGACGGTGCGGGCTTTCCCCGGAAGAGTTCTGCGTGCGTCTGCTGGCGGACGACGCGCCGGGAACGATGGGGGCGTTTTCCGGCATGTCCGAAGGAAATCTTGCGCGCATTCTCGCACAGGAATGGGTCTGCTGCGGAACGGACGAAGCCGCACGGCCGTTTGACGAGTCCATCGGGCGGAGCCATCCGCGCGGGTTCGGGTCGTTTCCTGAATTCATCGGACGGGTTGCTGCACAGAGTTCCATGTGCGAGGCGATCCGGCGTGTCACCTCGCTTCCCGCGTCGATCTTCGGTCTTTCCGGACGCGGCGTCATCCGTCCCGGCGCCTATGCCGATCTGGTGCTGTTCGACGAGTCGGAATTTCATGCGGCGGCCGATTTCGCGCATCCGCACCGCCCCGCGTCCGGGATTCGCCTGGTCTGCGTCAACGGAGTTCCCTCCTGCGGGGATCTCATGGGACACTGCGTAAAAAGAAGCGGCGCTTTCCTCAGAATCTGCGGTCGCACATTTGATGTTTGCCCGTTCCCGCGCTATATTTCCGGACTGGAAGGAGGATCGGATTCATGACCATCCGCGAAGTCGGAGAAAAGATTGAACAGGCGTTTATCGAAATCATCCGCGAACGGCGGCACGACAGCATCGGCAACATCGCCAAGGGGTTTCTGTTCATGGGGTCGCGCATCTACCGGCGTCTGGTGCAGTTCCGGATCTGGATGTATGACAACCGCGTGATCCGGAACCGTGCGATCGGCTGTCTGGTGGTCAGCATCGGCAATCTTTCCTGCGGCGGAACCGGCAAGACGCCGGTGGTGGAAGTGTTCGCAAAGACGCTCAGCCGAAAGGGCCGGCGCGTGGCGGTCCTGAGCCGGGGATACCGGAGTCGTGACCGCTCGCTCTGGTCGAAGCTCCGGAAGAAGTTTTCCTCGAAGAGGATGGAGGTGCCGCCGCGCGTGGTTTCCGACGGAAAAGACCTGCTGCTGGATTCGATGACCGCGGGCGATGAACCTTTCATGCTGGCCTCCAATCTCAAGAACGTTGTCGTTCTGGTGGACAAGGACCGCGTGAAATCGGGGCTTTATGCGATTGAAGAGTTCGGGACGGATACGCTGATTCTGGATGACGGATTCCAGTATCTGCGGCTCAAGGCGCATATCAATATTCTGCTGGTGGATTCGACCGCGCCGTTTGACAATCATCATGTTCTCCCGCGCGGACTGCTGCGCGAACCCATCAAGAACATCAAGCGGGCCGACTATATTTTTCTGACGAAATCCGACGGTTCGCCGAAGCTGCGTCATCTCAAGGCGTTTCTCCGGCGTCAGAATCACAGGGCGGAGATTATCGAGTGCTGTCACCGTCCGCAGTATCTCGAAGATGTGTTTGACCGCGGACGGCGGCTGCCGCTTTCGGAACTCAGAGGGAAGAAAATCGCCTCCATTTCCGCAATTGCGAATCCCGCGAGCTTCAACGCGTTTCTCTGCGAGTTCGGGGGGACGATCGTTCTGGAAAAGCATTTTGCCGATCATCACCGCTACCGCCAGCAGGAGATGATTGATTTTGTCAAAGACGCCAAGGCGGCGGACGCGGAATTCATCATGACGACGGAAAAGGACGCCGTGCGCATGCCGCGGCTTGACCGCCGGGACATTCCGGTGTTTTTCCTGCGCGTGGAAATCGACATCCTGAGCGGGCGCGAGAGCTTCGATCAGTGCATTTCCAGAATCTGCTTCCTCTGAGGTGCTGCGGAATCGGCGCATGGGATCATGCAGCGCGGCATTCCTGGCCCGCAATCTGCGTTTTCATGATGTGCCATTTCCCCGCAGGATCCGTTTTTCCCCGTACAGGCGCCGTTGCGTCATTTTCCGCTTGCAGAGGAGAAAAAGGAAACCGCAGAATCTTTCGGGCTGGTAAAAGATCCTGCGGCTTGGGATATCATTCCGGGATGGGTGTGCCGGAATGCAGGTGGCTTAGAAAGAGAGTGATCTCTTTCTTTTGCGATATTACTGTAACGCGGAAATATAACCGGAGTATTGCCGGAATATTACAAGTTGGTAATCTTGGCGTTTTTTTTCAGCAAAGCGGCAGAAACACGGTAAAAACAGACCCTTTTTCCGTACTTTCGACAGTCACTTTGCCGTGATGAGCCTCCACAATGGCATGAACAAGGGAAAGCCCCAGCCCGTTTCCGGGAAGAGTGCGGCTGGAATCCGCACGATAGAAGCGCTTGAAGATATTTTCGAGATCCTGCGGGGGAATTCCGCATCCGGTATCGCTGACGCGGATTTCCGCCATTCCCTTTGCCGTTGTCAGGTCGAGTGTGACGAATCCCCCCTCCGGAGTGAATTTGATTGCGTTGTCCAGCAGATTCGCGACAATCCGCTGAATTTTGATTTTGTCTGCGGAGATCATGACAGTCTCCTCCGGGAGGTTCAGGCTGAAAATCTGGCCTTTTTCCTCCGCAAGCAGCTGATACAGTTCATACGCCTGGCGCAGAAGGCTGTTCAGTTCGAGTCTGGATTCCGAGATGGTTTCGAGGTTGGATTCCGTCCTTGTGATTTCCAGCATGGTATTGATCATGGTGACCATTTTCGAGCACTCTTCCGCCACGTCGCAGGCCATTTCCCGGTATTGCGCAATTTCCTGGGGACCGCTGACCGTGACTTCGGCCATGCCGCGCATTCTTGTCAGCGGCGTGCGCAGATCGTGCGCGATGTCATCTGTGATGTGCTGCAGTTCGGTGATGAGTTTTTCCGTATTGGCGTTCATGCTGTTGAACGCCCGGACCAGATTGTCGATTTCGATGCCGTCATGCCTGACCGGGACGCGTCTGCTGAAATCGCCGGACTGAATGATATGCTGCGCAGCGGCGTTGAGGCGCTCCACGCCGCTGATGAACTTGCGCGCGATCAGCCAGCCGCAGAGCACCCCGAGACAGAGAATGCTGCCGACTGTCGTGAAAAAAATCAGGGAGTAGAGCTCCAGACGGCGCTGGACATAATAGAGACTGCGCCCGATTTCCAGAATGTTGCCGTCGAAAAGCCGCTCCGTGACAACGCGGAACGGCGGGCTGGTTGGGATTGTGCGGAAACGTTCGGATGGATCTGGATTTGCATTCACAGGATATGCCTGCGGCAGCGGGGACTGGGCAATTACCCGTCCGTCCGGTGTCAGAAGACGGAAGAAAAGGTTGCTGCTGCCTTCTTCCGCCACCATGTTCCGGAAGCTTTTGCGCACCAGCGGAATATGATCCGCTGTCTGAATCCGGCGCGTGAAGACGGTTCCGCCGGATTCCCGCCGCAGTTCATAAAGTTTTCCATCCGCATAGCCGATGACCGTGTAATAGTGCTGTTTCCTTCCGGCGCGTTCGAAGGCGAGAAGAACCTGCAGATCCGGCATGCGCCGTTTCATGGCTTCCAGCGCGTTGGCGGGAACACGTTCAAGGGGGACTTCGCGGTCGAAACGCTTGAATTTGTCATTGGTCAGATAGGTGTAAAGCACTTTGTCGGTATAACCGGTCAGCTTGTGATCCGTCTGGCGGAGCATGCTGCCGCGCAGATAGAGAAAGACCAGAAGAAAACTGACCGCCGCGGAAAATGCGAAGAGCAGGGCATACCATAATGCGACACGGAATTTGACGGTCCGAAAGATTCCCCTGTTATTCCAGGACATATCCGAAACCCCGCACCGTATGAATCAGTTTCCGCTCGAACGGCTTGTCGATTTTGTCGCGCAGGCGGCAGACCCGCGCTTCCACGACATTCGTCTGGGGATCGAAATTGTATTCCCAGACGTGTTCCATAATCATGGTCTTGGAAACGACGCGCCCCGTATTGCGGACCAGGTATTCCAGAAGCTGGAACTCCAGCGGCTGGATGTCGATCCGGACGTTTCCGCGCGTGACCTTGTGACTCAGGAGATCGATTGTCAGGTCGGCCACCGTCAGCGTCGTCGGATCGGAGGCTGTATTCGCCCGGCGCAGAAGGGCCTGAATCCTCGCCAGCAGTTCCGAGAAGGAAAAGGGTTTCGCCAGATAGTCGTCGCTTCCGAGCTGGAGTCCGCGGATCTTGTCCTCGACGGCGTTTTTCGCGCTGAGAATGATGATCGGGGTCGTAATCTTCGCCGCGCGGATTTTTTCAATTACTGTGAAGCCGTCCATGACCGGCAGCATGATGTCGATGACCGCCAGGTCGAAGTCTTCCGTCTTTGCCTTGAACAGTCCGGTCTTTCCGTCTTCCGCGTGGACCGTGGTGAATCCCGCCTGCTTCAATCCCTTGAGGATGAAAGCCGCCGTGCGCGCATCGTCTTCGATCAGAAGAATTTTCATAAGCTGCCGTCGTCCTAATTTTCTTCAGTTGTCCCGGAAATATAGTTCCGGAAACGGGAAAGTGCAAGCGCAGTCGCCGGGGAAAGAGTCCGGGCGGGAATGACATTTCCGCCCGGAGCGGAAGGGGCTTATTTCCCCGCCTTCATTTCCCTTACGGCTTCCACAACCGCCGCCGCCTGATATTCCAGCTGCTGCCGGGTCAGCGGGTAGAGCGGGAGATGCGTATAGGAGTGGTAGAACATGCGTTCCGTGTTCGGGCATGTTTCCGCGATCGCGTTTTCATCATATCCCAGTTCCTTCATGATCCGGAACCGGTACATCGGGCCGAAGTGCGTAATGTTCGTCAGGCCTTTTTCCGCGAGCTTTCCCGACAGTGTCTGAATGTCGCCGCCGACTTTTTCCGGATCGATCCGGAGCAGATACAGGTGATGGGTGCCGTAAGTGTCCGGCGTGTCCGGTTTCTCCACCAGAATCCCGTCCTCCTCCGCAAGAACCTTGTTCATGTATTCCGCGGCTTCGCGCCGGCGGGCGATAATCGCATCAAGGCGGCGCATCTGGAGGAGCATTCCGAGCGCCTGCACTTCGGTGGAGGAGTGGTTTCCTGCAATCTGAATGTTGCCGAATCGGTCTGTCAGCGGCGAGATGTCATAGAGCCAGTCTTTGATTTTCCGCGTGAAATCAAGCCCGAGGAAGCGGGCTCCGGCAAGCTGTTTTCCGGCAAAGTCCTCGCTGGTCAGCAGGAGACCGCCTTCCCCGAGGGAGTTGATGTTTTTCACCTCGTGCAGGGAAAATCCGCCGAAATGACCGATCGCACCCAGCTTGCGTCCCTTGTAGACTCCGCCCATCCCGTGCGCGGCATCCTCCATGACAAACAGTCCGTGTTTTTCAGCGAGACGCATGATCGGGTCCATATCGACGGGGAAGCCGCCGAGATGAACGGGCACGATCATTTTCGTCTTCGGCGTGATTTTCCGCTCGACATCCGCCGGATCCAGGTTGATGGTTTCCGGGTCGACGTCGGCAAACACGATTTTCGCGCCGATGCTCAGCGGATAGGCCATGGTCGCAATGAAAGTGACGGCGGGCATGACGACCTCGTCGCCCGCCTTGAGACCGGAGAGTTTGTAGGCGATTTCCATGCCGGCTGTCCAGTTCGTCAGGAAACAGGCGTATTTCGAACCGAAATAACGGATTGCCGCGCCTTCCGCTTCGGCGACCTGTTTCCCGAGCGTCAGTTTGGTTGCGCGTCCGCTGACGGCTGCCAGATGATCCAGGGCAGAAGCCGTTTCCTTCAGGGCGGATTCATACTCCGCCTCTCCGGAGTCCGGCAGAAGAAACTTCACCAGCTCCAGTGCGTCGTTCCCATTGAAAAACTCGCCGACCGCATGCCAGGGCACTTTGCTTTCTCCCACGGAATACCGGAAATCTCCGCCTTTCACCTCTTTTTCTTCCATTTTTCTTGTCCTCTCAATTGGATTGCATGTGAATTTCCGGGCGTATTATACTTCTCACTGCCGGCAAAAGCAAGCATTGCGGAATTTTTTGTTTCCCGGGAGACGTCGTTTTCCCTTCCGTGTCGGGAGTCTGCCGCAAGGATCCCGTATTCTCCCCGCCGTTGCGGGAAGCATACGGGCGGGAAAGACGGGAATGCGTCCTTTCCGCCCCCGGAGGAGATCATTCCGCCACCTGCTGTGCGGGATTGCTGGAATATCCGTTGAATTGAGTTTGCAAAGAGGCGTTTTGCCATTATATTAATCGGGATTAAAAATCGTCGGGGTGTTCCGGTCATGCGGACCGGGGCTGAGATCAGACCCGAAGAACCTGATCCGGATCATGCCGGCGTAGGAATCACGATGGAACCGCACCGGTTTTTCCGGTGGAATGCCCTGCCTGAATTCCCGCCGGCAGAAAACCGGACCGAACGAAAGGAAGTTGAAATGTTGATCGAAAATGTGATCTCATCCGCCATCATCCGGAGCTTTTCGGAAAAACTTCTGGATCATCTGACGCTCGACGTCGCCATTGTCGGCGGAGGGCCTTCCGCTCTTGTCGCGGCCCGTTATCTGAGCGATGCCGGACTGAAAGTTGCGATTTTCGAGCGCAAGCTCGCGCCGGGCGGCGGCACATGGGGCGGCGGAATGCTCTTCAACGAAGTTGTCGTTCAGGAGGACGCCGTTTATCTGCTGGATGCCTTCGGCATTACGCACCGGCCGATTCCGGACGCTCCCGGATATTACACGCTGGATTCCGTGGAAATGGCAAGCGGCCTGATTTTCGGCGCGCTGAAGGCCGGAGCCAGACTGTTCAACTCCGTCAGCGTCGAGGATATCGTGTTCAAGGAGGGGAAAGTCAACGGGCTTGTCATCAACTGGACGCCGGTGGAACGGCTCGGCATGCACGTGGATCCGCTGACCGTGATCGCCGATGCCGTTCTCGACGGAACCGGGCATCCGAGCGAGATCATTCATCTTGCCGCGGAAAAAGCCCAGATCAGGCTTGCGACTCCGACCGGCGGCATCCTCGGCGAAAAACCGATGTGGGTGGACAACGGCGAAGCGCAGACCGTCGAGAACACGCAGGAGTATTTCCCCGGACTTTTTGCCTGCGGCATGAGTGCGAACAATGTCGCCGGCGGCTATCGCATGGGACCGATTTTCGGCGGCATGCTGCTCTCCGGGCACAAAGTCGCGCGCCTCATCATCGAAAAACTCAAAAAATAACGGGGGCGGAAATCCCGTGTTGCGCGCCCGTCCGGATCCGCGCGGCGCGTCCGCCCGAAGACGAAGAAGGAAATCCGCAAGATGGATCATCCCCGGATCAATCTCCATACGCACACCCGGCGCTGCAAACATGCCGCGGGAACCGTCGCGGATTACTGTGCCGAGGCGGAAAAGGCGGGAATTGAGATCCTCGGTTTTTCCGACCATTCCCCGTTTCCCGACGGGGAATACGCCGCTTCACGGATGGATTTCGGCGAGCTGCCCGATTACCGGCGCGAAATCGAGGAGGCGCGGCGGAACTTTCCGCGCCTGACCATTCTGGCCGGGCTTGAAATCGATTACCGTCCGGCGCTCGGTCCGTCCTTTTATCAGGAGGAGTTTCTGGGAAAACTCGGACTGGATTATCTGATTGCCGGCGTTCATTTTCTGCCTGCGGAACAAGGAATTCCCGCCCGTTCCCTGGGATTTGAAAAACCGTTTTCCGTCGGAACCGTGCGAAAGTTCGTGAAAGAGACGCTCCGGGTGATGGAGACGGGACTCGCCGCTTATATTGCGCATCCTGACATCACGGCGATCCGCTGCGAACGGTGGACTCCGGATTTGAAGGCGGCATACAAAGACATTCTGGCGGCTTCGATTGCGCTGGACATTCCGCTTGAAATCAACGCATACGGGCTGCGCAAGCCGCCGGTGGAGACTGAGGAGGGGGCCCGTCCTCCCTATCCCTGGATGCCTTTCTGGGAACTTGCCGCGGAATACGGCGTGAAGACGGTTGCCGGTTCCGACGCCCACCGCCCGGAAGATGTCTGGGGCAATATCGACGATGCTTTCTCCATCGCGGAACACTTCCATCTTGCGAATTGCAATGCCGAAACGGCACGGAAAATTCTTCTGCGGCGGAACCATGCGTGAGGCGCGCCCGGTTTCTGCGCTTTTCCCGAAAAGACTCCTGCCTGTTTGCAATGATCGTCTCTCCGCCCTGCTGGGTTACCGCATTGACGCAGGACCGGCCGTCGAATCGCCGCCGGGGGCTTTCACGCCTTCCGTTCCGGACTGTGGCGGCGATTGCAGACAACCCGTCGGAAACTTTCGTTTGCCGTCGCGTGGATGGAACAGGCCGGAACGCGGTTCCGGTTCGGGGAAAGGAGCCTGAGACTGGAAAAGCTTGAATGCCTGCTTTCCGCATCTGCTTCCTGTCCCGTCGCATTCGGCATGGCCCGGAAGGAGCAGACAGAAGGCCTGTCTGAAGGAGGAACATGCCAGGTATTCCGGGCAGGAATCCTTTTTCAGCGTCCGGAATATCCGTGAAATCGTCCGGACCGGGGGCCCCGTGTGCGGATTTCTCCTGAAGAAACGGATTCTCAGCGCGTGGGGATTCACACGGACGGGCGACAGTATTCTTTCCGTGCTGCATTCGGCCATGCCGCGGAAATTCGAGCTGAAGGAACTCGGACATGACCGGTTTTTCTGGCCCGGAGGCCTGTCGCCGGACTCTTATCGCACCTGTCGTGTCTCTCCGGAAGGGAAGAACCGGCGTTCTTCTGAGGAGATTCCGGAGGAGGAATTGGCGAATGTCATGTATGAGGTGCTGGTTGGCTTCCATTCCTGCGAACCGGATACGCTTTATCGGGAAACGGTCAGACTGTTCGGCTTTCCCGCAGTGACGGCGAAGGCGCGGAAATATCCGGATTCCGGTTTCCGGGCCTTGAAGCGGTCCGGCAGGATTGACGGGAGTCCCGCGTTTGACGGATACGGCCGGGGGGAGGGAAGCGGAATCCGCATCCGTCTGTCCCCGTTTCAGCGGATCAATTCCGGCGCGATGAAACAGGGATGGAAAAACCTGGTTTCCCGGGCATCCCGGCGCGCGTCCTGAACCTGCAGACGGAGACGTCCTTCCCCGTTCAGCCTGATCTCCGCATGGCATGGCGCGGCTTCCGCATCCAGTTCCGGCGATTCCCAGACCGGTTTCCCGTCCAGAAAGATTCTGAAAACTGCCGCCGTCTCGTTTTTCGGCGCCCTGCGATTCAGTCCGCAGTCGCAGGAAAAGAGCCGGAATCCCTTTGCGGGGAGGGAGAAATCCAGGAACGCCTTCCGGGTGTCCCGATATCCCGGGGTGAGGTCCGGAAGAAGGGCGAATCCCTTTTCGGCGCCCCGCCCGACATCCAGGGGAAGTGGTCGGTCAAACCGGTTTCCCGGAATGAAATTTTTCTGCGGCATGAAGTTGAACATGCCGTCGCAGTGATATTCCTCCGGTTCCAGTTCGAGCAGGGAAAGCGGGCGGGAGAGCACTTGTCTGCCCTGCGCGGCCAGAAAGAGAGAATACAGAAGATCGGAAAAGAGATCCGCGCATTCGGCCACTGTTTCAGAGGCGTGGCGTCCGGCCTCGTCCCAGTCGTTCTGCAATCCCGCCAGCATAATCGGAACAACCGTTCCGACGCTGTGCCGTTTCAGAGTCTGAAGTCTTTTCAGGAGACGCCACTGGATCTCTTCGCGGGAATTTCCGAGAGGTTCCGCCTGATGGAAATGCTTTGGGAAACGGATCTTCGGATTGTTTTCCAGAAAGGTGTGGATGAGATAGCAGTCGCCGTCTTTCTGGAACAGCGGCGCCAGCTGCCGGGGATCGCAGACATGGGCGGCCTGTCCCGTGTCGCCTATGATATGGGAGAGAACTCCGGCGAATTTTGCCGCGCGTTCATGGTTCTTTTCCCGGATTGCGGACACTGCCGAGGCGACCAGAAAATCCAGCACGGGAGGATAGGTCTCCTCCAGACGGAGCGTATCGAATGCCGAATGACAGTTTATTTTCCGCGTTCCGACGGGGATCAGGATGCAGTCCTGCCAGTCGGGATATTTCCGCAGATATTCCGGATCGGATTTCCCGCCCGGCCAGAAAATGTCCGGGAAGCAGGATGCATCCTTTAAAAGTTCCTTCTGCGGGCACCAGAAGTCAAAACTGTCTCCGGAAAGGCCGGCAATGCCTCTTTCGGCAATCTGGATGTGCTGAACAGCCTTCATGGAACGCAATCCCTTATTTTCCCCTGATGACTTCTATGGCGTTCAACAGGCGGACGGAAGGCTCGGAGGCATCCGTGAATTCAAAGGAAAGGATGTTGTTCGTCACTGGAATTCCCGGATACTCCAGGAGCAGACAATTGGTGAAATTCCCCTTCATGGCATTATAATAGTCCAAATCCTTGAAAAGCGGGTTCCCATTTGCCTGACCGGAAACTTTATGACCGGGTCGAAAGGCTTTCTCGAATCCCCAGCGCATATGGAGACGCAGGGTATATTTTCCGTTCGGCACTTCAAAAGTGTAAGCGGAAAAGTTGTAAAGCTCCTTTTCAAATAATGCGCTTTTCTTATTCTTCATATTGGCTGTGGAACGGTCTGCGTTGCTTGCCAGCTGCCCGGTATAGCCATAGAGACTGCCTTTTTCATACCTTTGATCGGGGAAGAAAAGTTTGCCGTCCGAAGTTGTAAGGTATTCTCTGGAGCCGCAGTTCACAGCAAAGTGTCCTTTGCGGATCATCGCATTTTTCTTTAAAATCAAATCCGGATTCTCTGTTTCTGCAAAGAAGGTTTCAAAATCCGCGGAAAAAATCATTCTGTGCAGATCCGCATATTTTCTGCCTTGAAACAGTTCCTGACATGCATCGTATTTTGATTTTATCTTTCGGGAATCGTATCCGGTTTTTTCCAATGCCGCAAGTCTCTGGCGGATTTTATCCAGTTTTTCCTGATAAAACGCAGTGATCTTTGCGGGGATTTCCACATCGAAAGCTACGATTTTCCCTTTGCCTGGAGGAATCAGGAAGGATCTCAACTCATATCCTTTGAGTTCAATGGTTCGGTTTTTGAGTGTTTTCCCGCTTGAAAGATCCAGAAAGGAGGTGTCCTTGTCTGTTTTCAGTGTGACCTGGCAGCCGTCATGCAGAAGATTGGCCAGATAAAAATAGGTCCCGTTTTTTGTTTGAAGCTGCCGGACGGCCACGGGATCGTTTTGTTCTGTCACATCCCGGAACGGCATTGCGGGCAACGCCCTGTAAGCCTTTGCAAATTCGCGCATCTCCTTTTCGCGTCCCAGAGTTCCGAGCGGCTGCCCGCCACTTGTAATATACAATGCGTCAAGCCTTCCGATCGACCATATGCAGTCCATCAACGAATAACGGCCCCATGGCTTTATATCCAGAGATGTAAAGAACGCGTTGTGGTTTTTGTCCAGTGTTGAGGATAAGGTTTCATAGTAGAAATTGAAGAAATGGATTTGTCTGACTGCACCGTCGACTTTCGCATTCTCGTGGATTGCCGCATTATAGAATATTTCATCCAGGCGGGTTCTTTTTGCATAATGAAACAAATACCAGCGTTGTCCGTTTGCCCGGAATTGCGGGGCGGGGTAGGTATTATGCAGTTTTTTTATCGCATTCAGATCCATGAGACCGTCGGCAAGATAATCCCAGGAACTTCTTAAATCTCCCGTTTCAGTTGTCGGCGTGAGAGACCGGTATGTCACATAAAGGTTCCAGCGGGGATTGATTCTGTCAAGTTCCTCTCTCACCGCCTTTATGAATTCCGTGACTTTGTCGGCCCGCCATTGCAGCCATTCCCGCTTCTTTTCCCCCATTAAGAAATCATATCTTTTCATCCGGGGGACCTTGATGCCCGTTTCCTTTTCAAAAAGGCCCGTGGTATAATCGTCATATCCGGCCAGGGAGGCGCGATAGGGATGTTCTCCGTGATTGAGATGATCCAACGTTAGGTTAAAACCGGTCAAAGCCTTTTGGTTTTTATGAATCCGCGCGAAATTCCGGATATGTTTCAAGAAAATGGAACGCACAAGAGGATGCATGAAATTCATTCTTTTCTCTTGAAAGACTTTGACGTCGCTGCCGTCCTTGTATTTCATGAAACACTCGTCGGGAATTTTTATATCGCTTCTTGCCGCAAAATGAAATTCCGGAAGATTCCAGATGTCAATCAGTCCGGTTACATCAACTCCGCTTTTTTCAAATTCGTCAAATATATAGGGCAGTTCATCAAAATTTCTTGGAAAGAGATCGCCGCGCGGACTCATGCTTTCCGAATTGTAGCCTATCCAGATATAGCGCAAAACAGGCATTGCAAATGCATTCTGTCCGGTGTACCGGAAATACTCCAGCAAATGGTGCAGATAATATGGCGTCTGAGCGGAATATTCTTTCGGGCGCGGGACATCCTTGTTCAGATTTGTGATGAAACTCTGATCTTCGTCAAAGAATCCGAACTTGCGGCCCGGCATTCCTTCCGGCTTTCTGATTTTCAATGCCGGAAGCTTTCCTTTTATTTCAAAGATTTCCACTTCCGACAAGGCCGCCGGCATTCCCTTTACCTTGGTCAAAACCTGAAGAAGATAGGATTCCGTTCCCGGCCAGAAAATATAGTCGGTTTGCACCATTTTCTGTGTTTCAGGATATTCCCCTCCCGCCTGAATGCCGCCCTGGAGGCGATCCCGATGTTCCTTATATTTTGTTTTTTTGAACATTTGCAGTCCCATGCAGCGTGCTCTGTCATCCGGCCAGTGAAAACGGAGGAGAACAGGTTTGCCGCGGTTTTCCTCCGCAAAAGGAATGATGAGACCAAAGGTGTCATTGAGTTCCTGCCCGGCTTCAAGATAAGCGAGGCCATTGCGTGTTACAAAATGAGCCTTTCCCTTCTGAAGGAGAGTTTTTTCATCTTCCTGGATAAACTTTCTGTGATAAATTCTTTTGCCTAAGATGTAATTATCGTCTGATTCTGGAACCGGTGCGGGAGACTGCGGGGCAACTGCAAAATCAAATGTTCTGATAAAACACCCCTGCTGATAAAATACTTCCGTTTCAAGCGCATAGCTTCCCGGCTCCAATGTCAATTCAGGCAGTTCAATCGTCCGGATCCGGGGTATGTCGTATTTTTTTCTGTCAAACGAGCAGAGAAGCTTTCCGTGTTTATCCTTGATTTGAAACCCCAGCTCCACACTCGCCTTCGCAGAGTCTTTTTTCAGCGGCGCCGGGAACATCAGCTCCCCGCCGGGAGCTGCCTGAAGCTGAAGATGGAACTTCCGCCCGGATGTGTACAGACTGCGCTGTATTACAAGATCAATCGGCATGAACTGCCGGTATGCCGCATAGATTTCCTCTGTTTTCAGCGGACGGCGGTAAACTTTCAGATCAGAAAATGCGGACTTGCCGTGCAGGGTGATCTGCTTGATGCTTTCCAGGTCGGGGAAATGGAGTTCCTTGCCGTCGGATTGCAAGCCGACTGTGGTCGGCGTATAGGAGAGTCCATTGACGTAAAGCCTGATTTTTTTTCCATGCCATGTGACCGCGACATGATACCAGTTGCCGATGATTCCCTGCCTTCCCCAGCGCTGCAAAAGAGTTTGTTCCGGAAGTCCCTTGTTTTGTATCTCCACCGCTATGGAATTATGCATCTGGAAAATTTTGAAAAAATTCTTGTTTTTATTTCCAGCGGAAAGGATCAAATGTTTTTCCGCCATTCCAGGTTTCACCCAGAACATGACTCCTCCCCCGCGATTGCTGAAAAGCGCAGTGTCCGAAGCATAGGTCACGGAGGAACGCTTGTCCTTCAGGGAAATGCCGTTGCCGGAAATCCCCGCATCCGTTTCGACCCTCCCTTGCAGGACAGGTATTTTTTTCGTGCCCTTGTGATCTGTTCCGTCGAAGGAATTCCTGAATGACGCATGAAGAAGCGGCTCGGAAACAAATGCCGTTTCCGATAGCGCAAGCACTTCGATTTTCACATCGTCAATCTCCATCGGAATATTGTAGGCATACAGAAACAGATTGTCCAAAGCCTCTGTCTCGAACGTGCAGTGGAAGGAGCGCCGCTTATTGACAAACATGGTCAATTCATTGCCTGTCAGCGACAGAGAAATATCATTCCATTCATTTTTTCCGTCCAGAAAACCTCCGATGATCTTTTCCGACATGCGTGTCTTCCCATGACGAAGCGACATCGAAGCCGCCTTGCGGCCCGGATATATCATGTGAATAATCTTGTCCTGTTTCGTAGATAACTTCAATCCGAGATGAGGTCCGCCCCTGGTTTCCAGCACCTGTCCGGCAACCCGGAGGCGGAAGGAAATTTTCAGTGCGTTCTGCGTCATTTCAATCTTTTCGACGTATTGCCGCAACGGAAAGGTCACTCCGCCGAAAAAAGATTTTTTATTGTTCGGATGGAACTTCAGGACTCCATCTTTCACTCCGACATATTGATCCTGTGATTTTCCGATTATCATTTCCCCTGCATCGGGCAGCGAGTCGAAAGAATAACTTCTTTTGACCGTACCCAGGCAGGAAAACGCTCCTGCAAGAAGCGCAAACACAGCAATTGCATGGATGCTTTTACGGCGGAGCATGTTTGTTGTCCCTTTCCTGTTGGAATCTTATTATATTTTTATATGAAAAATAAAAATTTACGGTTTCGCCAGATAATTGATGAAACTGCAGTAAAAATAACTGCCCTTGGAATTTTTGATGGCAATAAACTTTTCGGATAATGCAAAGGACGCATGACCGTCTCCCCAGTAATAATTTGCCCCTTTGCCATGCAGGTGGCGGTTTACCGGTTCCGGCAGATCATCTCCCTGTTCACTCTTCCGGAATGCAATGAATGATGACCATGACATGGCGGCTTTGACATAAATATCCGACTGGCGGATATTGATAAAATTTGTTGGTGTCCACTGTTCTCCGGCAATGAGATAATTGGAACTCCCACCTTTGGCCTTTTCTATATATATTCTTTTGGTATGATAACCTGCATCCAATCCTAATTCAGTCGCAGATTGGATGACAGACCCGGTAACGGGAATCATGATTCCCTCCGCCACATTGGAAATTCCGTAGGAGCTTGGAATATATTGAGAGGGGCGCTGTACCCTGTCCGCCGGACACTGAAACACTTTTGTACTCCTGAAGTATTGACCGAGCTGAGCCTTGCTCAGTTTTTTCGAAGCAATATCCCAGTCATCGAAAATCAGGCCGTTGGCTTTGGGATAGTAGGCATAGTCATTGACATACATTTCTATGGCGTAGCCGATTTGTTTCAGATTGTTCAGGCACGAGGTCCGATGCGCTTTTTCTTTTGCATTGTTCAGTGCCGGAAGCAGCAGGCCGGCAAGGATTGCAAGGATCGCAACAACGATTAATAATTCGATCAGCGTAAATTTATCATATCTGTCCTTCCGGTTTCCGATTCCATGGTCCGGCTGCCGCTGCATCGGAAGCGAAAGTGCTTTTTTCCGCAGCATGAAGCGATGCATGCCGCTCCCGTGCAATTCCAGTTCAGATGAGGCGCTGAAGAGCAGACAGTCTTTTTTCATTCCGGACCTCCCGTCGATGGATTTTTGAGAATGGCGCCCAGCAGGACAATTCTTTCCCGGAGAAACAGCTTGTGTTCCTTCCATTTTTCCGCGATCATATCCACAACCCTGCTTCCGCTTTCATAATACGGATTTACAATTGCCGTCAGGCGCGGCGTATAAAATTCCGCCAGAAGATTGGAGGCGACCACGCCCCCGTCTTTCGGAAAGGTTTTGGAGTACCGGGCGAAATATTCCAGAAGCTTCATGGATTCATAACGGGAAAAAGTGATGAAGACCGTATTTTCATTGGATTCCGAAACCATTTTTTTCAATTCCGCCATGTTGCGTTCCAGTCTGTCAAACAGGGTTCCCGAAACATTTTTTTCTTTCAGAAAATCGCGGAAGGCACGCTTCTGCTCTTCGATGTAGCGCAGACCGTTTCCGGAAATGAAAATATAATCGCGGTAAGATTTTCTATACAGGTATTCCAGCAGCTCACGCATCGTCGCGTAATCATTGAAGGCAACCGTGTCGGCTTCCGGATATTCCCGCTGCGGATTGAGAATGACGAAAGGGATTTTTTCCTCCGCTGCAAAACGGAGCATATGCCCCGGCGCTTCATTCCAGAAGATGATTCCGCATGCATTGCGTTCCAGCAGAAAATCCGGAATGCCGTTTACTCCTGCGTCCGCGATGAAAAGAGAGCTGCTGAATCCCAGTTTCGCACACCGTTCCGTGATGCCTGCAAATCCGGGATAAAACAGAGCTTCATTCCGGCGGACTTCTCCGGGGACGATAATTCCGATCGTATTGCTCAAGCGCAGTCCCTTTCGCCATGCGGCATCCAAAATCCGCTGTTTTGTCGCTTCTCCCGCCAGAGTCGTCGAGGAGGTGTTCCGCATGACATTGGAAACAAGGGCGGTACTGACGCCAAGTTCGCGTGCAATGGAAGAAAAGGATGTTTTCTGCATTGAATTTCCGCCCCGGATTTTTTTAATTAAACTTTAATTTATTATATTCCGAAAAGGCGGTTTTGTCAAGAGGTCTTTTGAAAAAAACAGAAATCTTTGCTGCAGCAAACAGCAGGGGAAGTGGCGATTTTACGGGAAGGAAAGGAGAATGGGGGAATGTCATGCAAACCCGGAGAAACGGAAGACCGTTTTTTAAAAACGAAACACCGTCCGGGCTGTTCGCATCCGGACGGCGGGAGTCGCAGACGACTCAGGGCGTCTTCATTTTAATGTTCTTGAACACCACCTCGGATTTCGGGCCGGCGCCCAGAAAGACTTGGAAGGTGTCAGCCGGGCGTTTCCCGTCTTCCTCTTTCAGGACCGCTTTCACGTGTGTGAAATCAGCCGCAGTGCTGAACGTATGGCGTTTTGTGAGCACCCAGCCCTTGTTGTTGACATAAATGCCGATCATGGCCGTCCCGGAGCCTTTGGCGTCCGCTTCGATTTCAATCACATCGCCTGCGCTGGTCGGGTAATTCGTGTTCAGCGACATTTCAGTATGTTTCGCTCCCGAAGTGAGCTTGACAGCGTTGACTCCGCCGTCTTTCACGAGCTCAATCTTCCCGAGCGGCTTGAAATAGGGGCTGACATTCTGACGCCACTCGGAGGGAATTCCGCCCGGCATTCCCGTGAGCGGCACATTCTGTTCTCCGGCGGCGAGCGGGAGCAGCAGGGAGGTGAGGAGTCCTGCGAGGATTGCTGTTGTTTTCATTGTATCGAGTCCTTTCTGGTTGCTGTTATAGTTACCACGGCGAGGCTTCGGACTCCGGGTTGTCCGAATGCAGCGTGATGCTTTCAATTACGACTCGGCGTTCTCCGGCCTTTTTCCACATCCAGGACTCCAGGCTCCGGTCATCGGGCATTTGTGATAGGAATCGTCGGCTGGTTCAAGCGCAGGGGCCTTGCTTACAACGCAGTGAATGCAATGGACGCTTCTCATTGTGTCGAAACATCAGGAAATGCTGTGGATTCCTATGGAAAGCGGAGGTTTGCAATTCGGATCAAGGGAGTCAATTCCTCCAGCTCGAAGTTCGTGGCGGAACTCCGGTCTCACGGCATTCTGACCCACGCATTATGTGAGTTTTTACAACTCCAGGCGGATTTACTCAGCTCATCAATATCAGACGTCGGACGAAGTCTATTCCGGCACTTGCAAGCGATAAGCAATGGGATATAGTAAATCAAAGGCTTTTACACCAATCTTCTAATAGCAGTTGTCCACCCCGGGAAAGAGGCGCACTGGAAGACGCTTGTGCATTTCAGGGAAATCATGAATTGGAATCATGAGGAATAAGCGGAGAGGTGAAAAAATGCTGCATCACGGCTGCGGATGAAATTTTGCGGAATGAATTGGCTGCCATGACTGTTTCCGGACAATTTCCGATTGAAGGAATCCATAATATGCATGTCGTGAGTTGCCCTTATTCACGTTCTGAAAAAAGAAACAAAATCCCGGAGTCAGCTTGAAATTGAAAAGAAAGGATTCATATTACTGCGTTCCCAATTGTCTGGAGAGATGGTCGAGTGGTTTAAGGCGGCGGTCTTGAAAACCGCAGAGGCGCAAGCCTCCGGGGGTTCGAATCCCCCTCTCTCCGCCATTTATTTTTCCCTTTCCGATTTCTGGTAAAAAGAGAATCTTTTATTCAAAAGCGCTAAAAGTCGTTGGCGTAAAGGAATTTGCGCAAATTGCCGAGGTGTGTTTGAAACACACTCAGAATCTGAAAAAAGGTCTTTTTCAGAGGAAAATCACGACTTCGGCGTCTGAATTCTGAGTTTTGCTGAAAAGGTCAAAAATTCAGTTAAAGTAGCAAGTCGTTGATTATGAACAATCTTTAATTTTTGTAGTGTAACTGGCATGGGTGGGGGGTATCGCACTCGGTCGAAATGAAAAAACACCCTCTTTTTTCTGACCCGGATTTGAGTTCAAAAATTATAACTGACACCCTGTTTTAACGGGGGGCCAGAAAACATTTCTCTATCAAGATTTTTTCCGCACCCTCAGTCTGATTTGAAAAACGTTGCCTCTTCCGCCTCAAAAATCGTTCTATTTTAACTGGCAAAAAGGGTGCAGTTGAACACATGGCTGCCATTTTTCATTCAGACCCCCGTTTTCTGTGAAATTTTCTTTAAAAACATTTCACTTTTTCGTCCTTATGGGCTTTTGTGGAATTTTTCTTCTTATCGGGGTATACGGAAATGGTTAAACATAGATCGGGGGGCATCTTTACCACTTTTCTCATACCTTGCAATCGCCAATAAATGGGGTATAGCCAGAACATGACTCGTCGGGCTGAACACCCGAGACTGCCTGTCTATTCCGAACTCATTGGCAAGTTTCGGAATCAAATTTCGCGGAATCAACTTGAAAATTTGCGATAATACGGTCATTTTATGCTTTGATGGTTTCATGGATGCTCCTTGTTTTTTTGCTGAAATATAAGTTGCATCCACCGTCTCTCCGGAAATAGTTGAAAGAGTCCTGCAGCTGGCGAAAAGCAATCCCGATTGGGGATATGAACACATTGCCGGAACAATGCGGTATCTGGGATACAATGTCAGTGCA
>CALXRI010000015.1 GCA_944390795.1 uncultured Victivallales bacterium
TCCGTTCCCGTGAAGTCCGGCTTGAAACCGGCGGTCAGGGCCTCCGTGAAGACGGAGTCGAAGGCTTCGGGGAAGAATGCTTCGGGGGTTCCTGAAAAAAAGATGTCATTGAAGCCCGAGGGGAAGCCCGTTCCCGTGAAGCCCGAGGGGAAACCCGTTCCCGTGAAGCCCGAGGGGAAGCCCGTCGCAAAGACGGAGTCGAGGCTGTCGGAAAAGAAAGAATCGAAAGTTCAAGGGAAAAAACCGGGAAAGGTTGATTATACCCCTTCCACTCTGCAGGTTCTTCCCGAACAGGAAGTCCCGGAGGCATCCGAGTCTGTGGAAAGCGATTCCGAACTTGACGAGGAGAAAAAAGAGCTTCTGCCGGGCGGGAAAGTCGGCGTCGTTTCCAAAAACGACACCATGAAGGTCTATATGCAGGATATCGGTCAGATTTCCCTCGTGACGAAGGAGCAGGAGGTGGATCTCGCCGCAAAGATTCATGGCAGTGACAACATGGCGCATGACGAGGCGCGCGCCACTCTGATCAAGGCGAATCTCCGTCTGGTTGTCAAAATTGCGCATGATTTCAAAGGGCTCGGGCTTCCGCTGCTGGATCTGATTTCCGAGGGGAATATCGGTCTGATGCGCGCCGTGGAGAAATTCGATCCGGCCAAAGGTGCGAAATTCAGTTCTTATGCCGCATGGTGGATCAAGCAGTCGATGCGCCGTGCGCTTGCCAACCAGAGCCGCATCATCCGCATTCCGGTGCAGTCGGCGGGGAAGATCAACAAGATCAAGTCCATCCGCCTGAAACTGGCGGAAAAGCTCGGTCGTGAACCCACGGATGCGGAGATTGCCAAGGATCTGGACTACAGCGAGAGAACCGTGGCCGGGCTGCGCCTGGCGGATCTGCGGACCTTTTCGCTGCATGATCCGATTCAGCAGGGCGAGGACGGCGAATTTCAGGACATCATTCCGGACCGCGGCGCGATGACGCCCGACCGGATTCTGAGCGATGTTGAATCCGTCGGACGCCTGGTTGATCTGCTCGGGGAACTGGATGAACGCGAGCGTATGATCCTGAAGATGCGCTTCGGCCTTGACGGGACCCGTTCCAGGACGCTGGAAGAGGTCAGTCAGGAAATCGGAAGAACCCGGGAACGCGTCCGGCAGATTCAGAATCAGGCGCTCAGCAAACTGCGCGACCTGCTGGTGGACGAGGCCGGTTTTGCAAATGAATGAAAAAACAGTTCTGATACTTTATCACGAAAGGGGGTGAACACAATGGAAGCAACCGAAATCCGCATGAAGAAAGGCGAACCGATCGACAGAGCGCTCCGCCGCCTCAAGAAGAAACTTGACAAGGAAGGCACCCTCAAGGAGCTTCGCAACAGGAGACACTTCGAAAAGCCCAGCGAAAAGAAGCGCCGGACGGCGCGCCGCCGCGGCTGAAGTCCGTTTCCCGGACTTTGGAAAGCAGTATCCGGCAAGAGGGATACTGCTTTTTTCATTTTCCACAGCATGGACGGGACATCGTCCGGCAGGAACGAATGATTTCAGAAGGAAATTTGATGATGAGAAACGATTTTCTCCCGTTTTCCAAGCCATCCATTACGGAAGAGGACATAGCCGCGGTTGCGGATGTCCTTCGCTCCGGCTGGATCACCACCGGCCCCCGGGCGGCACAGTTCGAGGAGGCGTTCAAGCGTTACACTTCCTGCGGCGAGGCGGTCGCCATGACCTCGGAAACCTCTGTCATGCATGTCCTGCTGCGCGCGCTTGGAATCGGTCCGGGCGATGAAGTCATCACACCTTCGATGACATGGGTGTCGCTGCCGAACACGGTTCTGCTTTTCGGCGCGAAGGTGGTGTTCGTCGATGTGGACCGCGATACGCTGATGGTCACTCCGGAGGCGCTTGAGGAGAAAATCACGCCGCGGACAAAACTGATCGTTCCCGTTCACTTCGCCGGTGCCGCCCTGAACATGGGACCGCTCCGCGCCGTTGCGGAGAAGCACGGCATTCCTCTGGTGGAGGACGCCGCCCACGCGCTCGGAACCGAATGGAACGGCGAGCGCATCGGCTCAAAAGGCACCTGCATGTTCTCCTTCCATCCGATCAAGAACATCACAACCGGCGAAGGAGGAATGTTCACGACGTTTGATCCGGAACTTGCCGCACGTGTCCGCAGTTTGAAATTCCATGGTCTCGGCGTGGACGCCTATGACCGCCAGACGCACGGACGCGCCCCCCAGGCGCAGGTTGTGGAGCCCGGATTCAAGTTCAATATGCCGGACATGCAGGCGGTGCTCGGGCTGCGCCAGCTTGCCCGTGTCGAGGAACTCAATTCGAAACGCGAAGCGCTGGCGCTCCGCTACCGTGAAAAGTTCAGCGGAATCGGGGAAATCATGCCGCTCCGCGATCCGGATTATAAGTTCAAGCATTCCTGGCATCTTTTCGTTGTCCGCGTGACCGAAAAGGCAAGGGTGACGCGCGACGAATTCATGGCGGAACTCAAAAGACGCAATATCGGGACGGGACTTCATTTCCGCTGCACACACCTGCAGAAATACTACCGCGAGGCGCTCGGGTATCGGGAAGGCATGTATCCGAACACGGAATGGAACTCCGACAGGATCTGTTCGCTTCCGCTGTTCCCGGACATGACGGAACGCGACCAGGATGATGTCGTCGATGCCGTCAAGGTGGTTCTTGCCCGCCGCTGATCCGTTCCGCGGAGAAGGCTGCCTGTGCCGGAGCCGTTCATTTCCGCGGAAACGGCAGTGGGGAAGCTCCGGCAGCGGAATCATGACACCCTGCGATGTTTCAGCGCCGTCCCTCCGCGGAGCTGAGTTCAAGCTCCAGGCATGTGCCCGCGCTGTGCAGATCCAGGACGCGCACTTCGCGCCTTCCATTCTTCCAGTGAATGACCAGATTCCGCACGCCGGTGCCGTGGAAACGGAGTTTCGCATGGTCCGGGCCGGCGGAAAGGATTTCGATATGAATGTCGGGATCCGGCTCCAGCGCGGCAAACGGCAGAAGCGTCAGGATCAGCGGAATCCTTTCGCGCACCAGTGTCTTCAGGGCATAATCCGGCGTGTGGACGCGGACTGTTTTCTCATTGGGTCCGGTCCAGTCCGTGTTCAGAAGCATCAGACGTGAACAGGCGTTTTCCTCCTCCCAGCGGGTCCAGAACACCTCGCGTGATGGATCTTCCACATGAATTGCGCCGCGTTTTTCGGCTGCGAGCTTGGCAATCCACGCCGCGGAAAAGTTCTGCAGACGCTCGTGTCCGGGATAGGCCCATGCCGTGAGCAGATAGACACATCCCCTGCCGACATTGTATCGGACCATCATCGGTTTTCCTGTGGAAGCATCCCAGGCGACGATTTCCGCTCCCGAAAGTTCCGCCTCGGCGAGACGGCAGGGCCCGTCCTCGTCCGCGGAGCGGCTCGGCAGCGCGGAAAGTTCGGGCTCGGGGAAGGATTCGCGTCCTGCGGCGTTCCATTGTCCGCTGTATTCCTCTCCCGGACCGGTGATTCTCACCCCGCAGAGTTCGGTGAAATCTCCGCCGTTCCAGAGTGCGAGATCCTGCCAGGAGCGCAGAAAATCACGTCTGACATGCGTGCTGAACTGCGGCAGGCCGGTCAGGAGCGTCCCGCCGTTTCTGACATAATCGAGCAGTTTTGCATAATCTTCGGGGATCATTGTGTTCCAGCCGAGATTGAGCAGCAGGGCATACTGATGGAAATAAGAACTTTCCGCCTCGACAGGCACTTCGTCGAAGTCGCCGTACGGTGTGCCGGAGAAAAAGAAGCGCCTCCGGTCGTAACGCTGGCGCAGGGGATGCGTGCTTGCCCCGGGCATCAGGACATCAAGGAGCTGGCGGCATTTTTCCGGCTGGCCGTGTCCCCATGCCGGATCGGGATTTCCGAACAGGCCCCAGACGGAGTATTCCGGGGTTTGCTCCACATCACAGATGAATCCGTTGAAAGGCGCCGCATAACGTCCTTCCAGAAACGCGATGGCGCGCTTGTTCTTTCCTCTGCGCGGATGGGTTTTGACAAAGCGGAAGAAGCTGCGTGTCATATCCCGTTTCCCCTTGGTCAGCGCGTCGTCCCAGCTCTGACGCTCCTCCTTGAAAAGCTGAAAGAGGGAATCTTCCTCGTAGATCATGGAAGCGCCCATCATCCATGGCTGGAAGAGCGAAAGGAAATACATCCCGAGATGGGTCTTGAAATAGGGCTGAACGGCGTGCTGGATGGCGATGTGAACGCCCCATTCGCCGGAACCCAGCGCCTCGGCGGCGGGACGTGCCTGCGAACAGAGGTGCTGGGTATGCGGCACCATCGTTTCCGTCCGGATGAAATCGACGCCCGCAAGATAGCAGTAGCGGTGTCCGCCGGACGCGTCGCCGAACGCCGCGCGCGGTGCGGCGCGATGGGCGCGGTCGATCTCGATTTTCAGGTAGTTGAGATAGTGATCCATCGCCTCCTTCATGTCGGAGGAACTCCAGGGTTCCTTCGGGTCGAACGCGTAGACAGCTCCCGGCCATTCGTGGCGGCCGACGCTGTGGAGCGCTTCTCCGGCGGCCGCCACGAGTGCGCCGTCATCAAAATCGGTGGCGGCCTCGACGGAGATGCCGTGTTTCCGGCAGAAAGCACCCCAGCGGGAGAGAAGTTCCGGATCCACGGGTAGCGTTTCCGCGGTTTCCGGGCTCTTCCGCAGGAAGGAGCGGAACACGACGAGATTGCCGAGCCGGGTCCGCCAGGTATAGTCGAGAAGCCAGTCCATGAAACCGCTGCTGTCGTGCGGAACCACGGTCATATCGTAACCGACTGTGACCGGAGGCGTCTCTTCCGCGAGCGCGTAGACCGCCGGAATCACGCCCGAGGAATGTTCCGCTTCAACAGGGACATTTACACCGGGAGCGGCGAGCGTGAAGGCGAAATCGTTCCAGCCGGGCTGAAGACTGAGCTCCGTCGAACCGCCGGGCCAGCGGATCGTGACATTGTCCGGGCAGGCTGCGAAAATCCTTCCGGTCAGCGGTTCGTTGACAAGCGCCCACGCGGGGAGCGAGAACTCCAGATGGTTGTGCATGCTCTGCTGGAGCGTGATACGGCTGAAAAGGAGGAAAAAGCGTTTGCTGCCGTTCCGGATGCCGATGCGGTGTCTGCCGGGGGATGCCTGGAAACGGATCCAGACATCCTCAAGCATCTGCATGAATGTGTCATGTTCGCGGAAGTAATGGGTGAAATGCGCGGTCTCGGTTCCGTCAAGCAGGAGTGTCATCGGGAAGGTATCGTGTGTCTGTTTCTCCCTGCCTGGCGTGTATTCGGGCGCGGCCATGGCGACGAGGTGCAGAATGTTCTCGGCAAAGTCGCTTTTCCATTTCGGAATCTCCGCCTCCACCTCCAGCGTTTCACCGGGGGCCAGCCATGCCGTGCGCATCCGCGCCCAGTCGTGAACCGGGAGCGGAAGATCGTCCGCCTCCCAGACCTGCTGGTCTGCCTTCGGTGCGGGGCGGAACCAGAGATATCCGGTGCGGGTTGCGGCTGCATGGCAGCCGAGATATTTCGGGCCGACGGGAAAGACGATCCTGCCTTTTTCCAGGATCTCCTTCGCGGAAAAGGAAAAGTCGCCCGAGAGGGTATGCAGATGAAACGTTGTGCCGTCGCCGACTTCCGCGACGAAGCGGATGCCGGAAAGACCTCTGCGGGTTCGGCTCTTCCACTCCGGAGCGGGAAGGCGCGTTTCATGCGCACAGTGTCCGGGACCGTACCAGATGACAGGATAATCAAGCTGATATGTTTCCTCAACCGTGCCGTTGCGGCATTCCAGAAAACCGTCCCACAGATACACGGGATGGTAATGGCGGCGTGAATACAGATACTGGTAGCCCCAGTCAATACGGAAATCAAGTCTCATAAACACCTCTCCTGTCTGCTGTCATGTTCAAATCTGCTGATTCCGGCAGTTTCCCGGCGCCTCATCTGCTGACCTTGTCAAGCCGCTGATAGGGTCCGGTCCATACCGGAACGGCGCTTGTGAAGCCGAATCGGCGCATTGCCCGTTTCAGGTCTTCCCCGCCCGCCGTGACCAGATAGACGGTTCCTCCACGGGGGAGGTCCAGATCCGCGACCGGCGGTCTCTTCGGAAGATCCGCAATAAACGTGTCTTCCGGCAGCTCCGTGCAGGATGCGGAAAACAGGATGGACGGATAATCCGCGTCAAACGTGATGAAAACCAGCGGGCGTTCCCCCGTCCGGGCCTTATCCTGAATCAGAGAGACTATTTTCTGCGGATCGAATCCGTTTCTGGCATAATAGGGCATTGTCAGGTCGTCGCGCCGTCCGCTTTGGAACAGAAAATCGCTTGCAAAGTCCCCCGCGTTCGCCAGAAGCGCAGTGCAGAGAAGCTGCAGAACGAGAGGCAGGGCGCACAGCATCCTGTTCCGCTTCAGAATTTGCGCTTTCAGATATCCGCGGAGCGCATAGCCGGCCAGAAGAAGCCAGACGGGAAACAGCGGAAAAAAGACGCGCGGAAACACCGGTGCGCGGAATACGAAAAACGCCGGAAGCGGAAGAAGGAGGATGAGAATCCCCGCGGCGCATGCCGTCCGCAGCCGGGGAATACGTTTCCACAGACGGGCTGTGCCTATGACGCAGAACGGCAGGATTCCAACAAGCGTCAGCGCGAAGGAGAGATAAAGATTTGCCATTGCGCTTTCCGGCGAAAACCAGCCCTCTCCAAGTCTCATGCACCGGAAAAATTTCTCATGGATGGGTGCGTAGAAGAGAACCAGTGCCGCGACGGGGGCGGTGAAGAAAAAAAGAATCGATTTGTATCGTCTGCGGCGCATCAGCGCGGGCATGTAGAAGAGCGCCGCGCCGTAGAGTGCGGCTAGATTGCTCGGCGTTGTGCCGACGGAAAGAAAACAGACAAGGAAATAGAGAAGATGGCTCCATCCGTTTGGACGCTTCAGAAGTTTTTCTCCAAGCGCCAGAAGCAGAACCGTGAACAGGAATCCGAGCATGTAGCCGCGGATTCCGGTCATGAAAACGCCGCATGCGGAACTTGCCGCGAATGCGAGAGCCGTCAGTCCGCCCGCATACATCCCGCAGGAGCGCACCATGCGTTTTGTCAGAAGGAATACGGCGGACGCGCCGGCGAGAACGGAGAGTCCGCGGAACAGAAAGAACGGCGTATTGTCCGAAAAAAGCGCGAGAAAACCGATCCAGATTTTTTCCAGCATCGAAAAGACAATGTGGTTGTTCGGAATTTCATAGAGAAAATAGATGCGGGAAAGCGGCGGATACAATACGAAGTTGTCCAGCGTGATGACTTCGTCGAACCAGAACGCGCGGAAGAGATGCGCAAAGGCGGAAAGCAGGCAGAGCAGCAGCGCGAAATACGCAATGCGTTTTCTCCGGAGCGTCTGCCCGCCGTTCATGCTCAGTACCCCGGAACGCGCATCTGCTGATCGCGTTTCACCCAGAGGATATTGGTCTTGAGCCCGTCATGAAACACTCTGCGGTTGTTGTAGCGCTTGTTGACCGCGACCAGACTGTGCGGCGCGAAGAGAAAGAGATAAGGCTCCTCCTCATGAATCAGCCGGTGGAATTCATGATAGAGTCTGTTGCGTTCGGCGCTGTCGAAGCAGACGCGGATCTTTTCGATCAGCTCATCCGCCTTCGGATTGGCGAAGGCAATGTGATTGCTCGAAGCGTTCACGTCTGCAAGCGAGGAGTGCCACAGCTGATAGGGATCGGGTTTCAGCGTGCCGGTCCATGCGAGCGAGCACGCGTCGAACTGCTTTTTCTCCAGACGCTGGACCAGAACGGACCATTCGATTCCCAGAAGCTCCATCTGGACACCGGCCTTCGCCATGTCCTCCTTGATGATCGGAAGCATTTTCTGATAGGTCACGGAGACGTTCGGATAGATCAGCGTGAAACGGAAGGGTTTTCCGTCCCTGTCCAGAATGCCGTCGCCGTCGGTATCTTTCCATCCCGCTTCGGCAAGAAGCTTTTTTGCCGAAGCGATGTCGAACGCATATGGCTTGACGCTCTGATCGTAGGCCGCGCTGGTCTTCGGGAAGGGACCGGAGACCATTTCAGCGAGATTGAAAAACACATCCTTCAGAATTTTCTCCCGGTTGACCAGATGGCTTAATGCCTGGCGCACCTTCCTGTCGCGGAAGATCGGATTGTTCTGGTTGAGGCCGATGTAGGAATACATGCCGGTCGGATATTCGATTTTTTCCAGAAAGCCGTCCGGTTTGAATGCGGCGGAGTTTGTGCGGTTGATCCACTGGTCGGGAGAGAGCGCGTCCAGATCAAGCTCTCCGGAGAGCAGCGCCTGGAGCCGGGTGTTCGGATGCTGAATGATGTCGAACGAGATCGTTTCGATCGGGGGCCGGATACCGAGGCGCGCGCCGTAATAGTTGTCGAATCTGCGGAGAACGATTCTCCTGCCCTTTTCCCATTTGTCGAAGCGGTAGGGGCCGCAGCCGACGATCATGCGGTTGCGTTCATGGTCGTCGTTGAACCGTTTGCCGTCGAACGGGCCGTCGTAGGCGTGGTAGAGGTGCCGCGGAAGCGGAATCAGTCCCAGGGAAATGTCCTCGGCGAGAAAGTAGGGCTTGCTCCAGATCACTTCGAACTCATGGTCATTGAGAACGTCAATCCGGTCGATGTCCTTGAGGTATCCGCGAAGCGGGGCGCAGTCCACCGTTTCGTTTTTCACGACGTCCAGATAGAATTTGAAGTCGTGCGCGGTGACTTCGCGGTTTTTCCACTCTTTTCCAGTGACCGGGTCCGTGAAATCGTGCCAGAGAACGCCTTTGCGCAGCCTGACGCGGTATTTCCGCCTGTCCGGTGAGACCGTCCAGGATTCCGCCAGCATCGGCTTGAGTTCGCCGGAGCCGTCGTCGGCATAGTCGCGTTCCGCGAGGGAGTCCATGGTCTTCGCCCAGATTTCGGAAACGTACGCGTCGTTGGTGATAAGCATGTTCATGTTGCCGACGTCCGCTCCGAACGCGGTGATGAGGCGTCCGCCGCTCTCCGCATCCGGGTCGTAATAACGGCGGTTTGCGACCTCCGCGGCATTATGGTTTTCCGCGGCGGACGGCGTTGTCTGAGCGGGAGCGATGCGCAGATTGGCGATGCGCGATTCCAGATTCTTCACGGTGCGGCTCATTTCCTCCATGGAGAAGCGCAGCTGGTCGAGCGCCTTGACGACGACAAAGCCGGCCAGCAGCATGACAAGGAAAATCCCCGTTGCAAGCACATTGAGGTATGTATTTTTATTCATCGTTCTTCTTCCGTCATTTTCCATTCCGCGCCGGAACTGTCTTTCCAGACGTGGCGCAATTTTGCCGAATTCCATTACATTATTACTTGAAAAACAACTTTTCCAGTCGTAAAGTTCCCTTTGTTCAATGAAAAATGGTGAGAAACATGAAACTTTCTATTGTAATTCCGGTTTACAACGAGGAGAAATTCATCGACGCGGTTCTGGAGCGGGTGAGGAACGTCCGTTTTCAGGACGGGGTCGAAGTGGAACTGGTCGCCGTGGACGACTGCTCGAAGGACGGCACATTCGAGAAGCTCAAGGCGTGGGAGGCGCGCGGCGTGAAGGTCTGCCGGCATGAAAGGAACGGCGGAAAGGGCGCTGCGCTTCATACCGGATTCAAACTCGCCACGGGCGACGTCATCACGGTGCAGGACTCCGATTTCGAGTACAATCCTGACGAGCTGCCGCGCCTGCTTGCCCCGATTCTGGAAAACAAGGCCGATTTCGTGTTCGGCGCGCGGGAGGCGTTTGTAAAAGGGCTTCCGCACCGTGTCATGTACTTCTGGCATCTGAAGATCAATGCCTTCCTGACCTCGTTCTGCAACATGTTCTCGAATCTCGCGCTCAGCGACATGGAGTGCTGCTACAAGATGTTCCGGCGTTCCGTGCTTGAGAAAATCGAACTGCGCGAGCGGCGTTTCGGATTCGAGCCGGAAATCACGCTGAAGGCATCGCGGCAGGACATTCTGTTCTATGAAGTTCCGGTCTCCTATTCCTGCCGGACCTATGCCGAAGGCAAGAAAATCTCCTGGAAGGACGGCGTCTCCGCCCTCCGCTGCATCCTCAAATACGGTCTTTTCCGGATGTGACGTTTTTTTCTTCCGCCGCCCTTACGGAATTTCGAGTTCCTTTTCCATCGTATTGAAGTTCCGGCACCCCGTTCCGGTAACGGCGACCAGATCCTCCAGGCGGATTCCGCCCCAGTCCGGATCGTAGAGCCCGGGTTCGACGCTGACGACATTTCCTCTGCGGAGAGGGCGCGTATTGAGCGGCGAGACGCGCGGCCCTTCATGAATTTCGAGTCCGACACCGTGTCCGAGGCCGTGAATGAACCCGCACGGCATCCCGCCGCGCTTCCTGCCGGTCCGGAATCCGAGCTCCTCCATGGTCTTCGCCGCCGCGATGTGCACTTCGGAGGCGGCGACGCCGGCGCGGATCATGCCGAGCGCCGTTTCAGAGGCCTTCCGCACGGCGCGATAGGCGCGCAGAACGTGTTTCGGCGCGCGGCCCTTGAGGAATGTGCGGGTCATGTCGCCCCAGTAGCCTGTCGCGTCGCTGCGCGGGAAAATGTCTGCCACCAGCACTTCGCCGGCGCGGACCGGGCCGCTTCCGATGTTGTGCGGCGCGGCGCTCTGCACGCCGCAGGCGATGATCGTCCGGGAAGCCGTGTATCCCATCCGCTTGAAGTTTCCCTCGATTTCCGCGCGGAGACGTTCGCAGGTGACAACCCGTCCGGCAAGTTCAAGACATCCCTGCGCATTGACCTTCGATTCGGCGAGCATCGCATGGAGCAGTCTCATCATCTCTTCCGTCGCCCTGACGGATTTTGCGATTGCGGCGATCTCTTCTCTTGTCTTGCACTCCCGCGCGGGGAAGAACGGCGCTTTCACGCAGATGACTTCGATTCCCGCATCGGAGAGTTCAATCGCCGTTTTCAGCGGAAATCGTTCCGGCACGCACCAGCGCGGGACTCCGAGGCGTCTGCTGAAAAACGGAAGAAACGGCCGGTCGGTTCCGCACTCGCGCATCAGTGCGGAACGGTCGATCACCTCCACGCCTTCTTTCGCTTCCGCGCAGGCGCGGGAATATTCCAGAGGCGAGACTACGATTCCCCTGCGCTGTTCCGTTTCGAAATAAAGGAATTCATCAGGAGCGTGAAATCCGCTCGCATACAGGATGTCCGCCGATTCGTCCGAGGAGGCGCAGATCAGTTTCGGTAAAAAAGTTTCCTGCTTTTCACTTGAAATTTTTCCATTTTGACGCATAATAATACTCCAGTCGTTTTCAGCCGCGGACAGCAATATAAATCCGGAATGGCGCGGACGCAAATCAAATGGAGAGAAAATGGCGACACCTTTGGAAATGACGCTTTGCTATGGTGCGGCAGTCGTGCTGCCGTATCTGACCGGTTCCATTCCGTTCGGTTTTCTGATCGGAAGGATCAAGGGAGTGGATATCCGGACGCAGGGCAGCGGCAACATCGGCGCAACGAACGTCGCGCGCGTCGTCGGGAAAAGCTGGGGCAGACTCTGTTTCGTCCTGGATTTTCTGAAAGGCATTCTTCCCGTTCTGGCTGCCGCGCTTCTTGTGAGATACCGGCATTGGGACGATCCGTATGGAGTCCTGCCGTCGCTGGCCGCGCTGTCCACCGTCTGCGGGCACATTTATCCGGTCTATCTCCGTTTTCACGGCGGAAAGGGGATCTCCACGGCCGCAGGGGCGATTCTTGCGCTGAATCCGCCGTCGCTGCTGTCCGCGGGCGTGATATGGGCTGCGGTGTTTTTTCTTTCCCGCTACGTTTCGCTGGCGAGCATTCTCGCGGCAGTTTCTCTTCCCGTGTTCGCCTGGATCATGAGACTCTCCGGCGTATGGATCTGCTCCGCGACGGAGATGGCGCTCTTCTGCGTGCTTGCTCTGCTTGCTCTGCTCCGGCACGCTTCCAATATCAAACGGCTGCTCAACGGGACGGAGAACCGTTTCTCAGACAAGGGGAAATCCCCTGAAAAAAAGGAGGGGAAATGAATCGCTCCATTTCAAAAATCACGGTTCTCGGCGACGGCGCCTGGGGCACTTCTCTTGCGCTGGTTCTGCTCTGGAACGGGCATGACGTGACCCTCTGGGGGCCGTTCCGTGAAAACATCGAAGCCATCCGCGCGACCGGCGTGAATCAATTCCTCAAGGGTGTGACGCTGCCGGAAGAGCTGCGCGCGGAAGCGGATATCGTGAAAGCCGTCGCGGACGCCGATCTTCTGGTTCTCGCCTCGCCGTCGCAGTATATGCGCGGGACGCTGAAGGCGCTCAGACCCTGTTTCCGGAAGGAGCAGCACCGCCTGCTGGACATCGCCAAGGGAATTGAGACCGGTTCGCTGAAGCGCATGAGCGAGATCTGTTCGGAGATTCTCGGAGAGAGCCGCTATGCGGCATTGTCGGGTCCGAGCCATGCCGAGGAGGTGTCGCGCAAGGTTCCTACGGCCGTCGTAATCGCTTCGCCGGACATCGGGCTTGCCGTCGAACTGCAGAATCTGTTCATGAACGAGTTTTTCCGCGTTTACACCTCGGATGATCTGACCGGCGTGGAACTGGGAGGCGCGCTGAAGAACGTTTACGCCATTGCCTGCGGCATGATCGACGGCATGGGGCTCGGGGACAATCCGAAGGCCGCTCTGATGACCCGGGCGATCGCGGAGATGAGCCGTCTCGGCGTGACGCTAGGCGGCCGGGCGCAGACATTCTCCGGCCTGAGCGGTGTCGGGGACCTCATCGTAACCTGCATGAGCCGTCACAGCCGCAACCGATATGTCGGCGAGGAACTCGGAAAAGGACGGAGGATCGACGAAATCATCCGCTCCATGGGAATGGTGGTCGCCGAAGGAGTGAAGACATCCGAATCCATGTATGAGCTGGCGCGGAAATGCGGGGTTGAAACTCCGGTGGCCAATGTCATTTACGGAATCCTCTATCAGGGGAAGGCCCCGGCGGACGCCGTGCGGGAGCTCATGACGCGCCGGGCGAAACACGAGAGCGAGTGAGCCGCAGTGCCGCTTACGGACGGATCATCGCAAGCATCATCCTGAAGGCGGTCACCGCCTCCAGCGCATGCGGAACGTCTGCCGGCATGACAATGCAGTCTCCGCGTTTCAGATGGTGCGGGATGCCGCCGATTGTGATTCTGACCTCTCCGTCCAGCACGCTGACCAGTGCATCGAACGGAGCGGAGTGTTCGCTGAGTCCCTGATTCGCATCGAAGGCGAAAAGTGTCACGGTGCCTCCGCTGTTTTCCAGTATGGTGCGGCTGACAACGGCGTTTTCCGCGTATGCGACCGCCTTTTCCGCATTGAAAACCTCCGATTTTTTCTGTCCGGCATGATTGGAGATTGAACAATTTCCCATTTCGTCCTCCCTGTGATTTTGTTCTTGTGTTTTCGCATGGAAAAAGACCCCTGCAAAAACGGAATGTTCCGGTGCGGGAAATATTTTTTGCTATATTTCCACGGCATGGTATATTATCCGTCTGGTGTCAATTCACGGAACAGCTGTGGAATCGTTTATGAATCCTATGAACTCAGCACAGAACCCCGGCGCGGAGCGTCTGGCGGCGGCATGTCTCCTGAGCATGACCGGCGGTTTTCTGGATATTTACACTTATCTTTACCGGGGAAAGGTCTTTGCCAACGCCGTCACCGGAAACATGGTGCTTTTCGGTTTCAATCTGGCAAATCTGGAATGGTTTTCCGCGGCAAAATACCTCCTGGCGATCTGTTTCTATGCGCTGGGCGTGTTTACCGCCGAGGCCATTCACAGAGTGCTGCCCCGTGCCCGGCGGATCGGCTGGCACCAGTCCGTGCTGCTTCTTGAGACTTTCTGTCTGGCGCCGATCGTTCTGATTCCTTTCGGAGATCTGGATTTCGCGGTCAACTCCCTGATCTCTTTTGTCTGCGCACTTCAGGTTCAAACTTTCCGCCGGGTTCATGGACTGCCTTTTGCTTCCACGATGTGCACGGGCAATCTGAGAAGCGGCACGGAGGCGCTGTTCCGTCATTTCAGCGGGGAGGATCAGGCGGAACTGCAGAAGTGTTTCCGCTATTTTCTCGTGATCGCCTGTTTCGTCGCGGGAGCGGCATCCGGCGCGGTTCTGCTGCGGGAGTTCGGACATGCCGTATTTCTTCTCGCCCCGGTCAGTCTGGCGGTTGTATTCTTCCTGGTCACAACAAAACGGCAGCTTGCCGGAATCCGCAGTTCAATACGGAAAGTAATTGGGAAGAGCAGGGGAAAATGATCCCGTGACGGCAAGCCGGATCCGTCATTTCCCTCCGTCATTTCCCTCCGTCATTTGTTCGTCATATCAGACGCTGTGCAGTTTTGTTTCAGTTTTTTTCCTGTTTTCTCCTTTTCCGAAGCAAGTGCGGACGGAGAGTGTTCGTCCCGAAATCTTTTTTACCGGAAAAGTTCCGGCATTGCACAATATTTTCTTTTTTTCTCCGTTTCCCGGTTATGAAAATGGCTTCTGCAGAGTCCGAGACAAAAACCATCCTGTAAAGAAAAGGAGCTGACACAATGAAGGCGAAATACCTGATTACGGCATTCCTGACGGCGGCTATGACCGCACCTGTGCTTTATGCTGCGGAAGAGGAACCGGAGCCGAAGCCTCCTGTGGAAAGGAAGGAAATGAGGCGCCGTCCGCGTCCCCCGATGCGTGGTCCGCGTGACGCCCGCAGACCTTCCAAAGAACTGCGTGACGCCGTCAGAACCTACAGGGAAAATCCAACGGAAGAGAACAAGGCCAGGGTACGTGCCGTCGTGGAAAAGGATTTTGACGCAACCATTCAGCGGGAAGAGAAACGGATTGCCGAAATGAAATCCAGAAAAGCCGAACATATTGACAGACGGCTGGAGCTGTTCTCAAAAGAGGGGAGAAACGCGGTCGCCCCGGCCCGGACGGTCCCGCCCCCGGCGGACCGGAAAAACCGCTTCCCCGTCCTCCTGAAAAATAACCCGGACCTGGACATCCGCTTTTTCCGGAAGTGAAAGCTTCCGTCCGGATCGGAAATCCTGCCCCGGTCCGGAAAAATCGGATGCGGGACCAGGTTTTCCAGTCATCCGGTGTCCGACGGCTCCCATCTCCGGAGGGCATCGGATGACGTCTTTTCCGATAGAAGGCATATTCTCCGGGAAGGAGCCTTATTCAGTGGGGGACCGTTCCGCCCTCAGGGCGGCTTTGCGGCACGGGGTTCACTCTTTCTTTTCGGGCGCTGTCCGGCGGCTTATGAAACCGGATGCAGCAGATCAGCGGTCCGTTCCATTCGATTTTGGATTTCCGTCGTCGCCTCCGCGGCGTTCCGTTTTCCGCTGCCCGGGCTGAGCCGATTTGCCGGCTTTTTCGGTTTTGGCATTGAAGTATTCCAGGAATTTCTGCGGGCCGATACCGGGAGGGAATCCGGTTTCCCTTGCAAGAACCCGGCCGCTTGCCGCGTCCAGAACGATCACGGTCGGATAACTGTATACGCTGTAGCGGCCGGCAAGGGATTTATTCTGAGATTCCAGCTGCTGCCCGAGCGTTCTGCCGCGGGGAAAATCCGCCTTGAACAGAATATACTTCCTCGATGCTTCCGCGATAAAGCTTCTTTTGTTCAGCACGTTGCGTTCCAGATGAATGCACGGCCGGCACCAGTCCGATCCGGAGAAAACCATCAGAAGCGGCATTTTTCTGGACCGGCCTTCCTGACGCGCCTTCTTGAAGTCGGTATTCCAGGCTTCCGCGCCTGTCAGGATGGCAGACATGCCGATTGTGATGAATGAAAGGAAGAGAGTTTTCCATAGGATCTTCCGCATCATGCCGTCTCCTCCGGATGGATTGATCCTGAAGCTTTCCAGGTTCCGTAAGGATGACGGGCGAGATAGGAGTTGCTGTACTTCATGTCGCCCGTGACTTCCATTCCCAGCCAGGACGGATGTTCAAAGACAGCTGATTCGGAATTCAATTCCAGTTCCGCGAGAACCAGCCCGCTGTTTTCACCGAGAAATTCATCGATTTCCCAGCGGTCCGCTCCGTTCATGACAATGTTTCTGTATTTCTCCACCGCGGGGCCTGCACAGAACTTGTCGATCAGTTCATTAGCATCGTCAAGAGGAATTTCATACTCATATTCGCTCCTTGAGCATCCGTGATGAGCGCCCTTGAGCGTGAGAAAACCTTTCTCTCCGGCAGTCCGGACCCGGAATATCCCGTGTTCCCGCTCCTGAAAATGAAGATACGCCTGACGGTAAAGCGTCCGGGCGGAAACCCGGGTGCGCCAGGAATTATCCCGCAGGAGGAATTTGCGTTCTATTTCGATTCCCATTGTGCCTGGATCAGAACCAGCCCCTCTTGTTCACGATATAGGTTTCATAGAATCTGTCATCCGGTGTCGTAAGATAAATGATGCCTTCAATCAGTCTGACAATTCCCATGACGGTGCCGGCCAGGCCGCATGTCAGCAGCGAGACGAGCAGCATGATGATTCCTTCGACGTGATAGCCGAGCACGAACTTGTGAATCCCCAGAGATCCCAGAAGGATGCCGAGAATTCCGGCGATCAGTTTTTTCTGAGCGACATCGGACGGGACTTGATTTTCCATGACCGGGTTCCTTTGTGTTGTTAAGTTCTGATAAAATGATCCTGCAGCACGGGAAAGTCAACCGGGATTCCGCTTTTTTTATGAAATAATCCGCTCCTTTCCTGCAGGGGGCCGGAGGGCAGGGCCTCTTCTCCGTCAGGAATGAAAAGACCGTCTGCGAAACGGAAACAGCATTCCTGCCGGATGCCGCGGAACAGAACGGAAAAATCCGGAACCGCCGGAGAACGGCGATTCCGGTCCGTGCCTCAGAACTATTCGTGGGCAATCATGATTTTGCGGATTTCTCCCGCGCTGGAGGCTTTCAGAATATCCGCAATGTTTTCCTTGCTGTTCAGGACGGCCGCAACCTGCGACATGAACTGGAGGAAGGGTTCGCTGGAATCCTTCGGACAGAGGGACAGAATGATGATCCTGGTGACCTCTTTGTCCGGAGCATCGAAGGAATAGCCTTCCTTTTTTATGCCGATTGCGCAGGCGAGATCCGTGACACCGTCTGTTCTTCCATGGGGAAGCGCCAGACCGCCCGGCAGACATGTGGAGACGGTATTCTCCCGTTCCAGCACGGCGGAAAGGCATTTCTCACGATCGACAAGGCGTTTGTTCCGGTCGAGAACGTCAATCAGCTCTTCAATGACGCCTTCCTTGGTCGTGGCTTTCAGTTCCGTTACAATGCAGTCGGAAAGGATGATCCGCTCGATTGGAATCATGTATTTTCCGATGTCGTTTTTATTCAGACTCTTTCCGTCGAAGAGCTGTTTGCGTATTTCCTCTGGGCGGGAGAGTTCCTTGAGCTTGTTCAGACACTGGTGAAGTTCGACGAATGTCTCATACATCACGGCCTTGATCAGAAAGACTTCATCCGGATTGGAGTCGAAAACGATCTGGCAGTCATGAAACGTCATCGCAAACACCATGTCGTTTCTCCGGAGGTGGATGATTCCGGCCTCCTTGTCAAGGGCGGAATGACGGAAGCCTTCCCTGCGGAAGTTTTCCATGACCCCCTGCAGGACAAAGTCCGCGACGACTTCGGAGGGGAAACTGAATGCGGTATGCACCGTCGACATGTCCTTGACCTCCTTCCTGACTCCCTTGCCTTTCATGCTCAGCATGATGTTGAGCAGCGGCGGCGCAACCAGTGTCGTGACCAGTGTCATGATAATGCCGACACCGAAGAGTCTGGAGTCGAGAATCGGAACCTTCTGCCCGTTGAGCGTCATCATTGTCGTAACACCGATGCCGCCGATAATCAGGGCGACTTCTCCGCGGGGAATCATTCCGGTTCCGATGCGAAGCGCGCCGAGCAGGTTGAAATTCATGAAGTATGCAGGCAGCGCGCAGCCGAGAATCTTGGCGAGAACCGCCACCGCGGAGTAGATCAGGCCGAGCGTCAGCACTTCGGTATCCGTCATAACACGGACGTCCACAAGCATGCCCATGACGACGAAGAAGACCGGCACAAGGAAATTGTAGATGGGATGCAGGTTCGACTGGATGGAAAAGGAGATATCCGTTTTGGAAAGACTCAGTCCCATGATGTACGCGCCGATAATCATGGCAAGTCCGGCCTGTTCGAACAGACCCGCGAGCAGCAGCGCCAGCCCCAGTGCGAGAATGGAAAAAGTCGCTGCGGATTTAAACCATTTCAGGAATGCGGCGATTTTGTGGGCGAGCACCAGCCCGAGCAGAGTGACGCCGAGCCAGATCCCGAAACTCTTGATGGCAATCCAGCCGATTCCGGCCCAGTCCACATGACCGCCGGCGGACGCACTGACCGTCACGATGCCCATCACGATCGCAAGGCAGATGATGCCGAGCACGTCGTCGATCACGGCTGCGGCAAGGATTGTGACGCCCTCCGGTGAATCGATGCTCTTCTTTTCCGACAGGATGCGGGCGGTGATTCCCACGGAGGTCGCGGTGCAGAGGATGCCGAGGAAGAGACAGCGCGGATCCATGAAGGAGGTCTTCAGCGCGATCATGCCGATCACGTCACCAAAGACAAAAGAGAAAATCACGCCGCCGAGTCCGACCACGCTTCCGACGACGGAATATTTGAAGAACATGCGCAGATCGGTTTCCAGGCCGGACATGAACAGCAGGACGATCGAACCGAGGGTTGCGATCGCATAGAGCGGTGTGGAAACCGGCACGGAGGAGCCTGCCACCAGAGGAAACAGCCCGTTGTGAAATCCGTGCATGTCGAATCCGATTCCGCCGAGCAGATACGGCCCGATGATGATGCCGGCGACCAGCTCGCCGAGAACCGAGGGGACTTTCAGTTTTTTCGCCAGATCGCCGAAGAAACGCGCAGCAAAGAGAATGATTCCCAACTGCAGCGTGAGGATCGCGATCTGCGCCGTCAAAGACAAACTTTCATTCATAGGATCAACTTCTTTCCGTCAATATTGCTTGCATTCACACTTCTCCCGGGATTGTCCCGGCTTTCACTCTGAATCTATGCTTTTCCTGGCTTTCCGGACAGCTCCTTCCCTGATTGCTTATGATTGTATGCTTTCGTGTTTTTCCTTCAGCTTCTGCAGTCGTCTCGCTTTCAGTTTTTCGCGGAGATTCCGGTATCGGACGACCGCAAATTTGACGCCGTAATAGGTCAGCGGCGTCATAAGAACCGTCAGAAGAAGCCCCCCGATGAAGAATGCCTCAATCAGGTCCCAGCCGATGCCGAGCAGCGAGTCCATGTCCTGCCGATGCAGAACATCCCGGAGCGCCTCCTTGACGCCGGGATAGGTCAGGTCGCTTCCCATGAGGCGGCTCCCCACATAGCACTGAAGCGGATAGATGAAGAAAATCGTGACCTGATTTGTGAGAAGCGTTCCGAACGTCGCCCCGATTTTGCTCCCTTTCAGCAGGAACGCGGCGGGAAGCGAACAGATCAGCTGGAATCCGAACGGAATCAGGCAGCCGAAAAACATGCCGATCGCCCAGCCTCTTGCAATATATTCCGGAGAGGCTTTTTCCCGGACGATTTTCATGTAGAGAAAAAGGCATTTTCTTTTGAGCCGGTGTTTCAAAGTCATCAGGCGTTCCTTGCTTTATCACGGTATTGGCATTCCGTCAGAACATGGGGGATCGGAATCGAGGCGCCGGTCGTGCCATGCTGCCGGCGCGGTTCAGGAAGACATGAGAGGCCCCGCTCTTGTCGGAGAAGCGGCAAATAAAAAAACACGTGTCCGGGAACAATGTTCCGTCCGGCCGGAAAACCGCGCGGGAATCGCCGCCGGAGACAATGTTCCCGGATGGGAAGGCGCACGGAACGGAATATGCTGCTGGGAAAGGCGTTTCCAGGAACAGCTGATCTGGGTAGTTCCCTCCGGCTGAATCATATCCTGCAGAAACGGATGCGAAACGGAAACTCCCGGAATGCCGACAGCAGGGGAACCCGCCCGGAGAACGGCTGGCGGGGCGGGGGCCGGATATTTCCGGGAAGGCTCCTGCCCGGCGATGGAAATTCCAGCCGCCGAACAAAGCAGCATCACTGTTAGCAGGCGCAGTCTCATAATATTCCGTCTCCAAAATTCTGAAGCCGTTACTATACAGGAAATTTGTATTTTTTACAACCCGCCCGGCTTTTTTTTTCAAAGCTTTTTCATTGGTGCGGGCAAAGGAACATCCTTTCCCCGGGGAAAGCATTGAAAAAAAATGGTTGCCGATTGTATTTTTCCTCAGTTCCGCTATATTGACTTGAAGATGACAGGGGGAGCAGAAGCGTATGAAAATTATCTGTCCGCACTGTAAACGCGTTACGGAACTGGAACATGTTTCTCATGGATGCAACGTGGAATGCGTCTGTTCCCGGGAATTCAAGGTGGATGATTCCAGCATTCTTGAGGAATATTCCGAAATCGACAGTATCATTCCCGAACGGATCGGACAGTATGAAATCACGGAATTCATCGGTTACGGCGGCATGGGGAAGCTCTACAAGGGAATCCATCCGAATCTGGGGATTCCGGTCGCGCTCAAGGCGCTCCGCATGGAATACGTGACGGACAAGGCTTCCTGCGAGCGTTTTCTCAAGTCTGCCAGAATCTGCGCAAAACTGAACCATCCGAATATCGTCCGGGTTTACGACTGCGGCTATGACAAGGACAATGTGTACCTCGTCATGGAATTCATCAGCGGAGGCAGCGCGCAGGATCTGCTGGAGCGCGAGGGGGCGCTCGACCAGCATCGTGCCGCACAGATCGCCCATGACGTCTGTCTCGGGCTCATGGCCGCCGAATATCATGGAATCGTGCATCGGGACATCAAGCCGGAAAACATCATGTTCGCGGATGACGGCACCGTGAAAGTGCTGGACATGGGTCTTGCCAAAATCAGCGGGGATCCGCGCATCAGCTCCTATTCCCCGACCATTTCCTTCACCTCGCTGGGCACGGAACAGTACATGCCGCCGGAACAGGCCATCGATGCAAGCTCCTGCGATTCCAGAGCCGATGTTTATTCCCTGGGAATCACCCTGTACCAGCTCTGTACGGGCAGACTTCCCTTTGAGTCGAACAATCCGCAGGAACTCCGGAGAATGCATGCGCTGGAACCGCCGCGGCCTCCGCGCGAACTCAGGCCTGATCTGCATCCGGATCTGGAATACATCATTCTGAAATGCATCCGGAAAAACAGGGACGACCGTTACCAGTCGATCGATGAACTGGAACTGGATCTGGACGCGTTTCTCGAAAGCCGTATCCTGCCGTCCAAACTCGTCTATGACACCAGGGGGCAGTCCGTCTCTTTTTTTCAGCGCCTGGAACATGTCAGATGGAGATATGCCTTGCTTTTTCTCGGCGCGGCCGCCCTTCTTTCCATCTCCACATTCTACTGTTTTTTCAGTTGTCTCAGGGAGTGGAAACGGGCGAACTCCAATCTGCAGACCGCCGTGCAGATGCGCAATGAGCGTGACCGCCTGCATGTCCGGCAGATGTTATCCTCAATCGCGCCGATGGTTTTTTCCGGACATTTTTCAATGGCGTTTGAATATTACAGTTTGCGCAACGGCAGAGAACTTCTCCCGGAACTGGAAAATGTGTTTTCCGCCCTGCAGGACATTCCCTATTTCTTTGCAAGGCAATGGAGGAAACAAATCGGCAAAACCGCTGTGCTTTCCTTCCGGAAAGATCCCTCCAGACGACTTACGCTGCATATCAATGATGTCATCGGGAATACGGTTTATGCCACAGACACGAAGACGCGCCAGGCTTATTCCTTTACCGTTCACGATCTGGTTCCGGAAGACCAGCGCCGCTGTCTGCGCGGAGTCAATCCGATTGCCCTTTCCGCCTGGCTTGGGCGCGAGTACGCATCATGCGGCCGGAGGAAGGAGGCGGAAGCTGTGTTCAAATCTCTGGATCTCTTCGGGGAATATCTGATTCAGGAGATGAAAAGAGACGGCGAAGCTGGGAAAACTCCCTGAATCCGGGAACGTTCCCGCGGATTTCCGTCAACAGCGGTTCCTGCCCCGGATTTCAACGATTTCAGTCGGTGGAATTTCCAGAATCCGCTTTTCCGCCTGTTTTCCCTGAAGCATCTTCAGAATGAGTTCCGCGCAGGTTCTTCCGATTGCGGGAAAATCCTGCAGACAGAGAAAAATCCGGTCGTAGAAGTCAGGCGGATAGTTGTCCCAGGGATCGAACATGGCGCCGATGCAGCGTTTTATTTCCGGGATGCCGGCAAGAAGACCGGGCAGGCCGGAAGGAATCCATGGAGAATCGGCGAACACTGCCAGTGTCCGGATTTTCCGGCGCCGCACAAACGACCGGACGGCGCCGGGATTGTCCGTCCATGGAATGTTCCGTTCCGAAAGGAGGCGGCTTGCCCAGAGAAAACGTGAACGGCCCACCGTGTTGTGCGCGGACTGATAGAGCAGGGCGCCGTCCGCTTCTTCCCGCAGCACACACTCCATGAGTCCGCGGATCGAGCGTTCGGCATCGGTCGTGACCGCCGGACGGTTCACCGCTTCCAGCCAGCGGTCCACGAAACAAAGCGGCATATGCAGACAATTCAAACGGGCGGTCAGTTCCGAGTCGAACAATTCTTCGGACGGCGGAATTATGACGGCCGCATCGCAGATTTTCTGTTCCAGTTTCGCAACGCAGTCCGACAGCGACCGGCGCGTTCCGTTGTGGAGCAGGATCATCAGCGTGTAGCCGTTTGCCGCCAGCGTCTCATTCATGGCGGCCGCCGGAAGGTGCTGATGACGGCTTTCCGGCGAACTCATAATCAGAGTGACAAGTCCCGTTTTTCCGGCGGCAAGATTGCGTGCGGCGAAATTCATGACATAACCGAGTTCTTCCGCGGCGCGGTTCACCCGCAGCACGGTCGGCTCCGAGATGCGCGGATCACGGCGCAGCGCCCGTGAAACCGTGGAGGCGTTGAGTCCCGTCAGCTTTGCAATATCGTGAATCGTCACACTCATCTCTTCACCTGATTCTGAAAGTCCGGATCTCAAACGGTTTCAGTTTCAGCCGGTATCCGCCGTTTCCGCCTTTCATTTCCGGACCCTCCTCCCATTCGATGAGATTGGTTTGCGAAAGCGAGGCATGCTTGTCGCGCAGGATGAGAACCCCTTCGGATTCCTCTCCTTTTGTTTCGACGATCCGGACAATCAGGCTTGCCTCCTTTTCCGCCTTCTTGACGACTTCCAGGGAAAGCCCTTCGGATTCCAGACGGCAGACGGGCTTCGCGCCGTCCGCCTCGCATCCGTCAAACAGGAGCGGCGCGCGGTTGAGCGCGGCGGCTTCCGCCTGAACAGGGGATTCGTTCAGAGAGCCGTTGTGCGGCAGGAAACTGTAGGCGAATTCATGATGTCCCATGTCCGCATCAAAATCCGGATATTTCGGCGCACGGAGCAGCGCGAGATCCAGCACGCCCTCCTTGACCTTGTACCCGTATTTGCAGTCGTTGAGAAGCGCGGCGCCGTAATGTGCGTCCGAAAGGTCCGCATAGCGCTGGCCTGCGGTCTCGAACTTTGCAACATCCCAGCTGGTGTTGTCGTGCGTGGCGCGGCGGAGTGTTCCATACTGGATGTCGAAAGCCGCCTCTGCCGCATGAATTTCCACGGGAAACGCGACCCGGAGAAGCCGGTGCGCCTCGTGCCACTCGACCTCTGTCATGAAGTCCAGACGCTTGGAATCGTGCGTGAGAACGACAGTCTGGCGAAGCCGTGATTTCTTCCCGAAATCATACGTGAACTCCAGCGTTGACAGGACCTTTCCCGCGAGAGAGCGGACGGGGTTTCCCGCGTGAAGCGTCTCCACAAGCTCTCTGGTGTAATAGAGGTCGATGTCCCAGGCGTCGTAACTGTTCGGGCGGTCGTGATAGAGCGAGAGCACATTGCCGGGAGCGGAGAGCACTTCCCGCCGCATCTCCTTGTCAAAGGCTTTCAGAAGCGTGCCGTCCGCTGCGAACTCGTAACGGATCAGATCATTTTCCAGAACGGTGTTCCCGCCTGCCTTGGCAGAGGCCTTCCGGCATTTCGCCCCTTTCCGCAGTGTCGTGAAGGAGGTGCCAGGCAGTGTCACGGAAGCATACACATGCCCGTTGAATTCCTGTGTCGGGACCGCATTTCCTGAACTGTCGGTCACACGACAGGCGCTCCAGGATGCGGGCAGTTCCACAGCTCCCCGCCAGACGCCGGAAAGCGAATTGACCAGCACCAGCGATCCGGAACATTTCCGGAAGAGACATGCCGCCGTTTCCGTCAGAATTTTCCGGCAGGACCTTGCGATTTCCGCATGTTCCTTCTCCGTGGTTTCGTAAACAAGGCGGATCGATGAACCCGGAATGATGTCGTGGAACTGATTCAGAAGCAGTTTCTTCCAGTTTCCGTCGAGTTCCGCGGCCGGATATTTCTCCAGCGGAAGATGGGAAGTCAGGAACTCCGTGGCGGAAAGAAGCTGTTCGTTTTTTCTGTTCCAGCGCTTCGTGCGCGCCTGCGTCGTCAGCGTGCCGCGGTGGAATTCCAGATAGAGTTCCCCGACCCATTTTTCCAGGCGGCTGCGGTCTTTTTCCAGATCCCGGAAGAACGCATCCGCGCGGCGGCATGCGATTTTCGGAGTGAATTCCAGATTTTTCTGCCGTTCGATGTATTCCAGATGTTCGGGCGCCGGTCCTCCTCCGCCGTCGCCGACCCCGAAAAGGGAGAGAAACTTGTCAAGGAATCCGTTTTCCCGGAAGCGGTTTGCCGCCGCGGCATATCCGTCGGGCAGGGCATTGGAATTGTAGTTGTTTTCCGGCGGGAAATGAGTCAGAACCTCGCTTCCGTCAATGCCGACCCAGCGGAAGGTGTTGTGCGGGAACGTGTTGATCTGGCTCCAGGAAAGTTTCTGCGTCAGGAAAAAGTCGCATCCGGATTTGCGGATGATCTGCGGCATCGCGGCGGAGTAGCCGAACACGTCCGGCAGCCAGAGGTTCTTCACATCGAAGCCGAATTCGTCCATGAAGAAATTCTTGCCGTGGAGAAACTGGCGCACCATGGATTCCCCGCTGATGATATTGCAGTCGGCCTCCACCCACATTCCCCCCTGGGGTTCCCAGCGGCCCGCCTTCACCTGTTCCCGGATCTTCGCATAGAGTTCCGGATAGCTGTCTTTGACGAACTGATAAAGCTGCGGCTGCGAGGCGCCGAAGATGTAGTCCGGATACAGCTCCATCAGCCGGAGCTGGTTCGAGAAGGTCCGCGCGGCTTTGCGGATGCTCTCCCGGACCGGCCAGAGCCAGCCGACATCGATATGCGCATGTCCGACCGCATAGACGTGCAATGCGGACGCGGCCGCCGGATGGGAGAGAATTTCCCTGAGTTCTGCGCGTGCGCATGCGGCGTTTTCCGCATTGTCCCGGTAAGCGCAGACCGCGTTGTTGAGCGCATGGAGAATCTTCATGGCGCGATAGTCGTTTTCCGGAATCGCGCATAACGCGCGGTAGAGCACCTTGACATCGTTCAGAAGCTGCCAGACCTCCCGGTTGAAGAGGGCCAGACGCATGGAATTCGCATATGCCTCGAAATGCCCGTACGGACGGGAGGTGTCCGGGCGCGGTTCCGTGTCCAGATGGACGCCGAACAGAAGATTTGCCGCCGCTTCCACCCAGAGGTCCAGATGCTCCCCCCCCTCGGCCGTCTTCGGGAAGACATAACGCTCCCGCACAAACAAAGTGTCGAATGCCGATCCGGCGGAAAACGCATACACCGGAACGCCCTGCGCGTCAAACAGCATGGATTCTCCGGAAAGATTGAGGTGCAGCGCGATTTCCCGGCCTTTCCAGGCTTTCGGGACAACGCCCTGCATGTGAAACCATGCGCTTTCCCATTCATGTCCCCAGAGTTCTCCCTCCCCGATCTTTTTATAACGGAGTTTCCGGCGGTCCCTGAATTTCACCGGCTCTCTGCTGACGGCGTATTCCGCCTGAAGCGGAACGGTCTCCGCGTAAAGATCCTCCCGGATCCGGCTGATGAATTTTTCGATGTGGCCCTTATGAATTCCGTATATCTTCTCATGCATAAAGACATCCTTTCATGATAGCATAATTAATGCAACCGGTTGCATTAAAAACTAATATGCATGATGACAGAGAAAAAGCAACCGTTTTTTTCCGGAAAAACTGTTTTTTCGATGATTTTTTCCGGATGTCGCGGAAAGATTGGGAATGGAAAATTTTCTCAGGATTCCGCTTCCGGCGTGTGTTCCGGTTATTTCCCTTCGGATTGTTCCAGCTCGTGCATCCGGAAGGTCCGGTCCGCCGCTTTGAGTTTTGCATAGGTTTTTTTCATGGAGGCAAGCCCGGCTTCGCGCATGTCCTGACAGACATTCCGCTCCAGCTGGGCGCGGATATTCCCTCCCATGAACGAGGAAAGCAGAAGACTGAGGTATTTCTTTTCCTTCGCCGTGCCGTTTACGGTTTTCGGCAGCCAGGGGAAATCCGATTCCCGCACCATGACAAACACATCCCGGCTGTCGTCCGCGAATTTGCGGATTGCCTGCGCCGCCGCGCCGCCGGCGTCAAGCGGATTTTCCTCCAGGAGCTTTACCGCGCGTGCGATGGTGTCTTTCGTCCTCTGCGGAACATTTGTTCTTTCCCCGTGGTAAAAGTTGGATTTCGCCTGTTCGAGAAACAGCCGGAACAGCTTTTCCTGAGGAGCGGCCTGGAGCGGAATGCCGGGCGAGAATTCGATTTTGAGAAGATTTCCGCGGTAAGGCGCAAGGAAAAGGCAGATGTGAGACTCCCTGCCGCTGTCCGTGCCGGTCAGAAAGGCGAACAGACCGGTCAATTCCTTTCCCGCAAGACAGGAAAGAGTCAGAGTCCCGGTCTTTTTCACGGCAAGACTTTCATGCCGGCGCTTCTCCGCCCCGACGGCCTGCGTGAAAGCCTGTTTCAGCTCCGGAGCCGATACGCCGCCGGTGATATCCTTCCGCGCGGGATTCAGGACGGATACCGTGAAAAAGAGAGGGGAAGGTCCCGTGTAGCGGACGGATTTCGTGTTCGCCTTGTCGTTTTTGACTTCGACAGCGCCTTTCCGGAAAACCGAGATCGCGGGAAACATTTTTTCCAGCGTATCCTGTTCCGCCGCATTCAGGCAGAAACAAATGACGCTGAGCATCACGGCAGGCGCGGAGGAATGTTTCTTCATCGTTTTTATCCTCTGTTTCCCGGAAAGCGAAGTCTTTCCGGGCGTCACTGGATCCAGAGCAGGCGTTCCGCCGGCTGCGGAAGACGGGAAATGCGGTAAAAGCGGAGCGCATTCACGAGCGTGTTCCGGTAACTGTCATACGGCTCTCCCTGCGGCAGTCCGGCTGCGTGGCGGATGGCGTTTTCCTGCGTCCGGACCGCATCCTGCCATTTTCCGTTGACGGCCTGCGCGTAGGCGAGTGTCTCCAGCGTTACGGCGGAGGGGTAGAACTCCGCCGCGCTTTCAGCCATGACAAGAGCCTTGTCCGTGTCCTTTCCCGCATGGGCGAGCAGCCAGGAATAGGTGTCGAGAACACGCACGTCGCGGGTGTTCAGCTTGTAGCGGTCGTCCAGCAGACTCAATGCGGGCTGCTGCTGATTCTTCTTGTAGTAGAGGAGCCTGGCAAGCGCGCATATGGTGCGTGTCTGCGCCAGATCGGGATTCTTCATTTCAAAGCTGAGCTTCAATGCGCTCTGGTAGTCGGCGATGGCGCCGTCATAGTCGCCGGACTGTTCCCGGAGCATGCCGCGGATCAGTCTTGCCGCTGCAAGTTCCGGCTCATTTTTCACCGCCGTGTCCGCATCGGCAAGCGCCTCCTTCTGTCTGCCCTGCTGATAATACGCCTGGGCGCGCTGCAGGTAGAGCCACGGATCTTTTTCCCCTTTTTCCATGCCTTCGGTGGCGGCGCGCGCCGCGGCATCGTAATTTCCTTCCGCATTGTAGCGGGAAGCCAGCTCCTTGCCTGACGGGGTTGTGCAGGCGGAGAAAAACGACAGGGCGGGAATGACTAAGCAGGGCAACAGTTTTCTGATCATGATGCGGTTCTCCTTACGGCGGCAATATAACTGTGTTTTCTGGAAAAATCAAATTTGCGCAGATGACGCTTCTCTCAGGGCTTGCAGGCAACCGAGACCGTGCCGAGCATGCTGCTGTGGCTGGACGACTTTACCGAATACTGCGGCATGGCGCGGACGGTGGACGGCTCTTTTCCGAGCGTGATATTTGCAGTATAAAGAACCCGGCTTTTCCAGTAGAGAGTTCCCTCGACGAAAATCCGGTATCTGCCGGGCGGAACGGTTTTCCCGTCCGCGCCGGTGCAGTCCCATACATAGTTCTGCGTGCCGGTCGCCGGCGTTGCGCCCGATACCGCATCCAGTTCCGCCTTTGCGGCCGTCGCCGCACCGGAACGGCGCACCCAGGTCGGGAGACAGTCTTTCCGGATGCGGAATCCCCCCTGTCCGGTATAATTTGTCACATAGAGCGTCCGGATGAAGTTTCCTTTTGCGTCCTCCACCCAGACGGCAAACTGATTGCTCGCGCGTCCCGGCTGTCTGACATACGGCAGGGAGACCGTTACCGACGGAGACGTCTTTTTATCCGGAGCATCCGCCGCGGACATCGCTCCCGCAGCGGCGAAAATACCGGCGGCCAGAAAAAACTTCAGTTCATGAAACCAGTGCATGGCGAACCTCCTTCCTGTGAATCCGGAATACTTTACAATCCTCTTTCCGCCCTGTCAACCTCTTTTGCCGCTGATTCGGAAAAATTGCCGGTTCAGCGGCCCAGGAGAACGGAGCCTGATGTCTTCGGAAATCCGGATGGTCTGAGGAAAGAAGCCCTCTTTCCGGAAAAAATTGGATCAGGCCGCTTGACAAATGTATTACTTTGTATTACTTTTAATGTTTTTGAAACACGGAGGATGCCATGAGCGAAAAAAAACAGGCTGTCATCACCTTCAAGGCGGAGGGGGAAATGCTTGCCGCGCTGAACAGGATTCCGAACAAGTCGGAGTTCATCCGCGCGGCTGTGCTGAACGCCCTGGACGAGACTTGTCCCTTCTGCGGCGGCGCCGGATTCCTGAATGAAAAACAGCGCAGGCACTGGAAAACCTTTGCAAAGTTTCATACCCTGAAGCGGTGCGGGAAGTGCAATGCCCTTGAAATCGAGTGCATCGAACATGAACACGGCAGGGAAAAGGAGTGTTGCCGATGAAAAAAGTTTTTCTTTTCTCTTTGCTGCTTTCCGCCGTTTTCGTTTCCTTTGCGGAGGAGACGCGGACCATCTGCTGCACCACCTTTCCGCTCTATCTCTTTACGCGGAACATCACGGAAGGCTGCGGAAATGTCAGGACGGAGCTTGTCATTCCGCCCGGAACCGGATGCCCGCATGATTACGCTCTGACGCCGCGCGACATGCGCAAACTCGGAACGGAAAATCTGATTCTCGTCCGCAACGGGCTCGGGCTGGACGATTTCATTCTTGCGCCTCTCCGGAAAATGAATCCGAAGGCGGTTGTGATTGACACGTCGCGCGGAATCGACACACTCGCGCTTGATATTCCCTGCAGACATGAACACGGGCATGCTCACAGTCATGCGGCACGGAATCCGCATTTGTTTGCCAGTCCGTTTGAAGCAATCCGGATTGTCGGCAACATTGCGGAGGGGCTTGCGGAGGCCGATCCGGCGAATGCGGCGCGTTACAGGTCCAACGCCGCCGCCTATGCCGCAAAACTCCGCAGGCTTTGCGAGGCGTTCACGGAAAGCGCGCGCAAATATCAGTTTGAAAAGCGGAAGATCGTGACGCAGCACGGCGTGTTCGACTATCTTGCGCGCAACCTGAAGCTTCCGGTTTTTGCGACAATCACTTCCGAACCCGAGTCCGGGATCACGGCATCGGAAATGACCGCTCTTGCCGCAAAATTAAAGGGGAAGAACATCGACGCCATCTATACGGAACCGCAGTATTCCTCGCGTGTCGCGCAGACCATCGCAAGAGAGTGCGGCATTCCGCTGGCCAGTCTTGATCCGGTCGCGAACGGTCCGGCGGACGCGCCGATGGATTATTACGAATCGACGATGCGGAAAAATCTGGAAGTGCTTGGAAAGACCCTGAAAAAATGAAAGATGCTGAACAGAGATGCTGCTGCGGGGGCCATGCGGCGATCCGTATCCGTGACCTGAATGTGAAAATCGGTGCGGTTTCCATTCTGGAGCATGTTTCCGCAGTGGTGCCGCGCGGCATGTGCACGGCGGTTGTCGGTCCGAACGGCGCGGGCAAAACCACGCTTACAAGAGCGATCCTTGACGACATTCCCTACCGCGGGGAGATTGAGTTCGGGGATTCGTCCGGCGCGTTTTCCCGGAAAAAGCCGCGTTTCGGCTACGTGCCTCAGAAACTGAACTTCGACCGTGACATGCCGCTGACCGTCACGGAGTTCCTGGCGGGCGGACTGGTCCGGCGCCCGGTTTTCTTCGGCATATCGGGGAAATTCCGGAAACTGTGTCTGGATTATCTGACCGAGGTTGAGTGCGGGCATCTTGCCGGACGCAGTCTCGGCGCTCTCTCCGGCGGAGAACTGCAGCGTGTTCTGCTGGCGCAGGCGCTGATGCAGAATCCCGAGATCCTGATCCTTGACGAACCGGCGGCCGGCGTGGATTTCAAGGGGGAACAGCTCTGCTGCGAGCTTCTCGAGAAATTCCGGCGGAAACTCGGGTTCACGCAGCTGATGATCAGCCATGATCTGTCGATGGTCGCCGCGCATGCGGAGCATGTGATCTGCATCAACCGGACGGTCTACGCGGAAGGAGTCCCCTCCGAGGTGCTGACCTCCGACGCGCTTTCCGCAACATTCGGACTTCATATGGGAATGGTGAAATACGACAAACACGGAGTGGGGTGCAAATCATGTTCGAAACAGTCCTAGATTTCTTCTGCTCTCTTGCCGGCGCGCTTCCGTTCGAATGCATGAAGCTGCGGTTCATGCAGGAGGCGTTTCTCTGCGTGCTCCTGACCGCGCCTCTGGCCGCCGCCGCGGGGATTCAGGTGGTGAATTTCCGCATGTCGTTCTTTTCGGATGCGATCGGGCACTCGGCGTTTGCGGGCGTGGCGCTCGGGCTGATCTTCGGAATCAGCCCCGACTGGACCATGCCGCTGCTGGCGCTGGTGATCGGCGTCGGGATCATGGCGATGAAGCAGCGTTCCGCGCTTTCCTCGGATACTGTGATCGGGGTTTTCTTCTCGGCGGTCGTGGCGTTCGGACTGGCGCTTGTGAGCCGCAATCCGAATGTGTCGCGGGATATGCAGATGTTTCTCTACGGCGATATTCTCACCGTAACCCGGAACGATCTTCTTCTTCTTTTTCTTCTCTTCTGCGTGTTTTTCGCCTTTCAGATTTTCGCCTACAACCGCCTGAACGCGATCGGGCTGCACGAGCAGCTCGCGCGCACTCACCGGATTCACACCGCGTTTTACCAGTATGTCTATGTGGCGCTGCTGTCTCTCGTCGTGATTTTCTCGGTCAAGTCCGCCGGCGTGCTTCTGGTGACGGCGCTTCTGATCGTTCCGGCCGCCGCCGCGCGCAATTTTTCGAAAAGTTCCGGAATGATGTTCTGGATTTCCATTGCAATCGGTGTATGTTCCGGAATAGCGGGACTTCTGATTTCCGCCCAGCCTTGGGCGGAAACGGCCTCCGGCGCGACGATTGTGCTGTGCGCATGCGCTGTGTTCTGCGCCAGTCTGCTGCCCGGCGCATGGAAAGGGAGAAAATCTTAACCACGGAGTATTGCCATGTTTGAAAAACTGTTGCTGACCGGCGGCGCGATTCTGGCGCTGGGTGTCTGCGCATCCTGCGCGTCCACGGAAAACGAACCGGAAACAATCCGCCAGAAACATGCCGTCCAGGAAAAAAAGCCTTCCGGAAGCGTGCTCTATGCGCAGGCCCTGAATTCACGCGGCGAAGCGAAGCGCGCACAGCTTCTGAAGGAGGCGTTTGCACTGCTGAAGAAGGAGGCCGACGGCGGCAATCCCGAATCCGCGCTTCATCTTGCTTATATGTATGATCTGGGGCATGGCGTGAAACCGGACGGTATCTCCGCCGCGAAATATTACCGGATTGCCGCGGACAGCGGTTTGAAAAAAGGGAAAATCGCGCTGGCCCGGTTCTGGCTCCGCAACGAGATGTTTCTTGACGATGCCGCAAAACTGATTGAGAGCATTCCCGATTACCGGAAGGATCCGGACTGTCTGCTTGCGCTCGGCACGATCCGTTACGCGCAGTATCAGTATGCGCAGGGATTTCAGGATCTTTTCGCGGCCTACCGGAGCGCGGGAAGAAATTTCATGATCCGTGACAGTGTCTGGAAAATCGTGCATGCGGCGTTTTTCGATCTCTACAGGAACGGCAATTACGATGCCGCGCTTGCGGAACTGGACAAGGCGGCAGTGCTGAATCCGAAACATCCCGCAATTCCCTACTGCCGCGGTCTGGTCGCCGTGAAGAGGGGACAGAACAAAGAGGCCCTGGCCTTTTTCAATCAGGCGCTTAAACTGGATCCGGCCGATCCGTTCTTTTACCGGGAGCGGGCGTTTCTTCATGCGAGAAACGGAAAAAAGGAAGCGGCGCTTGACGACATCAAAGTGGCGGTTGCCGTATCCGGCAACGCACCCGAGTTTGTCCATGCCCGGATCGAGCTCTACTACCTGCTCAGGGACATTGACGGCCTGATTGCCTGCACGTCGGAACTCCTCAAAGCGGATGAAAAAGACGTCTACGCCCGTGTGACCCGCGCCGGCGCCTATATGCTCAAACGCAATTACGCGAAGGCATACGGCGACTACCGGAAACTTTCTGAAATGCCGCTGACGGCGGACATCCCCGACGTTCAGGAGGGACTTGCGCTTGTGAGCTCCCATGTCGGCAGACTGGACGAGGCGGAAAAAGCCTATGAGAAACTGCTGGGGAAAAATGCGACTCCGATTACCCGGATCAACCTTGCGGAACTGTATATCGTAAGGGGAAAATATGAAAAGGCGCTGAAGCTTCTGGATTCGGATCAGCTGCTCCGTTCCGCGGACAGATTCATGAAATGCATCTCCAGCTATCTCGCCGCCTCGGCGCTTCTTGCCTCCGGAAAAAACGCCGAGGCCCCGATGAAGGTCTTCTATGAACTGCTTCCGCAGTTCAAGGAAAAATCGGAGGAAACCGACTGGGACACGGCCCTCTTTGAAAACTGGCTCAAAAATGCGGAACTTCCCTCCGGTGCAAAGGAGAAAATCGCCGACATGACCGGACGGGCAGGTGAAACTTTCCGTGTCAAGTAAGTGCGGCCATGTTCAGAATCACGACATTCCGCGATTACCGGGAATATTCCCCGGCGGCCCGGGGGAGGGTTCTCGCGCGCATCCGCGACGCTTCCTTCCACGCGGTCCGTTTCCGGCTTGACCGTGCCGTGACGGAGAGTGCGTTTCACCGCTACGATGATTCCTTCGCGGATTCCTTTTTCGAAGACATTGCCGCTGCGGGACTCAAAGCGGTTCCCGTTCTTTCGTTTCATACGCCGCCCTGGGCGCGCGACTCGGAACCATCGTTCAATGATCCCGGGACGTGGCGGAATGTCCGTCTCTTTCTGGAACATGTCGTGACCCGTTACCGGAACCGCCCGGAACTGGCGTTTTTCCAGGTGATCTTCAAACCTTCCGCAATTCCGGATTCCGATCCGGCCTTCCGGGAGTATCTGATGCGCAGATATCCTTCCCTGAAAGAGTTGAACCGTTCGCTCAATACATGTTACTCCGCACTGGAGGATATTTCGCTGAAGGACTGTGCCGTATTCGGTATCCGGATGGCGATGGAGCGGCGGCTTTTCCGCCGTCGGGCCTACGAACGGAAACTGGCCGATCTGAAGGAGACGATCCGCGCCGTTTCTCCGCATACGCTTTCCGGCACGGTTTTCCTTTCGCGCCGTGTTGCCTGTTCCGACTGTCTCTCGGCGCTGGCGCAGTTCCAGGAGACCGCGGACCGGTGCGCGGGTCCGTATCTGATTCACTGGAATCCGTCTCCCGGAACACCTGTGCAGGAAGTGGAGCTCTGCGCCTGCGCAAGCGGGGCGTGCGGAATGGTTTTCCCTGATGTCTGCGGAACTTCCGTCCCGTTTTCTGAAACGGCCCATGCGCATCCGGATCCGGACGCAGTCCGGCGGCTTCCGAGTGTGTTTCTGGAAAAATGCCGCCGCCTGTGCACCGGATTTTCCAATCCCGCGGAAGTCGGACTGCTCCACAGCCGCCGCACCGGCCGTCTGTCTGAAGTCCGCAAGCAGAATGAAAACATCCACAAGCGTTCCCTCCGTGCCTGGTGCAGAGCGTTGACGGCCGCCTCTCTTCCGTTTCACATTGTGGAGGAGGATGCGGAACTTCCGCAGAACCTGAAACTGATGATTCTTCCGGCCGTCGCCGCGCTGGATGATGCCGATGCCGAACGTCTTCTTTCCTTCGCCTGGGAGGGCGGAACGCTGTTCTGCGAAGGCGGATGCGGTCATTACAACGGACTTGGCGCCTGTCTGGATCCCGAACACAGATTCCTGGCGGAGGCAACCGGTGTCATGGAATGCCCGGAATGCGTAACCCCGGGGAACTTTCGTATAAAATACGGTTTTGGAGCGGGAACTTTTCTCCTGAGCGCCGGAGAAGTCTTCACGCCATGGCTGCCTGTTCCGAAATTTTCGGAAACGCTTGTCCCGCTGGATGGAAAACGCGATCTTCTCTGCCGCGTTCCGTACGGGAAGGGGAAAATCATACTCTGCGCTCCCAGTTTCGGCGCGTACTGCCGGGAGAAACGGAATACCGGGTTCGAGGGGTTTGTGCGGAATGTCTGTTCTTCGGCTGGCGTCCATCCGCCGGTCAGGATCCTGAAGCCTGCCGGCAGCGCGGCCCCGCTTTTGAAGGTTCTGGAGAATGCGGAGCGCCGGATGGTGTTTGTGTTTTTCTCTTCGGCGGCATCCGGCTGCGAACTGGAATTTCCTGCCGGATTCTGGAAAAAGCAGCTGGTCGGCGACATGCTGCGCGGCGGAACGGTGCGGATCGTGCGGCGGGACCGTGTGCAGAGGATGAAGCTGAAGGCGTCTCCGGGAAAAGCTGCTGTGCTGTATGAATGACTCCCGGGTTTCCGGCTCGTCATGGCATTTTCCGCTTCGTTTCCTGCGTTTTTCCGCGTTCACGCATCCGCTAGAACTCCTCCGGCGACTGGGTGGTCGAGTGTTTCATGACGGACGATTCATTGTCAGTGAGGACGCGCAGGAACGGCATCTGCCGCAAAGGCTCGATATCCTTCAGATTCTTCGGAATGTTCAGATATTCGAGAGGTTCGATCAGATAAACCGGCGAGATATCCCTGAGTTTCGTGCAGTTGCCGAGATCCAGCATTAAGAGCGGCATGTCCTTCAGCAGTCCGATGTCGGAAATCTCCGTGGAGTCAATCAGCAGCATTTCCAATGCGAGTCCCCGCAACGGCTCAATGTCCTTCAGCGGATTTTTTCCGACGTCCAGCACTTTCAGCGTTTCCATGCCGAACAGCGGCTGAAGAGAGGAGATGCTGTTGCCGCGCAGATGCAGTTTTTCCACTGTGGCGGAACGGAGCGCGTCGATTGCCGAAATCCGGTTGTTCGAGGCGTTCAGGGACACCAGAAGCATGCCGCGAAGCGGAGTGAGATCCCTGACACGGTTGTCCGCGCAGTTCAGACTGGTCAGCATCATGCCGCGCAGCGGGGTCAGATCGGCGATTTCGTTGTTGTGGCAGCTCAGAACTTCCAGCGGCATCTTTTCGATTCCCTTGAGGGAGGTCAGTTTGTTGTTCGAACAGTCCAGATAGACAAGGGGAAGCGAGGCGATCGGCTCCAGGGAACGCAGTCCGAATCCGGAAATGTCCAGGCGCTTCAGGTTTTTCGTCCGGGCGATCAGCGTCATCAGCGCATCGGCGGCGTCTCCGGGGAGTTCATGATGAGGCAGCTGAAGGATCCGGGTGACAATATTGGTATTCGGATTCAGTTCAAAAACCTCGCGCATCAGCTGAAGCGCCTGTGCGTAATCGCCGCTGCGCCAGAGAAGAGCCGCATCCAGTTCCAGGATCCGGTCGCGGTAGCGGAATTTCGTAAACTGCGCGGCGATGCGTTTTTTGATTTCGACCAGCGCGCTGGTCCGCTGCCCGGGATCGGAGAGTTTCGAAGCCGCGGTCATATAGGCCTTGACCAGCGCCATTTCAGCAAGCTGCGTTCTGGCGTAGCTGTCCGCGATCTGGAGATATTTTCCGACGGCGGCTTCTGCAAGGCCTGCCTCAAGCAGAGTGTCTCCGGCGATCAGCGGTGTTGTTTTTTCCGGGATTGCCAGACGGTAAACGGCCAGCGAGCGGATCACGGTGCCGTTTGCAAAGGCCCGGATTCCCACTCTGGCAAGCCCTTCTCCGGTTGGCGGGAAATAATCAATGGCGCTGACGGAATGCGTCTTGCCGATTGTCAGGGAAAGCCGGTCGTCCCGCCGGACTGCGGTGATTGTGACATTCTCTCCGGGTGCGAGCTTCGTTTCCCCGGAACTGACGTATTCGACGGAATACGGGTCGTTGACCTTTGCAATCACATCCTTCGTGCCGCCGAATCCGCTGACGATGAATGTATATCCGTGCGGAATCTGCCACCATTCCCGGCGCGGGGAAATATGGCTGTTGACGGCAATTTCGAACGCCTCCAGAACTTGCGGTGCGGATACGGTAAGCACTACTTTGACGTTGCCGTGCGTCTTGGCATTCAGCCAGAGCCAGGTGCCTTTGGACGTTTCAAGCCCCGCGGGTGTAAGCTGCCATTCCGGTGCGGGCTTGTTCAGATTGGCGTCCATGAAGGAGAGCCCTTCCAGCGTCGCATCCGGATCGGTGAACGTCTGCTGATAAACGGGAATCCAGTCGCTCTGCCAGCGGGAAATTTCAAAGTATGCGTAGAGAGAAAGAAAAACGGCCAGGCAGAGGGTTGTCGCGATGGAGGCGACCAGAAGGCGGTGACGTCTGACCAGAAGCAGGAATTTCCGGATCATGCCGGCCTTTTCGGCTTTGGTGTCGAATCCGTCGATGTAGGCAATTACTTCGTCCCGAAGTTCCTTGACCGAGGCATAGCGGTTGGCCGGATTTACGCTCATCGCCTTCAGAATCACCGCTTCGATGCCGTGCGGAATCTCCCGCCCCGGAACCCGTTCGCTCGGTTTTACGATGTTTCCGTAGATGGTGTCGTGAAGCATGCTTTTCAGATCCCCCGGTTCGAGCGGATCCTTGTAGGTCACCATCGCGTAGAGAATTGCGCCGAGCGCGTAGACGTCGGTGCGGACGTCACTTTTGCTGTTTTTTCCGGCGGCCTGTTCGGGAGCCATATAGCCGGGCGTGCCGTTCATGACGCCGTCGAGCGTCAGCTTGAAGTCGGTATAGCCTTTTTCATGGGCGGTTCGTCTGGAACCGGGAGCGCTCGGCGGATTCTGCCTGGCGGAGACGGGGCGTGCCAGCCCCCAGTCGAGAATCAGCACTTCTCCGAATTCCCCGATCTGCACGTTTTCCGGTTTCAGGTCAAGATGAATGATTCCCTTGGAGTGGGCGAATGCCGCGCCGTTGCAGATCCGGAGATAGAGACGCATCAGCGCTTCAAAGGTGTAGTTTTTCAGATAGGCCGGATTGCCTTCATCCATTTTTTTCAGGAGCGAGGCAAGTGACTCGCCGCTCAGGAGCTTCATTGTGAAGTAAGGCGATCCGGAGGAATCGATTCCGATGTCGTGGACAGGTACGATGTTCGGATGTTCGAGGCTGGCCGTGACGCGCGCTTCCTGAATGAAACGGAGGATTTCCGCGCGGGAGCGATGTTCGAAATCCGGCATCAGGGCCATTGCCACATCGCGCATCGTGTCATTGTCGTGGACCTGCAGCACCATTTTCATTCCGCCGCGCCCGATGCTTCTGCGGAACTTGTATTTATCCGGCGGTTTGACGGAAAGTTTCGCGGTTACAAAGTCGTCGATGTCCAGCGAACTCGGATCGAGCTTTACCGTCGCCTCCATATCGGATTTTCGCATTCGTTCCCGCGCCCTGATTTCGTGAATTTCATTCCGCACGTTGTCGATGGCCTGCGATCCGGAGGTTCCGGTCACGGGCGGACGGGAGTCGATGTCATTTCTGTCAGTCATGCGTCACCTATAAAAACAGCGGGACATGTCCCGGTCCTTTCCTGTCGAGATTTCCTTCTTCCAGCACGCGGTCCAGAAGCGCGCTCATCCGTTCCCGGTCCTTTGGCAGGCGCCCTTCCAGCGGAAAGGGAACCGATGCATGGTTTGCCCGGAATACCGTGGATTTCAGTTCCAGTCCTGCGATCAGAGCGCGCATTTCCGCCACGGATTCATATTCCGTCAGCGGTTCGTAGGAATTGTACATCCGCAGTCCGGGCACTTCGATGAAGCGCAGGAGCGAAAGAATTTCCGGCTGCATTGCGTTCAGCGCGGCAATCGTGTCCCTGACATGAACCGTGCCGTGACGGCGTCCTCCGATTCCCCCGAGCACCATGACCGAGGTCCGGATTCCGGCATTGCGGAGACGGCGCACCGCTTCCGTCATATGCGCTGCGGTATCGTCCTTGCGGACCAGTCTCAGCACTTCCTCGCTTCCGCTTTCGAGTCCCATGTAGACGATTGCCAGTTTTAATTTGCGCAGACGCGCGAGCGCCTCTTCCGTTTTTGCGAGCGCCGAGGAGCCGTTCGCATACATGGTGACCCGGGCAAGGCGCGGAAATTTCTCATTCAGATATTCCAGAATCCGGCAGAGTGTCCCGAAGGGCAGGAACATCGCGTCGCCGTCCGCAAGGAAAATTCTTCTGACGGACGTCCCGGAGAACTCCGCGGCACGGTCGATTTCCCGGAAGATTTCAAGAAGACTGCGCGTGCGGTAGGGAACGGTCTTGTACATGCCGCAAAAGCAGCAGGTGTTGTGCGGACATCCCCGCGACACCTGAAAGATCAGACTGTCCGCCTCTGCGGGCGGTCTGAACAGCGGTTCCTCCAGCCAGTCCATCATGTTCCTGTTCCTCAATCAGACCGCGGCGGCGCAGGTCCGCCGGACATGTTCAAACAGAATCACCGTCGCCGCCTGTGCCACATTCAGGGATTCCGTATCTCCGGGCATCGGAATCAGAACGTTGACCGCACCGGGGATTTCACCTGCTCCGGCGCCCTCGTTTCCGAGCACGACCACGCTGTCCGTGAAAAGCTCCGGCTCGGTGAAAACATTTCTTCCGCCGCCGGGAGCGGTCCGGAAAATGCGGCGAAACCCTTTGGCGCGGAGCAGGGCGACAACCTCGTCAAGCGTGCCATGCTCTCTTACGGAGAGGGCGAATTGCGCGCCCGAGGCGGAACGCAAGACTTTGTCGGAATAGGGATCCGCAGATCCGCGGGTCACCCAGACTTCCCGGAGTCCGGCGGCGCGCGCCGTACGGAGGATGGTTCCGACATTTCCCGGATCTCCGACCCGGTCGAGAAGCAGGACAAATGGTCCGGAAACCGGAGCTTCGGGCGGAACCGTCTCCGGACGCCGTGCGACGACGATGATTCCCTGTGAACTTACGACTGTTCTGGAAACACGTTCAAACTCCTGTCCGGACAGGATCACAGGTTCAACAGGGGATTCCTCCGGCACCCCGACTCCGTCGCGCAGAATCAGAATTTCCACCAGATCGGGGCGCAGACGCAGAATTTCACGCGAGGAGCGCAGTCCGTCGCAAATGCAGAATTCACTGCCTCTGCGTCCATGTCGCGAGGACAGCGAACGGATCAATGCCTCCTGACGTTTCGTTAGCTGCAAGACGGAATCCTTACTTTTTCTCCTGAGACGCTGCTGCGGATGCGGGTGTTTTCTGCGGAGCTGCTGCCGGTGCGGCGGGAATCTGCCGGAGAAGCGCCGCGGCATAGGTTCCCCATACGCCGCTTACGGTACCCTGGTCGGCCCGGAAGCGGGAAAGATAGGATCTCGCGCGTTCAAAGTTTTTCTGATCGAAGCAGATCCGTCCTGCGGCATAAGCGGCTTCCGCCCTGAGATCGGGCTGTGTCTGAACATTGTCGGCGAGTCCCGCGAAGAGTTTCAGAGCATCTTCCTTCTTGCCGGTCAGCTCGTCGAGATAACCCATGGCAAGAGTCGCCTTGGCGGCAAGAAATGTGTTGGATGTTTCTCTGGAAACCTGTTCAAGGCTGGTTCTTGCCGCGGCATAGTCTTTTTTCTCAAGATACAGGGAGGCGAGGCGGAAGCGCGCCTCCTGCGCGGACAGTGCGGACGGCGCCTTCTCCAGCGCGGCATTGATTTCCTCAATCGTCTTTGCCTTGGCGAACATTTCGGCGTTTCTGCGCGCGGCGGAACTGCGGACCACAATCACAGTGAAGACGATTGCGACAAGAAGAACCAGAACGACACAGCCTGCGACCAGATATTTTCCATTCTCAATCACCCAGGCTTCAAAACGGTCGAAATCCTCGCTGATCTCGTCTACAAAACTGTCGCTTCCCTTCGGGGCGGCCTTTTTCAAATCTTTCGCCATGGTCGCATCATATCCTTATGTTGTTGCTCTTGCTTGTCTTTCATGCCGTATCCTGCTAAATATAACCGCTCTTCGCACTTAAATCAATTCGGAAGACTTTCTTTTTTTGCAAATCACGCTATATTTCCCTGAAAAATAAGAGCAGAACAAACCGGAACACGGGGGATCACGATGAGCGAACTGAAGAAGAGGCGCATGGAGAAATTCCGCAGGGCGGATCTTTATCTGGTCATAACGGAGGAATTCACAGCGGGGCGCGGCACCCTGCGCGTCCTGGAGGAAGCCGCCGATGCGGGGATCCGCCTGGTTCAGCTCCGGGAAAAGAGCATGACGAAAAAAAGTCTCTTTCGTCTTGCGGAGCAGTTCCGGCGCATCTGCGACCGTTATGACATTGCGATGATTATGAACGACCATGTTGACATCGCCCTTCTGACCGGAGCGGACGGCGTTCACCTCGGACAGGATGACCTCCCCCTGAAAGAGGCCGTGAAACTTGCGCCTGATCTCATCATCGGCCGGTCGACGCACTCCCGCGAACAGGCGCTGGAGGCGGAAGCGCAGGGCGCTTCGTACCTGAATCTCGGGCCGATTTATCCGACGCAGACCAAGAACACGCCGGTTCATCCGCTCGGCATCGAAATTGTGAAGGAAGTCGGACCGCTGCTTCATATTCCCTTTACCGTGATGGGGGGCATCAAGGAGAGGCATATTCCCGGACTTCTCGCCGCCGGGGCGAAATACATTGCAATGGTTACGGAAATCACGCAGGCTCCCTGTGTCGGGGAGCGTGTCCGGCATCTCCGTTCCTTCTGGGGAAGGGAATAGAACAGAAGTTCCTCATCTTCCGTATCGGGAGTGATATATGCCGGGAGGGGGGAGCTTTCCTTCCGGAAAACAGGCGTTTCCCTGTTTCTTTTTCAGAAAAAAACGTCCGTTTTGCGGGAAAAAAGTTTTGCAAGACGGAAAAAGCGAGTTAAATTACCGATTGTGGACTAGACATGACGGACAGGTTGTCCAGGCGGAAAACGCTCCGGGACGTCCTGCATAACAGTTAAGTTTGAGAATGACGGGGTTTGGCATGGACGTTTCAGAGTTGCGGGATAAACTTTGCAATCCGCCGATTCTGGGCGAGAAGGATCAATACAGAATCAAATTTGCGGATACGCCGGAGGAGATCCGGGCGGCTTTCAAATTGAGATATGAGATCTTCAATCTGGAACAGGGCAAGGGGCTTGAAAACGCCGCAAGGGACGGAATCGACCGGGATGAATTCGATGATTACTGTCTGCATCTCGTCGTGGAAGAGAAGACACAGCATAAAATCGTGGGAACCTACCGTATTCATCTCGGAGCGATTGCCTCGAAAGCGCTTGGCTTCTATTCGGAACGGGAATTCCGGATCACGGGTCTGGACCGGATTGCCGAAGACGCGATCGAAGTGGGGCGCTCCTGCGTTTCCCCGGAACACAGGGACGGGACGGTCGTCGCCCTTCTCTGGGGCGGCATCGCCGAAATCATCTACCGGTCGCGTCTCCGCTACATGTTCGGCTGCGTCAGTCTGGAAGACACCAATCCCGCTTCCGGATGGGCGATTTACGAGCATCTCAAGGCGACCGGGAAGATTTCCGACTGTCTGTTTGCCGAGGGGCTTCCCCAATGCGTCATGCCGCGTCCCCCGCAGGAGGAGATTGATGCGATTCTCAACGACCGCGCACATCTCCGGGAGCTGATCCCCCCGCTTTTCAAGGGATATCTCAGGCTCGGCTCCAAAATCTGCGGGGAACCCGTCTTCGATCATGAATTCGGAACGATTGATTTCCTGATTCTGCTGGATGTCAACGGCCTTCCGGAGCGCTATCTCAAGCATTTCAATGTTGCGAACCTGGGTGTCAGATGAGGGTTTTTTTCCGGAAAATCTTCCGTTTGTCGCTTCTTCTTCCGTGGCTGGTCTGCATGGGAATCGTTTCCATTCCCGTCACCCTGCGGCGCGATCGCTGGTCCGCAATCGCCGGAATGGCGAAAATGACGAAATACTGGGGGCGCGGCCTTCTTCGCATTTTCAACATCCGGCTTCATGTGAAGGGCGATCCCGGCGGATATGACGGCGGACTGGTTGTTTCCAACCACATGGGCTACATTGACATTTTTGTGCATGCCGCAGTATTCGGGCTGCGTTTTGCTCCGAAAAAGGAAATCCGCTCCTGGCCGGTGCTCGGCTGGTACACCTCTTTTGTCCATCCCGTCTGGGTGGACCGCTCCTCCCGTCTCAAGTCGCAGAAGACGCTGGAGGAGTTCCGGGAAACTCTGGAGCACAAGGTTCCGCTGATCGTTTATCCGGAGGGGACAAGCACGGACGGGAACACGATTCTGCCGTTCAAGAGCGCACCATTCGAACTGGCGGCGTCCGGAAACTTTGACATTCAGCCGATTCTGACCGTCTACCGGGTTCCGGAGGGAGCGGACACTCCGTGCTGGTTCGGCGACATGGAACTTCTTCCGCATCTCTGGAGTCTGCTCGGCATTCCCTGGATCGATGCCGATGTTTACATCCTGCCGAAAATCACGGCGGACGGCAGAGGGCGGAAGGAACTGGCGGAAGCGGTCCATGAGGTGATCCGCGCCGCTCACGCTGCAAACGTCTTGAATAAGGAGCCTCCTGAACATGCCTGACATCAGTGCGTATCTCGCCCAGTTTGCCGAAACATGGAATCTGTTCATCAAGTGGAGGCTGCCCGCTTTTCTTGACGATGACAATGAGGATACGCGCTTCGGGCTGATTGACGGGAAGCCGGCTCTTGCGCGGATCATGATGCCGCTGGTCGGTGCGCTTGCCGGCGTCTGCCTTTATCTCCCATTCTGGGGAATGTCCCTGGTTTTCGGACATGTGGCCGGCGGTATCGCGGCGGCTGTTCTGGCTCCCGCCGCAATCGAATTTGCAACCGGCTGGAGGGGGCTTTCCGCCCTGACAACCTATTTTCAGCTCCGCAGGGCGGGAGCTTCGCATGAAGAGGCATTTCTTGCGAGGCCGCAGTCCATGACGGAACCGCTTCCCCCGGTTTCCATGATCGGAATGCTTGTCATTTATGCTCTGCGGATGCTGATGTTCGGCGTGCTTGCCTCCGTTTACTGTTCCTTCTGGTTCATCATTGTGCTGACGGGAGGGTATCTTGTGCGGATGCATCTCTGCGGCATGAATGAACCGGGGGGGTCCGTGGAAGACCACTGGTATCCCCTTCCGGACGAGAGAATGCAGAAATACGGATGGTGGATCGGTTTCGTCGTCATGCTGATTGCGGGCGTCTTCCACATCCCCGCCGCGCTGACCGGGTTTCTTTTCGCGGGATGCATGGCATGGCTGGCGAAGCAGCTCTGTCTGGATTCGATTTCCGGCATCAACCGCCAGGCTGTGGATGTGTTCGGCTACATGGCGGAAATCATTCTTCTCTTTGTCGGCGTTCTGCTGTTCACAGGTCCCGCTCTGTAATTGAATACGACCGGAGCCGTCTTTTGCCGTTCTGCCGGAAAGCTCCCCGCATGTTTTCCGCGCCTACATGTATTTCCTGAAATCCCGCGGCGCAAACCCGGATCGTTTCCGGATGAACTGTGTGAAGAGTCTGTGGACGGGAAAGCCGCAGCGGTCGCCGATTTCTCCGACGGGAAGTTCCGTTTCCCGCAGCAGGCGTATGGCAAGCGCATAGCGCTGCGAGAGCTGGAATTCATGCGGGGAGATTCCATTGACCTGTTTGAAGCAGTGACGCAGATAATCCACGCTGACCGCGTATTTCGCGGCCTCCTGTTCCAGATCCAGCGCCGCGGCCGGCGAGCGGACGATACGGGTCGTCAAATGCATGACGGCTTTTTCCATCCGGCTTGAGACAAGTTCATTTGTTTCCAGCGCGTCGGCAAGGTGCACCATCAGTTCCTCGAGATACAGCGGAAGGCGCCGCCGGTGGAATGCGGTATCGCGTTCAAAACACTCCCTCATTCGTTCAAAGGTATTGATCAGCATTTCCGTTTTCTTCAGAAAGAGATACCGTCTGTGCGGGCTGATCCTGTCAAGCGCGCCGAGCATGCGTTCGAATCGTGTTCCGGAAGCGGAGACCCACAGATTCTCCCTGATTTCCCCGGGCGGCGTTTTCCAGCAGTAGCTTTCCCCGGGATACGACCAGTAGAGAAATGGCGCCTCCAGTTCAAACTCCCCGTTCCCGATGCACAGGATCGCCTTTCCTCCGGCCATGATGCCGATCGCACCGTAGAGCGCGGCGCTTCTGGTGCCGTTTCTGGACGTTATCATCTTGGAAACGCTCCGGAACCAGATATCGTTGAAATAGTCCATATAATCTCCGGATTTATGAAATTTTAGCAAATTTTATGAAATGAAATGATCTTGCAAAAATCAGCATTTTCATTATAATAGTAGATGGTTGCGTTCTTTTCAAGAGATTCCTTTCTGATATCCGTAAAAATGAAAAATGGATGCGGGGACAATGAAGATTCTTTTTTCATGCCTGATTGCCGGTCTGCTTTGCGGACCTCTCTTTTCCGCGGAGCACGATGTCTGCCTGGTGAAGGACGGGAAAGCCGCTGTTTCCATCGTCACCACGGAAAAACCTTCTCCCGCGGAACGGAAGGCGGCTTCCGAACTGGCATTCTTTCTGGACCGGATGACGGGATGCGGGCCGATTCCGGTTTCCGCGGCGCGTGTTCCGGGAAAGTCCGCCGTCGTGTTCCGGCGTTCCGCGTCAGGGGAGATTCAGCCGGAGGGCTTCGCGCTGGAGGCGCGGAATGACGGGACGGTAAGCATTTCGGCTCCCGCGGACATCGGATTCCTTTACGGCGCGTATGAAATCCTGAAACGTTACGGAAACGTCCGTTTTCTGGTGCCCGGGGATGACGGGACTTACGTCCCGAAGCGGAAAGATTTCCGCATTCCGCTGGAAAAAATCATCTGCAACCCCTCTTTTGCCGTCCGTTCCGGAAACAACCTTTACAACTCTCAGGCGGGGAGGGACTGGCTGGTGCGCAACAACATGCGCGTGGTGACAACCGGTGCGAGGGAGGACCGTTACGCGGAATACGCCCCTCTCCGCGTGGAAGGAGGGCAGTGCTACTGGCGCATGCTTTCCGGCATGTATCTCGATACGTTCAGCCGCAGGGAGGCGCTGGCGAAACTCGATGAGATGTTCCGGAAACATCCGGAGCGTTTTCCGCTCATTGACGGCAGGCGCATGCCGCTGACGGATGGAAAGGGAAAGATCGTCCGGCAGTTCTGCACTTCGAATCCGGATGTGATCCGCATCTGCTCCGATTACATTCTGCGCATGGTCGGACGCTGGACGCCCGATGCGTCGCGGGGATTCTTCTGGCTTGCGCCGAACGATGTCACGGTCTGGTGCGAATGCGACGCGTGCCGGAAGCTTGACACGCCGGAGGACAGGAAGACGCATTCCCGGGGAACCCGCGCATGGACATTCGCCAACGCGGTGACGCGCCAGGCGCTGGACAGGTATCCCGGCTGCGCGATTTTCGGCATGGCGTATCAGAACTTCCAGAAAATGCCTTCTTTTGTGAAGATCGATCCGCGCCTGAAGGTGTTTCTGGCCTTCAACCGGCGCTGCTGGCGTCACAACATCGACGATCCGGACTGTCCGACAAACCGGAAATTCCGGGACTACTACAGCGCCTGGAGCAATGCCGGATTCGATTTTCTGGCCTGGGAGCAGACGGACCATGCGGGAGCTGCCTTCCTTCCGATCGAGGACAATGTCTGTCATACCCTGCGGTTTTATCACGGCCTCCGCTGCCGGGGATCCTATCCGGAGTGTTTTCCTCCGGGAATGCGCCTCAATCCCGAAGTGTTTCCCCGCCGCGCCCGCGAGGCATGGTTCGGCATGTGGCAGGCGATGTATGTCTTTGCCGCGTTTCAGTGGGATCTGTCGCGGGATTACGGGAAGACGCTCGAGGAAATCAATTCCCTGTATTACGGCAGAGCCTGGGCGGGCGGCATGCGTGATTTCCGGCGTCTGCTGGCCGAGACCTCCCGGGAGACGCCCGGCTGCTTCGGGCACGGTCACAGTTCTCCGCTCGGGCGCCTGCTGGAAAAACCGGGCGTGCACGAACGGCTTCTCCGGTATCTGGACGCGGCGGAAAAAGCCGCTGCGGCGGATCCTGATCCCCGCGCGCTGGCTCATGTGAAATATGACCGCGAACTTTTTGCCGATACCTGGGAAAAGGCCCGCCGCGAGTATGCCGCGTCCAGGCGGGAACTCTCCGTTCTGCGCAGAACGCGGCCGGTGAGGATTGACGGAAATCTGGAGGAAGCCGACTGGAAAAACGCGTCCGTCGCCACGGATTTCCGGCAGACGAAGAGCGGCGCGAAGGCCGCGCAGCAGACTTTTGTGCGCATGCTTTATGACGATGACGCCTTCTATTTCGGAATGGAAGCCATGGAACCGGAAGTGGGAAACATGAGGAACACTGTCCGCAGGCATGACGGGGAGGTCTGGAACGACAGCACGCTGGAACTTTTTCTCAGTTCCCCCTCCATGGCGCCGCGCTATGCGCAGATCATCGTGAATCCCTCCGGAACGGTGTTCGACCAGCTTGTCCACGGCAGCGGCGACATGAGTTTTGAGTCCGGCATTCAGTGCGCGGTGCGCATTCGCGCCGACCGCTGGACGCTGGAGGCACGCGTTCCCGCCGCTCCTCTGGGAATCTCCGGGCTGTCGGACGGACAGATCTGGCTGATGAATGTCATGCGCACCCGGCGCCTGCACGATCATCCGTCGGAAGCCTCCACGCTGAGCGGGGGTTCCCCGCATGACACCGGAACCTTTCTCCCGGTCAATCTCGCCGGAAAACGCGGGACCGGAAGCAGCGGCGCGGAAGTGGACAGGAGGGCGTTCCGCAACGGCAATTTCAGTGAAACGCGCAAGGCGCGCCCGAAGGAATACGGAAACTGGACGCTGGGGCCCGGACGTCTGATCCCCAGATACTGGTCGCTTGCCTCCGCCGGAGGAGCTCTTGAAATGCGCAGGAATTCCGCCGGCGATGCGTCCGTCCTGCTGAAAAAGGGGTTCATCTTCCAGATGAACCGTCTCGACTGCGACGCTTTTGCGATCGCCGGCCGGGTGCGGGGAAAAGGCGTTTTGAACGTGTTCCTGATCCATTATCCCCGGAAAGCCGGAACCTGCGAAGTTGACCGCGAGGCGCGGAAAACGGTGAAATTTTCCAACACCGTTCTGGGCGGTGTCGCATGCGAGTCCGGCGCATGGAAGGATTTCCGTTTCACCTTCCGGAAAGATCCTCCGCTCTCCGGATGCATTTCCGCCCTGGCGCTTTCCGCCGGACCGGGCACGGAGGAGATCGAGATCGGCAACGTGTACATGACCCCCGTGAATGAAAAATAAGGATGTTGGGAATATGCGTGAACGGAAAACATTTCAGGAACACTGCGAATTTGTGGAGGAGCTGAGCCGCCTCTCCTTTTTCCTCGCCTTCCGTCTTCAGGACCGTCTGCCGGAACTGTCGCTGGAGGAGATCATCCGGAAGCAAACCCCGTTTTTCTACCATGCGCTGGATCTGGAAAACAACGTGATTCTGCCGGGGTTCCGGATCGAGGAAGCTAGCGACGCCGCGGAATTCGAGGAGAAAATGTGGGCGCAGGTCCGGAAACTTGCGCTGGACCGGGCCGCGCGGTTTTACCGCTCCAGCGTCGGAATGGCGGTTCCCGAGACCTACAATGCCGGATCGCTGAAATATGATCCGCCACTGCCGGGGCTTCCGCCGAATTTCTGCAATTTCCATATTGCGAACGCCGTTGCGCCGAATTCGATCTTCGACGATCCGGAATATCTTGCGGGCTGTCTGACGACGCTGATGGAGAAGAGCGCCGCGGAATACGGATTCGACACCCTGCGCACCTCCTCCTGGCTGAACGGCAATGAACGGTTCCTTGCGTATTTTCCCCCGGAATGGCGTGACGGCCGTGTGCTGCAGCCCTGTTACGATGACAAGCCGGACATTCCCGGCTGGACTTTCGGCAACTGGGGGCAGCTGGTCACCGCACGCGGCACTTTCAACAGGCGGATGGGGGCATACGTGCGGGAGCATCTCACCATGCGTTACGGCTGCTATATCGCAAGCTGTTCGTTTGCAAGTTTGAAACGGCATCTGAAGGAGAGACGTTATGTCCAGAAATCTTCATAAGTACGAGGAACTGACTCCGTACGAGTTCGCCCGGGAGAAGGAGCGCGCATCCATCATTTATCTGGCGTCCGGTCCGCTGGAGTTTCATGAGGGGTGCAATGCCATGGGCGTGGATGCGTTCAAAGGTTACGACTGGTGTCTGGCCGCCGCCGGAATAACCGGAGGGATCGTATTTCCTCCCGTTCCGATTGGTCCGTGCACGGCGCCGCCTCGTTTCGAGGGAGACATCAATTTCCAGGAGCGCGGCGGGATCCGGGATGTCATGTCCGGAAAGACGCGTTTCCGCGGACGGTTCGGTCCGCCGTCGCTGTTCACGAGCTACAGCGTCTGCCATGCTTTTTTCAGCGAGCTTCTGGAAGCGTTTGCCCAGGATCTCAAATTCAAACTCTGCGTGTTTGTCGGGTCCCACGGTCCTTCCGGCGATCTTTGCCGCAAGATTGTCCGGGAATGCGGAGGAACGGTTTCCGGCATGGAGGTGATGCCGGTCGGTTCCCTGGATTACAATCGGGATGTCATTCAGGCGTATTATGCGGAAAAGGGATTGAAGCGCATTTCCCATGGCGGGCTCTGGGAAAGCGCATTCAATTATGCGATGAATCCGGATTATTTCCATCCGGAATATCTGAACGCCTCCGAATATCCGCAGAGTTACGGCGCGTTGACGGAGGAGTTTTACGAGGGATGCATCCGTCCGGTACTTTCGGAATACCGTCAGTTGACTCCTGAATTCGCGCGGGAGCTCCGGAGAATTACGATCGAACGTCTGGCGGAGGATGTCCTGAAACATTATCAGAAGCTGGAGCAGTCCGGTCCGACGCCGGAGAAGCGGGAAGAGTGACGGTGCACTCTCATGCCGGGCGGAAAGGGAGGAAATTGAATGGAAGAAAGGCGCTGCATGAAGAAGAAACAAGAGTTCCGCAAGTTTTCTTGCAGAAAGAGAGGAGTCCCATGAAAAAACAGAACAGTATCCTGCCCGTTTCCGCACGAACATGGAGTGGATTCACCTTGATAGAACTTCTCATCGTGATAGCGATCATCGCGATTCTGGCGTCCATGCTGCTTCCCGTGCTGTCTCAGGCCAGGGAAAAAGCATATTCCGCGCAGTGTGTTTCCAATCTCAGACAGCTTGTCATGGCGGGACTGCACCAGTATGCGGCGGATCATCATGACTTTGCCTTCAATTTCAAGTATGCGTATTATAAAAGCGGAGATGTGAACGCGGAATTGTCATGGGCCGGAATTCTGGGAGACTTGAATCGGCGGCTTCCCGGCTATCCCCATTCCCTCGGCTACATCAAACTCCACAATATTCAGAAAAACAAACAGAGCGATATGGGGACCTGCATGACTTCCGTCCGTTACGCTGAAAGCAGTGACAGCGCTCTCAACTGGCTGGGAATCAACTACAGCATCAATGAATGGCTTTCGCTTTCCTCGAACACGATTGCCGGACTCCGGCGCATTGAGATCACGGATGAAGCCGGTTACACCTTCAGGGGATTCAAGCTGTCCAGCCTCAAGTTCCCGACGTCCATTGCCTGGATTTACGATACGCCGCTGTGGAGCATCTCTTCTCCGACCCTTCTCCATTCGGGCTGCAGTTTCAATGCCGGAATGATCGACGGACACGTCACAGCATACAAAAGAGGCATTTTCAAGGCGGGAAATATTGACCTGGCATCCAGAACGGTGACCAACTACAACGCGTATTCCAAAATGGATATGGAACCGTTCAACAACTGACCGGATTCCTGAGCTGGAGACAGAAAGCCGTCCGCAGTGCCGGCAGAGAAGCGGATATTCCGGAATCAGGAATTGAAATTGCCAGCGTGCCTTCCGGAAGCGCAGGATTCCAAATGAATGGTCCCGGATGACTTTCCTTATTCGGCGGAAGAAACGGTCGTGAAAAAGCGGATTAACCGCAGCACGGCAGAACTTCTCTTCCGGGAGTGCTCAAGTTCCTTCCCCGGCAGGCGGTGAATTCCGCGTGGCGCTCTCCTTTTCCGCTTTCCGGAACATTCTGGATTTCCACTGTCGCTTATATTCGCGCGGACTGATTCCGTAACGGGCCCGGAACTGGCGCGTGAAATAGTTCGTGTCCGGAAAACCGGCCCGCATTCCAGCTTCGGAGACCGAATCGGAAAGACGGAGCAGGGCAGTCGCCTTTTCCAGCCGAAGACGGAGCAGATAGGTGACGGGGGGAACGCCCGTCATCACGCGGAACTGCTGGCGGAAACCGCTCCGGGACATCCGGACGAATCGAGCCATGTCCGCCAGCGACCATTTTCTTGCAAAGTTCCGGTCCAGTTCCGCAAGAAGACGGCTGATCTGATATCCTGCCGTCTTTCCCGAAGCGCCGCCGATGTGCGCGTATCGTATGATGCAGGCGAGCAGATGCAGGAATTCGCCGAAAACAAGTGTCCGCCCGCCGGCTTCACGCTGGTTTTCCTCGCGGATGATCTCGTCCGCCAGCGTGACGGCCTGCGTGAAATGCCCGTGATCCAGCGCAAGCAGATCCGTTTTCGCCCTGAGGCTGGAAAAAAGCCCCGGCTGCACATGAAACAGCATCTGGTAGTTCGGCGTGTTTGACAGATCGTGCTGAAACAGCTCCAGGATTTCTTCGGAAAACAGGATGTTGTAAATGCCGAGATGCTGTGCATCGCGGTATCCGTGCATTTTTCCCGGGGGCACCAGAAAGATGTTGCCCGCACGGATCCGCGCCAGTTCCCCGTTCATGAAGTGCATCGCCTGCCCCTCGCGGACAAGCACCAGTTCATAAAACGCGTGACAATGATCCGAAGGCATGGTTTCCTTCTCATGAACGTAGTAGAGAATGCTCAGGGAGAGATCCTGCCAGTGCAGATGCGGAAAAATCTCATTCTGTTTCATCGGATTGCCCTCCTTACTTCTGTTACTGTAGCTCCGGAAAATGCAATGAAAAGCAGGGAACGCGGTATTTTTGTCAGATAATGCTGATTTTTATGAAAAAAGTCAAGGTTTGCGGACAGTTTCTCTCTATATTATCTCCCGGACCGAAACAACATGAGGGGAAAGGAAAGCCAAATGCTGAACGAACAGATGAAGCAGTTCAAGGAACCCGGAGCGGATTTCCGCGGCATGCCGTTCTGGGCGTGGAATGCCGGACTGGAGCCCGGCGAACTGATCCGGCAGATCCGTGTCATGAAGGAAATGGGGCTGGGAGGTTTTTTCATGCATGCCCGCGTCGGCTTGAACACGAAGTATCTGGGGCCGGAGTGGTTTGAATGCGTCAGAACATGTGTTGCCGAGGCGGAAAAGCTTGGCATGAAGGCCTGGCTTTACGATGAGGACCGCTGGCCGTCTGGCGCGGCGGGCAGTCTTGTGACAAGAGAGGAGCGTTTCCGGCAGAAGATCCTGTATGCGGAGCTTTCGGAGAACGCCGCCTCCGCCGGCGGAAAAGGAGAGACTCTTGCATGGTATGCGGTCCGTTTCGAGGACGCTCTTCTCCGTTCCTTCCGCCGCCTGTCCGATCCCGCGGATTTTCCCCAGGAGAACGGGGAAAAACTGCTCCGCTGCTATTGGGTTTACGCGCCTGAGTCGTCATGGTTCAACGGCGCGGCCTATCTGGACACAATGAGCGAGGAGGCCGTGAAACGGTTTGTGGAAGTCACGCACGAAGCCTATCGCCGCGAAATCGGCGGTGATTTCGGGAAGACCGTGCCGGGCATCTTCACCGACGAACCCTGTTACACGCAGTTCTACGGAGAGGAGCCGAAACTGCCGTGGACAACTTCCGTTCCGGAAAAATTCCGGGAGAAATACGGTTATGATCTTCTGGATTTCCTGCCAGTGCTTTTTTATGAGACGGAAGAGGAGGTGTCTTGCGTCCGCTGGAATTTCCGCGATCTCCTGACAACATTGTTCGCCCGGGCTTTTTCCGGCGTCATCGGGGAATGGTGCGGAAAGAACCACATGAAAATGACAGGACATGTGCTTGCGGAAGATTCCCTGAGCAGCCAGACGACGTATGTCGGTTCCGCAATGCGCTTCTATGAACATATGCAGGCTCCCGGCATTGATCTTCTGACGGAACACTGGAATATTTTCAATACCGCGAAGCAGTGTGTTTCCGTCGCGCATCAGCTCGGACGCCGGACACGCCTCAGCGAAACATACGGATGCACGGGATGGGATTTCCCGTTCCTCGGCCACAAGGCGCTCGGTGACTGGCAGTTTGCGCTCGGCATCAATCTCCGCTGCCAGCATCTGGCCTGGTATTCCATGGCGGCGGAGGCGAAGCGCGATTATCCGGCGAGCATCTCCTTTCAGTCCCCGTGGTTCCGGAAATATCACGTTGTCGAGGATTATTTCGCCCGCATCGGCAGCGTGACCGCCGAAGGGGAGGAAATCCGCGATATTTTAATGATTCATCCGCTGGAGTCATGCTGGAGCATCACATGCGCCGTTTCCGGGGAGACCGCGCCGTCCGTCCGGAATCTGGACCGTGATTTCATCCTCGTGACAAACCGTCTTCTTGCTGAAAATCTGGATTTCGACTACGGCGACGAGGAACTTCTCTCCCGGCATGCGAAGGTGGGCGGGAACAGACTTCGGGTCGGCAGCGCGGAATATCAGGCCGTTCTGATTCCCGAACTCAGGACCATACGCTCCTCGACGCTTGCACTGCTTGACGCCTTTGCCGGAGAGGGGGGGCATGTCTTCCATCTCGGGCGTCCGCCGCGTTATGTGGATGCGGTCCGTTCCAACGAGGCGGAAAAGGTGTTCGGAAAATTTCATGCCGTCACGGAAAAGAATGACACGGCGGAACTTTCGAAGGTTGCAAGAAGGGTTTCGCTTGCCGTTCCCGGCGGCGCGCAGGCGCGGGGACTGATCTACCGCCTGGCGGAAAGCCCGGATGCCGTATCGCTGTTCATCTGCAACACCGGAATGGAATTCTCTGACAACTATATGCACGAATGCCTGGTCCGCGACAGAAAGATTGTCTACCCGTCCGTGGATGTCGCCGTCAGTCTGCCGGATCGCGGGCCGGTTTATGAACTGGATCCTCTTTCCGGAACGGTCCACGCGATTGATGCCGTTTACAGGAACGGGCAGTACCGCTTCCGGACATTTTTCGACGAACTGGGTTCCCGGCTTTTCCTTTTCACGCGTGAACCGATGCGGGATGTCCTGCCCGCGAAGAAACATTCTGAATACCGGCTTCTGAAAGAACTTCCCGCCACGGGCTGGAAGATCCGCAGGGAGGAACCCAATGTGCTTGTCCTGGATCATGCGGCGTATTGTGCGGACGGTGAAAAAAAGAGCTCCCGCGCATATATTCTGAAAATTGACGACGAACTCCGGGAGATGCTTGGAAAACCTCCGCGCGGCGGTGCGATGGTGCAGCCGTGGCTGTGCGGAAAAAGCGCTCCGGAACGAACGCTCCATGTTGTGCTCGAATATGATTTCGAGTGTGAATCCCTGCCTGCGGAGGACTGTTTCCTCGCCGTGGAACATCCGGAGTTTTACCGCATTGAGGTGAACGGACATGAACTTGCGCGTTCCGGTGCGGACTGGTGGGTGGATCCCGTCCTGCGCAAACTTCCCGTGCCGGTTTCCTGTCTGAGACGGGGACGGAATGTTGTGACTGCCGTATCGGAATATCACGAAAATCTGCCAGGACTGGAGGCCATGTTCCTGCTCGGTGAATTCGGCGTCCGCGGGAATGTTCTGACAAGCGTTCCGGACATGCTTTCCCACGGAGACTGGTGCGGACAGGGACTGCCGTATTATGCAGGCACTCTCAGCTGCGAAATCCCGCTCGGCGTTCTTCCCCCTGACAAACGGATCTTCATCCGCATTCCGGAATGGCGCGGAGTTGCGCTCGGGATCCGCGTCAATGGCGGCGATGAGATTTTCCTGCCGTGGGAACCGGCTCGGGCCGACATTACGGAGCAGCTCCGGAGAGACGGTTGCGACATGATTGCGGTTACGGTCTACGGTCATCGCAGAAATGCCTTCGGACCGTTCTATCTGAAGGAAAAATGGCCGGAGTGGACCGGTCCCGGACAGTTTAAGGCGTATGAAAATGCGGAACGCCAGCTCGTTCCCTGCGGACTTATGCGTCCTCCGGTTATTGAAACGGAATCATGACATTGGGTTCCGGCGGGATGCCGGAGCATGCGCTTTCCGGACATTTTTTTTCGGCGAATTTTTGTTTTTCCCTCTTGCAGGAAAAATAAAATGGTATTATAATAGATACCAAAATAAGAAAAGGAATGTCTGGAAATGTCCTATCACAGAACCCTGCCGGCGACGGAACCCGTCCGGCGTTATCTGCTGCAGATGGTTGCGAAGAGCGGTTCAGAACCTGTCCGACTGCTTTCGGAGCGCGATCTTGCGGAAAAACTGCATCTGAGCAGGGTGACGGTCCGCCGCGCAATCGAGGAACTGGAGGCGCTCCGCTGCATCATCCGCCTTCCGGGACGCAAGGGCGCCTTCACAAATCCGGAAATGGCCTCGAAAGTGGAACATGCCGTCGGAATTGTCGTCTACCGGAATTACATCGGACAGCTGTTTTCGCAGTTTCTGAGCGGGATTTCCGAAGAGCTTTATTCGCAGGGGCATCCCTTCTGCCTCAGTCTGTTCCGGGGAGCCGGAAAGACGCCTGCGGAACAGGCGTTTGAGCTGGAGAACAGCGGTTATGACTGTGTGGTCTGGCATACGCAGACTCCGGAGGATCTTGCCGTGATCGACCTTCTGCTGCGGCACGACTTTCCCGTTCTGACAATCTGCAATCCGAACTATCCCGAATGGGGGCGTCCCCGGCGCGCCTGGTACGGGTTCGATCTGGAGGATGCCGGAGACGCCGTCGCATCCCGTTTTCTCCGGTGCGGCTGCGGGAAGATTCTTTACTGTTCCAGAAATGCGGAGTTTCTTCTTCCTCTCAGGAGGGGGTTGTCGCGGCGCGGCGTTTCCCTGCCGGATGAAAACGTTCTCCTTGAGGAAAAGGATTTTTTCCAGCGGATTCCGCCGCTTCTCACGTCCGGGGCGGACGGCCTTTTCTGCCGGATGAACGAGGCCTCCACCACGGCCCTTCTGGAGTTTCTTGCCGGCATGAAAAACAGCCGCGGATTGAAAATCATTCTTCCTCCCCGCATTTTTTCCGAGCGGTGCAGACGGGAATATCCGCAGCTGGACATTGAATTTCCCGACACTGCATATTTCCAGCGTCAATGCATTGCCCTCGGACGCAGGGTCGCGCATGGAATCCTTGCCGGGAAAGGGCCTGCGGAGGGAGTCCTGCTGAAAAGCCATCGCTTTCGCAGCGCCGGAGAACATGATGACTCCGGAGTACCGGACGCCGGTCGGGGCGGCGGCGAACTGTGAACGGATAAGGGGAAATCTGTCATGACAGGAAGATTTTTATTCGGTTTCGGATGCGCGGTTTTCCTGGGCGGCGCACTTTCCGCGGCGGAGTATTTCGTTTCTCCCGCCGGAAGTGATGCGGCCGCCGGCACCCGCGAGGCCCCGTTCGGCACCATTGCCAGGGCGATGGCGGGAATGAGTCCGGGAGACATTGTGACGCTTCTTCCCGGAGTCTACTTTGAATTCGTGCGTTTTTCCGGGGCGGGAGACGCCGCGCGGCCTTTGACGCTCCGCGCGGAAAAACCGCGGACGGTCATTGTCACCGGCGCACACCGGGAGATCCGGGAGAAACGCCGAGCATGGCGGGCCGCTGCCCCTGAAATCGGTCTTTACGAGATTGATTATGATCTTCCCCAGCCTTCGCGCGTGCTTTATGACAATGTGGATCTGTTTCCCTATAAAAGTCCGGAGGAGCTCAAATCGTTCACCATCCGGAGAGGCACTGTGAATTTTCCCGGTCCGCGGCACGGTTTTGCCGTTGATTCCCGCGCGGGAAAACTTTATGTCAGGCTCCGTCCCGACGGCAGGTACGGCGATCCCGATCCCAACTGCCATGTGATGGCGGTGTCTCCGGCTCCGACCACGAAGTACGGGCCGCGCTACAGTCTTTCCGCATCGGATTCCCTGGCCTGCAATCTGCTTCTTTTCCGTCCCGGAGCCGGTTCCATGCATCTGATCGTCGACGGGATTGATTTTGAAACGCCCGGGCGGGCCGCCATTTCCATGATGGCAAGCGACGTCACCGTGCGCAACTGCCGTTTTCAGGGGTGCTGGCGCGGCGGGATCGAGCGCGTCGGCGACGCGGAGCGCATCGTTCTGGAAAACAGCGAATGGCACTGCTTCCCCATCTTTGACGATGTCAGGGAGCTGCTGATGACGCCCGAAGCCGGGAAGAACAGCGAGGTCGCCTGGCCGCACAAATCCGCCTTCCGCGGCGCGGTCGTTCCGTATGAGACCGGCATCTGCACGAAAGTGGGGAAGGACTGGATCATACGCGGGAATTACATCCATGACTGTTTCGATGCGCTGTGCGGGCTGGGGTATTCCGGCGTCAATGTCCGGATAGAGAACAACCGTTTTGCACGCTGCATCGACAATGCCGTCGAACTGGAGGACCATGGAAAGAACATTGTGATTTCCGGCAATCTGTTTGAAGATGCGTTTCAGGCTGTTTCGTGGCAGCCGCTTGACGGGCCTCCTTGGCCGGGACCTGTTTACATCGTCAACAACTGTTTCCGCCGGACCTCCGCATACCGGGAAATGTGGCGCCGCGGCATGACGCCCTTCAAAATCGGCGCGCCGCGCTACCAGTGGAAACGGAGCGCTTCCGACGGACGCCTGAAAGGGGAAAATGCGGATCATATTGCCGCGCCGGGCGGAATCTGGATCTGCAACAATACGTTCATCGAACCGTCGGGCACGCTGATCTATGAACTGAACTGGTCTCACCAGCGCATTGACAACATTCATTTCCGGAACAACATCGGCATCTTTGCGCAGCTGCGGCAGTATCCCGACAGCTGGACAGGGGGAGTTGCCGTTCATGCCGGCTACCGGAACAACCGCTTCTTCTGGAGTCGGCAGAAGCCGCCGCTGGAAAGTCTTGCCTCCCAGTCCGTCGAAACTCCCGAAGAGCTGCTGCCCGGGTTTGCTTCGGGGGATTTTGCGCCGAAGATCCGCCTGCCGTCGCTTCCCGTTCCCGAAGTGAAGGAAATTCTGCCGACATGCATCGGCGCGGAGAGAAAAACGGAAGGCGGAACCGGAAAGGCGGCGGGACGCCAGCATGCGGGGATTCTGAAGAAAGTGTTTCCGGGAAATGACATATGGAATGGTAAACAAGGGGTGGCGCTGTGAAAGACAAAAATCTGAACGTTCGGAATACCGGTCTCCTGGTTCTGCCTCCGCACAGGGAAAACTGTTTCAGTCTGATAGAACTCCTGGTTGTCATTTCCACAATTGCTGTTCTGGCCGGGCTGCTGCTGCCGGCCCTGAACAGGGCGAGGGAGTCGGCGCATTTCATCACCTGTGTCAACAATACGGGCACCGTAGGAAAAGCAATGCTGATGTATGTGAACGATCACAGCGGATTCTTTCCGGCAGTTCCGGTTCCGAAAGATCTGTTTGATCCCGGCGCGTCTTCCAACGGAAACGGGCGGTACTGTCCGTTGAAGGACTATTTTGAGCCGGAGAATCAGCGTATCGGCGGCTGTCAGACGACTTATCGCCACAAGCTGGCCTGTCCGGTTCTCCGGGAAACGGGAAAGTTCACCTGGGGCGGCAACCTGTATCTGTTCAAATGGGATTCCTCCAAAAGCGGCGTCAAGGCGAGCCGCCTCAGATATCCGTCCCGTCTCTGTGTTGTCGGAGAGGGAGACGACGGGGTGATTGAATACTATGTCAAACAGCTGAATCCGTCTCGGAGCAGCGCCCTGAATCTCCGTCACGACAACCGGAAAGGCAATGTCCTGTTCGGCGACATGCATGTGAGTTTTGTCACCTTGCAGACCGTGCCTGCCCAGAACAATCCGGTGGATCCGGCGTTCCCTTCCATGGATTCCAATCCATTCTGGCAGCCGCGGCTTTAGTCTGGCAGTGCAAGTCAATATTCTGAAATATCAAACAATGCAAAAGGTGAGAACATGAGGAAAACGATTCTTGCAGCGGGAATGCTGCTTGCGGCGGCGGTTCTGTCCGGCCGGGAACTGCAGGTGAACGGAAATTTCCGGAAAATCAACAAAACGACAAACACGCCGGGCGCCTGGAGCACCGAAGCGAAAAAAGATATCGTTGAAACGAAGATCCTTCCCGGAAGAAAACCAGGGGTGAACGCCTTTCAGATCAGGCCCCGGAAGGAAGTCTGCTACTATGCCGGGCCGCAGAACGTGGAAAAGGGAGAGAAAATCACATTTTCCGCCGATGTGAAGGGGAAGGGAAAAGCGTTTCTCCAGCTCAATTTCTTCGGTTCCGGCGGCAGCGGATTTGCTGGTTCCCGGCGTGTGGCGACCGCGGACGCGGCGGAGCAATGGTCGCGGATTGCTGGAAGCTGTCTCGTGGAGGGGGAATTCAACGGAAAGCCGGTCAGGACGGTTCGTCCGGCGTTCGGCGCTGAGGCAGGTTCCGAAGTGACATTTGAAAATATCCGCATTGCCGTTTCCAGAGACACGCAGCCGGAGCGGAAGTAGGCGTGATGCCATGCTTCCGCGCGGCGGAACGGCAGTTCATTTTGACGATTCGGTTTCTGGAGCTTCAGAGATAAAATGCAGGGGAAGACGCTTGTTCATTTTGTGGAATGGAAGAAAGTTCCGGACGAGGCCTTTGCATCCACACTGGCCCTGATCCGTTCCTTCGGCGTGACGGATATCGTCGCCCATCCGGTCTGGGGACTGAGGGAACAGCGGGAGAAAGGCTATCTGGAAGCCGTTGCGGAACAAATCCGCTTTGCGGGACTGCGGACGCCCGCATGTCATGCCTTCTGGGGAGAAGGGTTTGATCTGGGTTGCCGCGATGAGAAACGCCGCGGAGAAGCGATGCGGGAACATTGCCGCTTCCTTCGTCAGCTTGCCCCGATGGGTGTGAAGACCTATGCGCTGCATCTCGGCATCGGAGAAAAGAGCGGTGGCGCTTCCGCATGGGACCGGATCCGGAAAAGCCTGGACGAACTTCTGCCCGCCGCCGAGGAGACATCCATTGCGCTTGCGCTGGAGAACGGCGGCGAGACGGAGGAGGATCTTCACAGGCTGTCTGCGCTGGCGGAGGAATACGCCCATCCGCGGATCGGCTTCTGCTTCGACACCGGCCATGCGAACTGCTATGCTCCCGCGGGACTGTTTCCGACTCTGGAACTGATGAAAGCAAATATCGTGACATGCCACATGCATGACAATTACGGTTCGTTTGACGACCACAATCCGCCCGGCACGGGAAATATCGACTGGGCGCGGCTGATTCCCGCTCTTCGGTCCTGTCCACGTCTCCTTCATGCGGAAACGGAGGCGGGCGACTGGGGCTGGAGTTCCTGGCAACAGTTCCGGCGGGTCTGGAATTGATTCAAAAAAATAGGTTCATACCGCGATGTTCTGCATCGTCAAAAATTGCTTCGTGCTCTCCAGGGAGTCCTGGTGCGGTCCAGCCGCGCAAGCGGGTCGCCGGAGACGAAATCCCCGATTCCGCGCATGCATGCATCGCGGTAATTTATCTCACGCGGTTCCGGCTTTGTCCTGCCGTTTCCTGGCGCCGGCATCCGGATTCCCGGAGAAATAAAAAAACGTGCCTGTTTTCAGTTCAGGCACGTTTTCAGAATTTCTGGAAGAATTTTTACGGATGGAGCAGTTTGACGGCGACAAAATCGTCGCGGCGGTTCTTCATGTGGTCCTCTTCCGTGTTGCCGAGCGCGACAAGTTTCTCCTTGCCGTAGCTGAGTGTCTTGATTCTGGAAGGATTGATTCCCTGTTCCAGCAGATATTCCTGCGCGGTCAGGGCGCGGCGTTCGCCGAGCGCGCGGTTGTATTCCTCGCTGCCGCGGACGTCGCAGTTGCCTTCGATCACGACGCCGGTGTCCGGGTTGCTCTTGAGGTAGTTTGCGATCGCGTCCAGTTTGGCGGTCTCGGTCGATTCGATGCGGGACTGGTCGAAGCGGAAATAGACGGTCTCGAACGTGACGCCGGGGATCGGCGTGCCGAAGTTGTCATAGGTGTTGGAAAGCCCGGGTCCTTCCTGGGAGGCTCCGGGAGCGTTGAGCAGCCCTTCCGCGCCGGGACCGCCGCCGGAAATATTGGCATTTCCGGAAGGGGCGGGGTCTTTCACATTGACCTTTTCCGAGCCGTCGAGCGGACGGTAGAACGGACCCTTGTCCTCCTCGTCGGAGGATTCGAAGATGCCGCATGCGCTGCCGGATACGGCAAGACCGAGTGCGAGAACGCCCAGCGAGAGAATTCTTCTGAATTTCATGTTGTTGATCCTTATGTTATAATGATGAATTTCCAGCTGTCTCTATAAAATTACCCACTTTTCCGTAAAAATCAATAGTAATTAAATTGACTATGCGAGAAATGCAAGTAGATTTTAAAAAATAAATGAACAAAACAACAGCTTTCGGCTGCTGCAAACCAAGATAACAGGATCGGAGTCAGAAAATGGCAACACAGGAACAACTTGACAACATCAGAACCGATATCGACTGGGGCAGTCTGGGATTCAGCTACATGCCGGTCCGCTCTCATATCCGCTGCTCGTACAAGGACGGGAAATGGAACTCCGGCGTCCTGCTGCAGGATCACACGATCACCATGACCATCGCGGCGACCTGCCTGCACTACGGGCAGGCGGCGTTCGAAGGACTCAAGGCGTTCCGCTGCCGGGACGGAAAGGTCCGGGTCTTCCGGCCGGACGAAAATGCGCACCGTCTCAATCTTTCCGCCTCGCGCATTCTGGGACCGGAAATTCCGGTCGACCAGTTCTGCGATCTTGTCCGGCGGGTTGTTCTGGACAACATCGACTATGTTCCGCCGTATGGTTCCGGAGGATCCCTCTACATCCGTCCGCTTTACATCGGAACCGGCCCGCAGATCGGGGTTGCGCCCAGCAAGGACTATGAACTTCTGATCATGGTCATGCCTGTCGGGCCGTATTACAAGGGCGGAATGAAGCCCGTCCGCGCCCTTGTGATCGAAGATTACGACCGGGCGGCTCCGCTCGGAACCGGCACGATCAAGCTCGGCGGAAACTACGGCGCCAGCCTCAAGCCCGCGAAGATCGCCAAGGAGAAAGGCTTCCCGATCCCGCTGTTCATGGATCCGAAAACGCATCAGTATGTCGATGAGTTCGGCACGAGCAACTTTTTCGGAATCACGAAGGCCGGCGTCTATGCCACGCCGGATTCCCCGTCGATTCTTGCGAGCATCACGAACAAATCGCTTCAGCAGATTGCAAAGGATCTCGGGATGAAGGTCGAATGCCGCCGCATCCACCGGGACGAGCTCGGGGATTTCGTCGAGGTCGGCGCCTGCGGAACCGCGGTTGTCATCACGCCGATTTCGGAGATTGTCACGGCGGACAAGGTGTTCCGCTACGGCGAGGAGTGCGGACCGACGCTGCAGAAGCTCTATCATGCCATGACCGGCATTCAGTACGGCGAGCTGCCGGATACTCACGGCTGGATGTTTGAAGTCTGAGTCTGCCGTTGCCGGCGCATCTGCATGGCATCTTGCCGGGGGTATGGAAATGCTTTTTCATGAATTCTTGTTCCCTTTTGCTCCGCATGACTTGAAAAATGAATCTTATGCATTAATTTAAGAATCATTATCAAAACACAGGATTCTGCATCATGAAACTAAGCAGGACGGTTCAACGAAAAGTGATTGTGGATGAGCTGCGGAAGCTGAAATGCCATCCGACTGCCGACGAACTGTACGAGGTGGTTCGGAAACGACTTCCGCGGATCAGTCTCGGGACCGTCTACCGGAATCTGGAGGTGCTTTCCGCCAGCGGAGAAATTCTCCGGCTTGGTGTCGGCAAGAAGCAGATGTGCTTCGACGGGGATACGAGCCGTCATTATCATCTGGTCTGCCGCTGCTGCGGAGCGGTCGAGGATATCATGCCCGGTGACATGGGCGGCGTGGAGAAGGAGCTGGATTCGAAGCTGGCCGGCCGGATTCTGGAGGTCAGCGTCAATTTTTCCGGATACTGTGAAAAGTGCGCATCCCTGGTGAAACGGAATGCGCAATTGTCTTAACCAAAACCTGAAGGGGGGCTGCGATGTTGAAACAGAACACCGTTCTCAAGTGCGCCGACTGCGGATTCGTCACGGAAGTCGTCGCGGAATGCAAATGTGAAACGTGCGCGATTACCTGCTGCGGCAAGCCGATGGCCGTGCTGGAGGAGAAGACCGCCGATTCCAAGGGGGAGAAACATGTGCCGTTTCCGATGGACAACGGCAAAGGAGGCACGAAAGTTGTCGTCGGTGAAAACATGGCGCATCCGATGCTGCCGGAACACTACATTGTCTGGATCGAGATTCAGAACGGACCGTATGTCAACCGGAAGTATCTCAAGCCGGGCGAGGAGCCGTCCGCGGAGTTTTACGTCTCCCTGCAAAAAGGCATGATCGTCCGCGAGTACTGCAATCTGCACGGATTGTGGAAGTATGAAGTGAAGTAAGCCGTTTCCGGCGGAGCGTCAAATTCTTAACAACAGGACATGTTTCAGGATTATGGAAAGCCATCTGAAAGCCGTCAAGGTCACGGACCGCGTCTGGTGGGTAGGCGCGATCGACTGGGGACTCAAGGAGTTCCACGGTTACAAAACCGCAAGGGGAACCACTTACAACGCGTATCTTGTCCTTGCGGACAAAATCACGCTGATTGATACGGTCAAGGCGCCGTTCAAGGAGGAAATGTACCAGAGAATCGCCTCCGTCATCGGGGATCCCGCCAAAGTCGAGGTCGTCATCTCCAACCATGCGGAAATGGACCATTCCGGGGCACTGCCCGAGGTGATCCGCGATCTTGCTCCGGAAAAGACCTACGCGTCGCTGATGGGCGTCAAGGCGCTCGACGCGCACTTCCGGATCGGCGGGAAACTGACCGGCGTCAAAACCGGCGATTCCATCAGTCTGGGAAACATGACCGTGGCGTTTGTCGAGACCAAGATGCTTCACTGGCCGGACAGCATGTTCTCCTACATTCCCGAGGAGAAGATCCTTTTCTCGCAGGACGGCTTCGGCATGCATCTGGCGACGGACCGGATCTTCGCGGACGAGAACGACTGGGCGGTCGTCGAGCAGGAGATGAGAAAATACTACGCAAACATTCTTCTGCCTTACTCGCCCCAGGTGCTCAAGCTTCTGGAGGATTATCCGAAACTCGGACTTGATGTCAAGGTGATTGCCAGCGACCACGGTCCGATCTGGCGCGGCGACATGCTTGCGAAACCTTTCGCGCTGTACAAGACATGGGCGGAACAGACGCCTGAAAAGCGCGCCGTCGTGATCTACAGCACAATGTGGCACAGCACGGAGAAGATGGCCGCCGCGATTGCCGACGGCATCCGGGAAGGCGGAGCGGTTGTCGAGGTTCTGCCGCTTGACGCACATTCGAGAAGCGATGTCGTGACCCGTCTGATCTGCGCCGGTGCGCTGGTGGTCGGTTCCCCGACGCTCAACAACGGACTCTATCCGAAGGTTGCTGATGTTCTCACCTATATCCGTGGCCTGCGTCCGCGCAATCTGCTTGGCGCCGCCTTCGGGTCGTTCGGCTGGAGCGGAGAGGCCGTCGCGCAGATCAACGGCTATCTCACGGATATGAAGGCGGAACTGGTTACGGATGGATTGAAGGTCAAATACGTCCCGACGGATGACGATCTGAAACAGTGTTTCGAGCTTGGTTTGCAGATTGCCCGGGCTCTCGGGGAGAGAGCCGCTGCAAAGGCTTGACAAAGTAAAAAACGAAGAAGGAGAAGACAAGATGGACAAGTATGTATGCGATGTATGCGGTTATGTTTATGATCCCGCGGTCGGCGATCCCGACAACGGCGTTCCCGCCGGGACTCCGTGGGAAAAGGTTCCCGACACCTGGACCTGTCCGGAATGCGGCGCCGGCAAGGATCAGTTCTCCAAGCAGTGACCGCTGAAATCAGGAAGAGTTTTCCTGCGCGGTTTTCCGTGACCATCGGAAAGCCGCGTTTTTTCGTTCAGGACTTTCAGCCCTGCCGCGGTCCGGCTGCGCAAGCCGGTCGCCGGAGGCGGAATCTCCCCGGCGGCGGTTCCACCCGATCAAGGACGGGAAGCAAAAAGCTTCGAGAGCCGCCGGAAGCAGCTCCTGCCTCCGGTGCGGCCGGATCATGGCAGTCATGAAGGGGCTTTCCGATCTTTTTCTGTTGCTGCGCACTGCATTGTCAAATCAATTTCCATTGAAATGAAAAAGAATACCGGCAGATTTCTGGAAAACATTTATCGCACTTACACCCGGCGGGAATATGTCGATCCCGATCCGATTCTTTTTCTGTATGAATATGAGGGGACGGACCGCGAAATTGCCGCGCTGGTTGCATCATCGCTTGCCTACGGACGGGTCGGTCAGATTCTCAGAAGCGTGCGTGCTGCGCTGGATGCAATGGGCAGTTCCCCGTCGGATTTTCTTGGAAGGAGTTCCGAATTGCAGATTCATGCGGCATTTTCCGCATTCAGGCACCGCTTCACATCTGGAGAGGATCTGGCACGGCTGCTCTGCGGCGCCCGGCGGGCGCTCCGGAAGCACGGTTCCCTTCAGAATGCCTTTCTTTCCTGTTATTCCGCGAAAGATGAAACATTATTGCCCGCCTTAAGCGGATTCAGCCGTGAACTCTGCGCCTTTTTCCCGGATCATGCCTCCAGTCTGCTGCCTTCACCGGAGAACGGAAGCGCGTGCAAGCGCCTGAATCTGATGCTGCGATGGCTGGCAAGGTCGGACGCGGTCGATCCGGGCGGATGGGAGCTTGTCCCGGAAAGCCGGCTTCTGGTTCCGCTCGACACGCACATGTTCCGGATTGCCGGGGAACTGGGGTTCCATTCCCGGCGGAGCGCGGATCTTTCCGCCGCGCTGGAGATTACGCGTGCCTTTGCGGAATTTGCTCCGGACGATCCGGTGAAATATGATTTTGCCCTGACCCGTTTCGGCATTCACCCGCTGCTTGGGAAAAAGCGGTTTTCTGTGCAGTGACAGCCGCAGCGATACGGAAATCCGGTGTTCCGCGCCTGGGGTCGCATGAGGTTTCCGGATTGCTCCGCGGATTCCAGCTTTTCTTTCTCCAAAAAAAGGGTTTTCGGGGCTTGTCTTTTCTTTGAAACGGTATTATTATACCGGATATGCGGCGTAAAGGAGTATTTTTTGAACTCATAACGAGGAAGTGCTTCTGTCAGGATTTATTCTGCGGAACGGAATGTTTTCCGGAGAGCCGTCAGAAGGCTGTTGTGCTGTATCACTAAAATTTTCTAAGATAAGGGGACATAAAGACCATGCAGAGTGAAAATACAAATCTTACCGCTGTCCTGGAACGTGCGGGACTGGCTGTAAAACTTTCCATTGTCGCGAGCTTTCTCTCCGCCGTGCTTTCCGTAATTGTTCTTCTTGCCGGTCCCGTTTATGAATGGGCCGGTTTCGCGACTTACACGCTTGCCGTGATCCCCTTTACAATTGCGTTCCTCTGTGCCCTGATGGCCTGGGTTCATTCCAAGCTGACGGAAAAGGCGATCCGGGATGAGGAGGAGAAGCTGATTCTCCAGAAACGGAAGGAAAGCAAGCTCTCCATTCTGGAAATTTCCGAGGACGTCCGTTTTACGGCGGGCCGTAACCTGCTGAATTTTGAGAAATATGTTCCCTCCACGGTTTCCGTGCTGATGATCATCGTGCTTGCGGCGGTTCTGGTGTATTTCTGGAGCGCGCTGATTTTCCGTTCCGGAGATGCGGCCGCGCTTGCGCCGCTTGTTCCGAAGCAGCCGATTGTGCTGGCGTTTCTCAGCGCGATGTGCGCGGCGTTCAGCCTGTTTCTCGGCATTTTCCTTGCGGGGCAGTCCCATGTGACCGAATTCCGCTGGCTGCGTCCGGTCGGGGCATGGCTGATGGCGGGAGCGCTGGTGATGTGTTTCACATTGATTTCCTCGCTTCTGACGCAGTTTGAATTCCAGTCCTGGGACAGTTTCTTCTCGAAAGTGACTTATTTTGCGCTTGCCGTGCTCTGTGTCGAACTTCTGCTGAGTTTCATCAGCGAGTTCTACCGTCCGCGCAATCAGATGGAGGACCGTCCGGTTTATGAAAGCCGCCTTCTTTCCCTGTTCACGGAGCCCGGCGGCATCATGCGGAACATTGCCGATTCCCTTGATTACCAGTTCGGTTTCAAAGTGTCCAAGACCTGGATCTTCGGTTTTTTTGAACGTGCGATTCTTCCCGCGATTCTTCTCTGGCTCCTTTTGTTCTGGGTTTTCACGATTGTAACGGAAGTGGCGCCTGGAGAAGTCGGCATCCGGGAACGTTTCGGCGCTGTCTCGAAGGATCGCAAGGTTCTGGAGCCGGGCGTCTATTTCAAGCTGCCGTGGCCTTTTGAGACTGTCCGGCGCGTTCCGATCGACCGGATTCAGGAGGTTGTGGTCGGATCCCGTTTTGAAAAGGACGGCAAGCTTCTGAAGCCCGCTGTTGTTCTCTGGACCACGGCCCACAGCGAAAAGGACTCTCCGGTCAGCGCCGGTTTTCTTGTGGCGAATGACGCGATGGAGGGCACCGAGGTTGCCAGCGCCGTTTCCATTCTGGAAATCACGCTTCCCGTCAGTTACAAGGTGAGAAAAGACCAGGTTTACAACTATGCGTTCAAATTTGAGAACGTGCAGAAGATGGTCAAGGATGTCAGCGAGCAGGAGGCGACGCGTTATTTCGCCAGCACGGACTTCATCAAGGACATGTCCTCCGGACGCGAGACGATTGTTCAGGCGCTCAAGACTCGGATTCAGGCAGAGGCGGACCGGCTCGGTCTCGGCATTGAGATCGACTGCGTGAATGTGAACGACGCGCATCCGCCTGTCAAGGACGTGGCCCCGGCTTTCCAGGATGTTCTCGCCGCGCAGGAACAGGTCAAGACGCTGATTTACGAGGCGACTGCCGAAGCGGAAAAGGTTGAGGCGGAAGGAAAGATCAAGAGCATGGAGATCACCAGCGACGCGCAGGCGTATTCGTATAACGTGTCAACCGTGGCGTCGGCGGATGCCTTCCGCTTCAAGAGTCAGCTGACAGCCTACAAGGCGCAGCCGAAGCTCTTCCGGCTCCGCACTTATCTGGACTTTCTGGAGATCGACTGCAAGGATCTGCGCAAGTACATTGTGTCTGCAAATATTCCGTCCCAGATCTTCGAGGTGAACATGGAGGAGAATCCGCGCCTTGACCTTCTGAACAGCGACGAGATCAATGAACTCGGAAAATAAATAATCATTAAAAATATTGGAGAACAGAATCATGTCCAAGAGCAGTCCCGAAAAACATTCCAAGGTGCCGGTATACTGGTCCACAATTCTTCTGGGCGTCATTGTCGCCGCCGTTTTTCTGATGGCGATTTTCACGTATCAGGTTCAGGAGAACGAGCGCGCGCTCGTGATTACGATCGGCAAGATATCCGGCGAACGGGGCCCCGGCCTGCATCTGCGCCTCCCGCTGCCGATTCAGGAGATCGTGAAATATGATATCCGCCAGCGCTGTTTCGACGGAAACGTCGGAAATCTTGAGGAGACGATGACCGCCGACGAGAAAAACGTGATTGTCGGGATCTACACGATTTACAGCATCAAGGATCTATCCCGCTTCAAGAATGCCGCGAAGAGTCTTGCTTCCGCCGAGGAGTATCTCAGCAACCGCATGAGAACGGCGAAGGGCGCGGTTGTCGGCAAATACCGTTTCGACCAGATGATCAACACCGATCCGAAGAAGATGATGCTCTCCCAGATGGAGGCGGACATGTATAAACTGATCGCCCCGGATGTGATGGAGCGCTACGGAATCGAGGTTGCCAAGGTCGGCATCCGCACGATCAGTGTTCCGGAAAAGATTTCCGGCGAAATCGCCAAGCGCATGAAAATCGAGCGTGAAACCGCTGCGGTCCGTGTCAGGCAGCGCGGCAATGTCGAGGCTGAGAATATCAAGACAAAGGCCAACCAGATGAAGCGTGAGGAGATCACCAAGGCCGAGGCGCAGGCGAAGGAGCTCATGGCGGCCGGCGATGCTCTTGCGGCAAAACATTACGCGGTCTTCAACCAGAATCCGGAGCTTGCGGCGTTTCTCCGCAAACTGGATTCTCTCAAGCGCATTCTCGGCACGAAGACAACGCTGATTCTTGATACGGAGGCCACGCCGTTCGACATCTTCAAGATCAAGGTCGGTTCCCTCGAACAGGACAGCGCGCCGAAGAAATAACGCGAAACGGGGGTTGCACACAAATGGAAAACGACAACAGGTTTCAGAACGCGATGGACGCGGCGGACAGCGGGCAGTTCTCTCAGGGAATGCAGGCCGTTTCCCGGATGTTCAAAGTGTTTTTCACATTGCTGACAGTCATCATCGGACTGATGGTGGTCTGGTTCTTCACACTCGGCGGTTTTTTCATTGTAGACTCCACCAAGGAGACCGTGCTTCTGCTCCAGTTCGGAAAACTGAAGGAGAAATGCGAGGCCGGCGGCGTCTACTGGAGCTTCCCGTATCCGGTGAGCAAGGTCATCCGGGTTCCGAAAACCAATCAGACAATCCGCAGCCTGACATTCATGCCCGCCGACCGCACTTCCATTACAGAACGCAAGAACGATCCGAGCGGTTCGTCGCAGAATGCCGCGCTTACGCCCGGCAGGGACGGCTTCCTGCTGACTGGCGACAACAGCATCATTCATACCGAATGGGAGCTTGTCTACCGGGTGACCCAGCCGGAGACCTATTACAAGAAATGTCTGACTCCGGAACGGCCTCTTGATCCGGACGAGGTTATGAAGGGGGACGACGGCGAACTGCTCGGCACGCGCGGTGCCAGCACCCTGATTAAAAATGTGCTTGACGACTGCATCATCAAAGTCACCGCGACATGGGATATCAAGGATATTCTCTACGACAAGACGACCGATTACATTCTCGCGGTTGAATCCCGTCTGGTCAAGCAGCTCAATGACATGCAGATCGGTATTGCGGTGGAAAGTCTCGCCCTTCCGGTGAAGCGTCCGCCGCTCCAGACGATCGCGGCCTTCGACGAGGCGGCGAGCGCCAGCACGCAGGCTACGATCGAAATCGAGACCGCCAAGGCGAAGGCGATCGAGGCTGCCAACAGCGCGAAATCCGAGTCCGCGATGATCATAGCGGATGCCGAGTCCTACAAGGCGCGCATTGAGGCGCAGGTCAAGGCGGACATCTCTTATTTCGAGGCGATTCTCAGGGAATACCGGAAGAATCCCGATGCCGTGATGGTCTCGCTTTACTCCAATACCCTTGCGGATGCGATGGCGCTTGTGAAGGACAAGTTTATTTTGAGCAGGATCCAGAATTCCAGGCAGGAACTCCGGCTCAAGCTCAATCCGGAACCGGTAATCAAGAAAATCGATGACAAGACAGCGAAGGATCAGAAATAATGAGTGAAACAGCACACAAACACGGTCCCGGATGCGCACACGACCATGCGCAGGAGCATGCCCCGGCATGCGGATGCGGACATCATCATGAAGCCTCTCCGGATGCGCCCACCCGCTGCATCTCCTGCGGTGCGCCGATCGGGGAAGGGGTCGGTCACGGCCGATCCATGGGCAGAATTGGATTCGCGGTTGTCGGCGGCTTCCTGATCCTGAACTCCTATCTGTTCCTCTGGCTGTTGCCCGGACAGGCGTTCGCCGCTGAACTCTGCGCATTTGTCGGCGCGGTCATTCTGGCGTTTCCGATCATTCTGACGGCAGTCAAGGATCTCTGCGAAGGACGCGTTTACATGAACGAGCTCGTCGCTCTGGCGATTCTTGCGGCCTTCACCTCGGCGGACTTCCGTGAGGCGGGAATCATTGCGTTCTTCCTTCTTGTGACAATCATCATTGAGACACATACCGCCAGCGGCGCCCAGCGCTCCATTGAGGAACTGATCCGTCTTGCGCCGGATACCGCGCGAAAACTCGTGGACGGCACTGCGACGGAAGTCAAGGTTTCCGAATTGGCAATCGGGGACGTGATCAATGTGCGTCCCGGCGACAACTTCCCGATTGACGGCGTGATTGTCAACGGTGTCAGCGCGGTCAATCAGGCGTCGATCACAGGCGAATCCCTGCCGGTTGACAAGACGGTGGGCGACGACGTCTTCGCCGGAACGCAGAATCTCTCGGGAAGCGTGGACGTCCGGATCACGAAGGTCGGCGGCGACACGACGCTCGGCAAGGTCAAGGATATGATTCTTGCGGCGGAAAAGAGCAAGACTCCGGTGGTTCGTCTGATCGACAAGTATGCGGCATTCTATACGCCGACGATTCTGATGCTTGCCATCATTACCTGGTGGCTTTCCAACGGCGACATGGAACGCGTGATCACGCTGCTGGTGATTGCCTGTCCGTGCGCGGTGGTTCTGGCTACGCCGACCACGGTGGTCGCTTCGGTGGCTGCCGCGGCGCGTCTGGGAATCCTGGTCAAGAATGTCAGCCACCTGGTCGAGCTGGCCTCCCGGATCCGCGCGTTCATCTTCGACAAGACCGGCACGCTGACCGAAGGGCAGCTCGCGGTTGCGAAACTGGGGCCGGTTGACGGGGTTGAACCGGCGGAACTGCTGATGGTTGCCTCCTCCATTGAGGCAAACAGCAACCACCCGACAGCGCTGGCCATTCAGAAGCTGGCGAAGGAAGTCGGAATCAAGCCGCAGCCTGTGACAGATTTCAAGGAGACTCCCGGCACCGGCGTGGAGGGAGTTCTGGACGGCAAAATCACGCATGTCGGGCGCGCCATCTGGCTGAAAGCGCAGAACATTCCGCTTCCGGAAAAACAGCCGGAGGAATCTTCCGGAATGAGTGTGGTCTATGTCGCCCGCGACGGCAAACTCATTGGCTGGATCGGGTTCCGCGACAAGATCCGTCCGGAGTCCGCGGAGGCAATCCGCCGTCTGAAGGAACTCGGCATCAAACGCTGCGCGATGGTCACCGGCGACCGTGAAAGCGTCGCCAAGGGTGTTGCCGCGAGGCTGGATATTGATGAATTCAAGGGGGACTGTCTGCCGGAAGGCAAGGTCGCTTACATTGAGGAACTCAAGAAGAACAGTCTTGTGGCGTTTGTCGGCGACGGTGTCAACGACGCGCCTGCGCTGGCTGCCGGCGATCTGGGCATTGCGATGGGCGCGATCGGAAGCGACATCGCCATCAACAGCGCCTCCATTGCCCTGATGACCAATGATCTCCGGCGCATTCCGATGCTGATCATACTGGCAAGAAAGTCGAGCACGATCATTCACCAGAACGTTGCATTCGGCTTCCTGTTTGTGCTGTGCGGCATTGTGCTTTCCGTATTCGGCTGGATGGGACCGATCGCCGCGGCGATCTTCCATACATGCAGCACATTGATCATCATCTTCAACAGCGCCCGCCTTCTCCGGACCGGAGAGGATGCGACAAGCCAGGAACTGAGCTCCTGGCGGCGTGCGCTGATTCAAGAGGCCCAGCAAGAGGCGAAACAATAATTCCGGGAGTTTGCAATGGTTGAGACGGCAGGGAAAGAATCGAATGTCATAGTGAGTTCCGTGGGACTTGTCAAGGAGTTCCGGGATTTCTGGAACCGTCCGAAGGCAAAGGCCGTCAACGACCTTGATTTTGAAGTCCGGGAAGGAGAGGTCCTCGGGCTTCTCGGTCCGAACGGATCAGGAAAGTCGACCACAGTGAAAATGCTTCTGGGGCTGCTTTATCCCACAGCGGGGAGACTGACCGTATTCGGCAAGTCGCCGCGTGATGTGGATACCAAGCGCCTGATCGGGTATCTTCCCGAGGAGTCCTACCTTTATAAATATCTGACCGCCTATGAGACACTGGATTTCTTCGGTTCGCTGTTCAATCTTTCCGGACTGGAACGGCGGAAGAGAAGCGAGCAGCTTCTTGAAATGGTGGGACTTTCCCATGCGAAAAACCGTCCGGTCGGAGAATTTTCCAAGGGCATGTCCCGCAGAATCGGACTGGCGCAGGCAATGATCAACGACCCGTCGCTTCTGATTCTGGATGAACCCACGTCGGGACTCGACCCCCTGGGATGCCGTGAAGTCAAGGATTTGATCCATATGCTGAAAAGACGCGGCAAGACCGTGATTGTGACAAGTCATCTGCTCAGTGACATTGAGGATGTCTGCGACCGTGTGATTATTCTTTACGGAGGTCAGATCCGCGCGCAGGGCACCTTGAGCGAACTTCTCACCATTGAGGGGACAAACCGGATCACCACGCCTCAGCTCCCGCCGGAAGTCATGGAAAAGGTCCTGGCGATTCTCCGCGCCTCGCTTTCCGACGACCAGTTCAAAGTGGATCATCCGCGCATGTCGCTGGAGGATTTCTTCCTGGATGTTGTCAACAAGGCGCAGTCTGAAAGTGTTGAAACCTACGGGGCGCGTTCCGGCGGTCATATCGCCGAGTATCTTTCCGCTGATGCGGAGGAGGATTCCGCGCGCGAGCTTCTGGCCTCGCTGACCGGAAAGGACAGGGAACCGGAAAAACCGCAGGAACCTGTTGCGGAGACCCCGGAAATCGACACAAAAACTCTGGATGACCTGAGCGATGATCTTCTCCGGGCGAAGGCGCCGGAGAAGGAGGAGCCGGCTGTGCCGAAAATCGATCTTTCGGAAGCCAACGAGAAACTCAAGGACATTCTTTCTTCCAGGGATTCAAAGTGACGCGGGGCGGACGATGACATCATTTCTCGCTATAGTCAAGCTTACATGCCGTTCGGCGGTCAGATCCAACGTTTTCCGTTTTCTGCTGTTTCTGCTGATCGTCTGCGTGATTCTTGTGCCGAATACGATCAAGGGCGACGGCACCGCATACGGTTACATTCAGGTCATGCTGGAGTACAGCACGGGGATCGTCGCGCTGATTCTTTCCTCCTCGATCATCTGGCTTTCCTGTTCCGAATTCTGCACGGATATGGAGAACGGGTGGATTCACATGATTTTCGTCAAGCCGGTCTCGCGCATTGTCGTCTGGCTTGGAAAATTCACCGGCGTGTTTCTGATTCATCTGGTTCTTCTCCTCATATCTTTTCTGTTCATCTACCTCTTTGTGATGTTCCAGTACAACCGCCAGAAATTTTCGCCGGAGGAGCGGGCGCGAATGGAAAACGAGGTGTTCGCGGGACGCAGGAGTTACCTTCCCGCGCTTCCGGATTTGAATAAGCAGGTCGAGCAGGTGACGGCTGAACGGATTCGAAATGCGGAAGCCAGAGGAGAGACCCTTCCCGAACTTGACAAGGGGGGACTCCGGAAATACATGGCCACTGTCCGGATGGAGCTGCTGGCGAAGATGGGGGAGGTGCGGCCCGGCGGAATACAGCAGTGGTATTACAACACGCTTCCGAAGTCTTACGGCGGTCCGGTTTTTGTCCGTTATAAAATTTATTCCGGCTCGCTTTTTTCCAAGGATCAGAAAATGGCAATGGGCATGTGGCTGCTTCGTTATGTGCAGGTGATCTACGATGAGAATTCCAGGACGGAACCGAGGAAGGTGATCGACCGCCGGGAGTATCAGATTCAGAAATCGCCGGAGCAGATTGTGTGCGGCATCTACAATGAATTCGTGGTCAACGGCGAGACCCTGATTTACGACGGAGAGGCTTATCTGCGGTTTGCAAATCTCGGTCAGCCTGGAGCGGATACGCTTCACTTCCAGGTGACGGACAGTCCGCGGCTGCTGATTAAACAGGTTTCCTTCCTCAACAATTACGTCCGTGCGGCGTTCACGACGGCGCTTGGAATTTTTGCCCTCGGGCTGATTGCGAGTTCCGCAGCGGCGTTTCTTTCCATGCCGACGGCGGTCTTCATCACGCTGTCTTATGTTCTTACGGGCATGTTTTCCAGTTACATCATTTCCTCCATCGACGCGACCAGCGAAGGAATCGACGTGAATCTCCTGGATGCCATCGGAACCTATACCGGAAGAGTCATGATGTCATTGCTGATTCCGGTGCAGAATTTCTTTGTGTCGGGCTCTCTTGCGACGGGGGAACTGATCGAGTATTCCCTGATCGCTCATCTTCTCGTTTTCAACATCATACTGAAGGGGCTTCCACTCTGCCTGCTGGGAATGTATCTCTACTGGCGCAGGGAAGTCGCCCTGGCAATGAAACAATAGGACGGGTGACGGCATGAGAGAGAAACGTCCGATCGTTTTTATCGCATTCGTGGCCGGAATTCTTTTTCTGGCCTGCAATATGTTTGTGCAGTCGCGTCTGGACGACAGCATCCGGGAGAACAGGCTGATTGACGAGCAGTTCATTGAGGGGGCGCCTCCCATGGTGGCGTTCACGACTGTCGCGCTCGGCGGCTTCCGGGGATTGATCGCGGACTTCCTCTGGCTGCGGGCCATCTCGCTGCAGGATCAGGGCAAGTATTTTGAAATGGTTCAGCTGGCGTCGTGGATCATGAAACTGCAGCCGAAGTCCACTGCAACTGCGGCCTATCTCGCCTGGAACATGGCATACAACATTTCCGTGACCTACAGTTCGCCCGTGGACCGCTGGCGCTGGGTCAACCGCGGACTTGATCTTTATCATGAGGCCATGCAGTACAATCCGAATGATCCGGTGCTCTACAAGGAACTCGGATGGATCTACCAGCACAAGCTGGGAAATATCCTGGACGACGCCCAGCGTTATTACAAATATCAGATGGCCCTCCGGATGATGACGATCCTCGGGAAGCACTATCCGGACTGGAAGATGCTTGCCGCGGCTCCCGCCACTGAGGACGCCCTGCGGGCGGCTCTCAAACCGGATTCCACTTTCTATGCCGAATTGAAGGAGGCCGGCTATGATTCGCTGTCCATGCTTTCCGAAGCCTTCCGCGAGGCGGAGGGGACGTTCCCGGAAAAGCTGGCGTCCAGAATGAAGAATAAAGAGGAAATTGAACTGGTCACGAATTACATGCGCGTCAGATGGCTGAAGGAAGTCACGATGCTTTCGCCTGCGGATATTCTGAAGGTGAATGAGAAATACGGCGATCTGGACTGGGTGCTGCCGGAATCGTTTGCAATTTACTGGGCAATGCTCGGAATTGAGAAAAGCCCTGAACGCCAGAGCATCGACTGCAGCCGCATGATCACACAGTCTCTTCAGGTGACTTTCACCAACGGGCGCATGCTGCTGCCCGACGACAAGCCGTCGGAGGATTTTCTGCTGATTCCGAACTTCTCCGTTGCGGATGCCGTGCGGCAGTCCTATCTGGATGCGATTGCGGAGAATCCGGACATCAAGTCTTTCCGGGACGCCTATGAGAATTTCATGTCCCGCGCCATTACCACAATGTACAGTTACGGACAGTACACCAAGGCGCAGCAGTTCTATGATTATCTCACGGATCACAAAAAGAACCGCGCCACACGTCTCCCGTTCGATCAGTATGTCCTGAAACAGTGGCAGGAGGAGATCCGTGATGCGGGATTCAAGCAGGCCAATGACATGATTAACGGTCTGATCTTCCGAAGCTGCATTCTTCTCGGGTACGGCGACAAGACCGCCGCGGATGCCCATCTTCAGCTTGCGCGGATGGCTTACAACCGTTATATGAAGGATATGGGAACGGAGACCCGCACACAGCTTCCGCCATTCTCTCAGATGACGTCGGAGATTGCGCAGGCGTGCATCCGGAATCTTCCTAAGGGAATTGCCGACCGCATCAAGGCGCAGCTGCTTCTGGAGGCGCAGCAGGCTCCGGAGGCGACCGGAAGCAAAACGGAACCTGCAACTCCGGCGCCTGCCGGGAAGTAACATTCCCGGACTCTGCTTCCGGTCGCGGATTGCCGCGATGCCGTCTGTATTTTATTCAAAAAAATTTAGGTTAATACCGCGATGCTCTGCATCGCCAAAAATTGCTTCGTGCAGGACTCTCAGTC
>CALXRI010000016.1 GCA_944390795.1 uncultured Victivallales bacterium
CTTCCGGAAAGCGGAGAACAGCGGATTCCCGTGACGGAATTCGGTCCGGACGATCCTTATACGGTGATGACAAGCCGGACGGTTGAATTAACAGAATAAAACATAACAGGGAGGCAAGGGCGACCCCGGAAGTTTCCGGATCATTTCCGGGGAATTGAAAAATTCATTCTTTTTCGTATTGAATTAGGAAAATATAAAAATTCACGGTGCAGTCATGCAGAAAAAAAATCATTTCTTCTCAGAGGTGCGCAGAATCCCGTTCCGCCGGATTCGGCTGTCGTGTTCCGTTATGAAATTGTGTGCGGGTTTTCTCGTCGTGTTATCGGCTCTTGCCGCCGCGGCGGCGGAGAATCTGCGTCTCTGGCAGGATTTTCCGGCAAGAAGATGGCAGTCCGAGTATTTCCCCATCGGCAACGGCGCGCTTGGCGCGATGCTCGACGGCGGGATCAAGCTCGACATCCTTCAGCTCAATCTGGATTCCCTTTGGACCGGGGACGGCAATCCCTCCGGAAATTTAGCTTCGATGGGCAGTTATCAGTCTCTGGGCGAGCTGCGGATTTCCTATGACCGGGTCTCCCCTTCCAAACCCTACCGCAGAGAACTGGATATCACCCGCGCGATTCATACCGTTTCCATCGGCGGCCAGACCCGGACCGCGTATGTCAGCGCCCCCGATCAGGTGCTGGTCTATGCCGTCCGTTCCGAAGAGCCGCTTTCCGGGCGGATTGTCCTGCGCGATTCCCGGGAAGGCATGGCATACCGGGAGAACGGAAAGGAGAAAAAAATCGGGACTTCCTATTCCGGCAGGGAACTCCGCCTTGACGGCGTTCTTCCCAATGAGCTGAAATACGGGAAAGACGGGAAAGTCATGAAGGAATTGATGTCAAAGGTGTTTGACGCCGTCCCGTCCGATCTGCGCTACGGCGTGCTTGCCGGAGTTTCCGCCGACGGCGTTGTCGAGGCGGCTGACGATGCGCTTTGTTTCCGGAATTGCCGCAATTTGACGGTTTTCCTCGTCGCGGACACCACGTATGAAATGAATCCCGCGGCAAATTTCCGGAATCCGGAAAAACTCCGCGGTCTCCGGGAACGGCTGGAGAAGGCGTTTTCAGCGGGAGAGGAAAAACTTCGTCAGCGTCATATCGCCGAATACCGCAGTTATTTTGACCGTGTTTCCCTGTCGCTCGGTTCCGGCCGCGGAGATCTTCCTCTGAGGCGGCGTCTGGCGGAATTCCGGAAAAAGGGCGGAGATCCGGAACTTCCGGCCCTGCTTTTCCAGTATGGGCGCTATCTGCTGATTTCCTCCAGCCGTCCGGGGACTCTGCCCGCCAATCTGCAGGGCATCTGGAACAATTCCAACACTCCCCCCTGGCACAGCGACTATCATACGAACATCAACCTCCAGATGAATTACTGGGGCGCGGAACCAGCCGGTCTCCCCGAGTGCCATCTGCCGCTTTTCGATCTGATGAATGCCGCCGTTCCCATTGCGGAGCAGGGGATGCGGAGTCTGGCGGGCAAACGCCGGATAGAGGGATTCACCTTCCGGACCAGCCTGAATCCCTTCGGCGGGGGCGGCTGGAAATGGAACTGCCCGGCCAATGCATGGCTGGCATTGCACATGTTCCAGCACTATGAGTATAATCCGGATCCGGATTTTCTGCGGCGGACGGCCTGGCCGTTTTTCGAAGGAACCATGAAATTCTGGCTTTCGTATCTGAAAGAGCGTCCGGACGGCAGCGTGGTCGTTCCCCGGGGATGGTCTCCGGAGCATGGACCGGTCGTCGACGGCGTTTCCTATGACCAGCAGATCGTGACGGAGTTCTTCGATGCCTTCCTGAGAACGGCACGGATCCTGAACATCCGGAATGCCATGACGGAACGTGCCGGCGCCGTCCGTCCCCGTCTGCTGGGACCGAAGATCGGCAGATGGGGCCAGCTCCAGGAATGGGAGGAGGACCGCGACGTCAAGGGCGATTCCCACCGCCATACGTCCCATCTCTTTGCCGTGTATCCGGGGAGCAGCATCAACGCCGTTGAAACACCGGAGTTCCATCGGGCGGCACGGATTTCACTGGAGGGAAGATCAACGGCCGGGGATTCCCGGCGTTCCTGGACCTGGCCGTGGCGCGCCGCCTTGTGGGCGCGGCTCGGAAATGGAGAGAAGGCCGTCGAAATGCTGAATTCACTTCTTCGGTACAATACCATGGACAATTTTTTCACCACCCACGCGCCGTTTCAGATCGACGGCAATCTCGGCATGGTTGGAGCGCTTTGCGAAATCCTGCTGCAGAACGACGTCGACGGGATTTCCATTCTGCCGCTTGAACTTCCGGAGTGGCCGGAAGGTTCCTTTGCCGGACTGCGGGGAAAAGGCGGTTATACCGTCGGCGCCACATGGAAAAATGGTGTCGTCACCAAAGCGGAAATTACCGCCTCCCGTGCAGGGACCGTGAGAGTCAAACTGCGCACTCCTTTGCGCTACAAAGGCGCCTCCGGCAAGCGGTTCGACATTCCGATGAAAGCGGGGGAAACCGTTGTGCTGACCCGCTGAACCGCCGCTTCCGGTCCCCGGGTCGGGATGAGCCGCCTGAATTTTCCCGTGTCGCGGTGCGGACACTCTGGAGAAGTTCCGGACGTCCGCTCCGGGCAGGCGGCGGGGACGCGGAGGAACTGTCACAGAATATCGAAACTGCCGGTTGCCGGGTGGCTTTCCAGATAGTCATGGATGGCCTGCGCCATTTCCCGGCCGATTCCTTCCACTTTCGCGCAGATTGTCTCCGGCGACGCTTTGCGGAGCCGGTGCACGGAGCCGAAGGCTTCCAGAATTGCGCGTTTCCGGGATGCCCCGATATTCGGGATTTCGTCAAGAATGGAATTCTGAATGGTCCGCAGGCGCAGGGCCCTGTGATAGGTCACGGCAAAACGGTGCGATTCGTCCCGGATGGCCTGGAGCAGCTTCAGGGCAGGGCGGTTCCTGTCGATGAGAATCGGGTCTCCGCGCCCGGGAATGAAAACTTCTTCGTTGCGTTTGGCCAGACCGATCACGGGAAATGGCGGGCAGTTCAGTTTCAGCAGCGCATCGACTGCGGAACTGAGCTGTCCTTTGCCGCCGTCTACAATGAGCAGATCCGGAAGAGGCTGCTTTTTCTCCAGCAGGCGGAAAAAATGTCGGGAAACGGCTTCGCGCATCATGGCGAAGTCGTTGGCTCCTGTCACGGTCCGGATCCGGAAGCGGCGGTATCCCTGCTTGTACGGGCGGCCGTCGCGGAAACAGACCATGGAGGCGACGGCAAGGGTTCCGGAGATGTTGGAGATGTCAAAGCAGATCATGACGCGCGGCGGCGTTTTGAGTTTCAAGGCGCTGCGCAGATCCTCGACCGCCTCCGGGCCGCCTGCGGTCTGCGGGATGAAGGCATTCGAAAAGGTCCTGTTTTTTGATCCGTAGAGAGACTCCACATTTTTTGAAATGTCCCGGAAAAGAGCCGCTTTTTCAAAGTTGCGCTTTTCCGCATATTCCTGCATTTTTTTCCGCAGGAGCTCCAGCATTCCGTCCACGTTTCCGTTCAGAAGATCGATCAGGCTGTCAAGACGTTCCCGGTATTCCGCTTCTGTGACCTTTCCGATGCACGGACAGCAGCAGTCCCTGATTTTTGCGGCAAGGCAGTGTGTGTACTCCTCTCTGCCCGGATCGTGAAAAATGCACGAGCGCAGGGCATAATGGCGGATCAGGAAGTCCAGTGTCTGACGGAGGGCGCCTCCGTGAGGGAAGGGGCCGAAATAAAGGCAGGAGTCGTCTTTTCTCAGACGTGCCGTCTTCGGTCTCGGGAAACGTTCCGAAAGATCTATCTTGAGAAGCAGGTGGCGCTTGTCGTCGCGGAGCAGGACATTGTATTTCGGGGCGTATTCCTTGATGAGGCGCGATTCCAGGATCAGCGCCTCGTCCTCGCTGCGGACCGTGAGGCATTCCCATGTGTCGATGGAATTGATGAGGGAACGCAGCTTCGGATCTGCGCGTGTTTCCCTGGAGGGCTGGAAATACTGTGACATCCGTTTCCTGAGGTTTGCCGCCTTGCCGACGTAAATCACCGTGCCGAAGGAATCCCGGTAAATGTAGACGCCCGGCTTCGCGGGGATGTCGCCGGGATAAAAGGATATTTTTTTCAGTGCCATACGTTTTTTGAGAAAGGTTTTCCGGACTTGATGCGTTTGCATACCGTGCAATACAATAGCCGGATGTGCGGAAAAAACAATCGAAAGAGGAAAAAATCACTCGAAAAGAGCGTGTCAAGGAAGGCAAGAGCTTTTTTTTACGAAATTTTATTCCCTGCGGGACTTGACATAAGCATATATGATTGTATTTTTCGGTAATATTGTTGTCTTTGGCGTTGTTTTAATTATCGAAAGAGCTGAAAAATGAGATTCTTGCCGGCTTTGCTTCTGTCCGCTCTTCTGTTTGCGGCAGGGACTCTTCATGCCCAGGGACGGCGTTCCTCCTCCCGAAGAGCTGCGATTCCCGATATCCAGTTGTCGATCTCTCTGGTGAGCGCGCCGTCCATTCAGGTTCTGGACAAGGCTGATTCGGGGATCCCGCTTGGAAAAGGCAAGAAGTGGATTCAATTCCAGATTGCATACAAATTTTCCTCTTCCGCCGTGAATGCCAGGAAGATTTACGAGGATATGAAGGTTGAGCTTTATGTCCGCCATCCGGCTCCCGACGGCTATGCCTGGTTCACCGGCGTGCAGTATCTCCATTGCGTCATGGCGGATATGGAGAAGCACTATGCAGCCCTTTACATGCCTCCGTCCACGGTCGCCCGTTATATTTCAAGGGAACGGAAGTCCCGTGAGGTGTTGAAGAACCTTGAAGGACTGGTGATTCTCAGCGACCGCGATGATCAGATTCTCGGCCTGCAGTTTTTTGATCTTTCCGCGGGCGGGAAAAAACTCTCAGCTTCGCAGACCGCCGCATTGCGCAACGCCTTCCGGAGCATCAATCGGGAGAAATACAAGTTTGTCGATGCCATCTGGCCCAAGGAAAATACCCCGTGGCAATGGATTGATGCGGAAAAATATGATCTTCCGAAACCAGTGTTCAATCATGCCGGCAGAACACAGATCAAGGAAATGCCTGCGGAAAAAAGCGCAGAGGATGAACGCGGAGGATAAAGTATGCCAGGAAACGAATTTCTACTTTGCATTGATATCGGCGGAGACAGTATCAAAGCCGCGGAATTTTCCTATTCTCCCACGGGAGATATGGTTCTCGAGCGCTTTGCATTCTCCGAATTCGGCAAGGAGCTGAACGGCGAGGAAGACAATTTCCCCGTTTTTGCCACCGCTTTGTCCGACATTGTTTCGAAAAACGGTTTTCAGGCTAAGAAAGTATGCTTTACCATTTCCGGACAGAATTCCTACATTAAATTTGTCAAAGTTCCCGCAATGGTGAGCGATGAGAAAAAAATCAAGCAGATTATTGCTTTTGAAGCGAAGAATGCAATTCCCTTTTCCATGGATGAGGTCGTATGGGATTCCCAGCTGATCAGTTCCGCCGATGACAGCGTCGAAATTGAAGCGATGTTTGTCATTGTCAAAAATGAGGAAATCGACAAGATCACCCGTATCCTGGAGGCCATGGGCAAGGAGATCGTCCTGATTGAAGTCGCGCCGACGGCCTGCTACAATGCCGCCCGTGCCAATGGCGTCGGGGATACGGATTGCGAGATGATCCTGAATATCGGAGGACGATGCTCCACACTGATTTTTATTGACAGCGGGCGTTTTTTTGTCCGTATCATTCCGATCGCGGGTCACTCGGTTACGCTTCAGATCAGCAAGGAGTTCGGCATTCCCTACAATGAGGCGGAGGAACTGAAACGCCGTCATGGCTTTGTAGCTTTGGGCGGAGCGTATGAGGAACCGGATTCCGAGGTCGCCGCCACCGTTTCGAAGATCATCCGGAATGTGATGACGCGCCTGCATGGAGAGGTCAACCGCTCCATCAATGTATACCGTTCCCAGCAGAAAGGCCGGAAGCCGGAGAGACTTTATCTTGCCGGCGGAAGTTCCGTCATGGCATATACGCCGCGCTTCTTTTCTGAAAAACTCAGGATTCCCGTGGAATATCTGAATCCGTTCCAGAATATTGCAATCGGTCCTGAGCTGGACAAGGAGAGTCTGGCTAATCTGGCTCATATGTTCTCGGAAACCATCGGTTTGGCCGTTCGTCATGCGACGGTCTGCCCTATTGAAATTTCGCTGGTTCCGGAATCCATGCGGAAGCTGAATGAATTCAAGCTGAAAAAACCTTATCTGTATGCCTCCGCCGCATCTCTGCTCCTTTGTCTTCTGGTGACTTTTTTCGGTTTTTCCAAGCAGTTGGAAATTGCGGAATACAAACAGAATATCGCACGCAAATTCATGACGGAGACAAACCAGGTCGTTTCCCGTCTGAAGTCTGCGGAAAACGACTTTTCCAACGCGAGAAGCGAATATGAGGCGGCAGCCCAGATTCTGGCAAAGCAGAAAGACTGGCCGTTGATCCTGAACGAATCCCAGAAGGTTCTTCCCGATGATATGTGGCTGACATCTTTCTCACTGACCAACAATCTTCCAAATAATAAAAACCAGGCGGATCCGGAAAATTTTTCCGGCGGGTTATTCGGCACAGTGCGATCCTCGCCGTCCACACAGATTTCTACCTCGCCGAATGAGCTTTCCGCAGCGAAATTTGACGGACATGCCTTGATTCGAGACAACGAGATCAATGAATTGTATATGGAAATGCTTTCCAAATCGTCCTTCTTCAAGTTCAATCCCCAGACGGAGACGTTCACATCAGTGATTGACGGAACGATGGCAAGTACATTCAATGTATCGACATTTTCCCTCACATCCCATTTGAAGGAAATCTATAAAAGGGGTAACTAGCAGGCGGAAAAGGATTACGGAACGATGAATTTCATCAAGAAAAATATTATATTTTTTATTGTTTGTTCGCTGACGCTTCTTGCGTCGCTTTATCTCATTTATCTTGACCTGGAGAAGCATTCCCTGATAGCCAAGGCCAATGCCGAAACCGAGGAAAGTCGCCAGAAAGCGGATAAAGCATATAAAGGCAGAGGGAACCGCCCTGTGGATCCGAATGTCAAGATGATTGCATCCGACACTGAGATCGTGAAGCAGCGGACCGCCGTGCTGCAGCGGATTTTCGGGAAACCTTACAGAAATGCCCTGATCACGTTTGCCCGTGAAATCGGGATGACCGAGGATGAACTGCTGAGCAAGTTCCGTGATTTTTATGAAAGTGATGAACAGAAGGATAAATCTCCGGAAGTTCTGATTCCCGATTTCAAAAAAAGCCTTGGTGATGAAAGAAAAGTGGAAGCCGCTTTCAACCGTTTTATCGAAACCGTTCAAAAGATCACCGTGGAACCTCTGACGGGGCAGGCGGCAATTGATATTTTTGCTGTCGCGCTGGGACTTCCCCGTTCGATGAATTCCTCCTCCTGTCACGTGCTCCTTGCCACGATGCAGCGAAATATTTTTGACAGAAGAAATATTCCCGGAGTCCTGAGCATTCAGACCGTCCGTGATTTTACTTATGACCAGTATGTTCAAACCCCGCCTCCGCTCAGCGCCATTCCCGATATCCTGATCATGATGCCGATCTACGAGGATATTTTCTACCGGATGCGTCTGAGCAAGCTTGCCAACGTGCAGGCTTTTACCCGGCTCAACAACGGAGTTGCGCATTCGGACAAGTATCGGAAATATTCTTTCAAAACCACTGTGACGGGCGACCTTGATTCCATTCGGAAATTTGTCAATAATCTTCATGAAGCCTACAAGGAGAATCAGGTTTATGTGGTTACCTGGGTCTCTCTGACTTCCCATACCGATCAGGAAGTGGCACAGGCCAGAGCTCTTGTTGCAAATGATGTCGGCGGGGGTCCGCTCAATGCAAGATTCAATCAGCCGTCCCCGACGCCCTCCCGGTCCAACCGGCCGTCATCTGAAGAAAATGAAGCGCATCTGCCGCTGGAGGAACGCTCCGCTTACGGGCGGGTCATCATCGGTTCAAACCGTCAGGTCACAGCGGAACTGGAGTTTGATTATTACATCTTCGTAGGCGACAGGCTGGGGAAAACAAATTAACGGATGAAATGAGGGTATCAAATTGCTGTTTTTAAAGAGACATTATGAAAAGATTCTGCTCGGAACTCTTCTGATTATTTTTATAGTGTTGCTGGTTTTTCAATTCCTGCTCTGGCAGCAGGGACAGAGAATCAAAATCGACGGTATTCTGGAGTTTACTCCTCCCCCTCCGAATTACACCAGCATAGATTTTGAGGCACAGGAATCACCTTTTAATGTTCTTGCCAATCTGGCGGAAACGCCTCAGTGGCTGAAATCTGAAAAGCGTCTTCCTTCTTCCGCGATCTATACAGACTTCATGCTCCCCTATCAGATGGCATTCTGTCCTTATTGCCGGAAAATGATTCCGGCTGTTGACTTCCCTCCCGTAAATTCCGACCGCGAAGGCCGTTGTTCTCTTTGCCGTCATGTTTTGAAAGCACCTCTTCGGAACAAACTTAATGTTGTCGTTGATACGGATGAAGATGGTATTCCCGATAAAGACGAGACTGCCCTGGGGATGAATCCGAAAGATCCGAGTGATGCCATGGCTGATTTCGATGATGACGGCTTTACCAATTATGAGGAATATGTTGCGGGAACCAAGATCCGGGATCCCAAAAGCCGGCCGCCATATCATCAGAAGATCTCCGTGGTCGGAATCAGCAAAACGGTTCTCCCGATCACAATCAAATTAATTGATTTCAAGGGGCGGAACGATAAAGAGCAGGCTGATGTTCAAATTGGCATACGCGACCGGAGAGGCCGTGAGAAGAGCCATTATCTCAAGCTGGGGAAAGCGTTCAACTGCACGGCCGGAACTTTCACTGTGGTCGATATTATCCGTCAGACAGAGATGGTTCCCATCCGCGGTACAAATATGAAGACGGAAAGAGACAATTCCTATGTCATTCTCCAGAAACGGGGATCGCAGGACCGGATAGAAGCACATCTCAAATCCCGCGTGACGGAACCCCGGGAAAAGATTTCCCTGCGCCTCGGTTCGCTCAAACGGAATCAGGAGAAAGAGTTTTATGCCGGTGATTCTTTTGAGCTTGGAACCAATATGACCGGAATCGAAAAATACACCATTGTTGCACCGGATGCCCAGAAAAAAACTGTTGGTCTGAAGTTTGACAAAGACGGCAAGACATATACGATTTCCCATAAGCCGCAGATCGCGCTTATCATTGAGCAGAAACGGGCTGTTCCCAAGAATCAGCCGCCACAGCCGAGAAACAGATAGAAATTAATATAAGGATCAGCTATGATGAAGGTTGTTATGGAGTTCAGCAGACAGTCTTTCCGGTTGTCGTCATCCGCGATTGTCATATTAACTCTTTTTCTTTTTTCTCTGGAGGCATTTTCTCAAAATCAGAAGATTTCTTCCCAGAATGCCCCTTCCGCCTCTCAGGATGCTTTCAAGATGGATCCGTTTGAATTTGAGATTCCCGATGACAATGTCATGCAGGAGATTCAGTCCCGGAATAACATTCTTGAGCAAAGCGTTTTTCAGCAGGTGAGAATCGGGGACAAGTTTTATTCCGCGAATAATTTTGCTGACGCCTTCAGCGCTTATAAACGCGCTTTGGCTATTATCGAGCGCAGCAAGCTCGGCAATGGCACCTATGTGGCATCCGTCAGAAGCAAGATTGAAAAACGGATGCTTCAGACCAGGAAACAGTGGGGCATTTCCATCGCCCGTGACGCCAGGAAGATTTATCTGAACGCTTTGACGCAGCAGGAATCTGCCGGAGCGATTGCCGAATTCAATAAGGCGGAACAGCTTGCCGCATCCGCCCTTCCGATCTATTATGCGGGGAAGACAATTGCCGAGGCGAATTTTGACGATAACACCCTTCTGAAACTTTCCAAGGACGATCCCTCCTTTTATAACGGGGTGAAGACATTTACTGCGGATTGCAAAAAAATGACCGAGGCCATCCAGTTCCGTGAGGAAACTTCTCTGGCCGTGGTGGATCCCGATAATAAAAGACGCAAGGAAAATATTGCCGATCTTCTCAAGGAAGCCCAGATTTATTATAAGAAGAAGAAATATGAAAAGGTTCGGGACAACATGGAAAAAGTGCTTGTTCTTGATCCTTACAACCAGGATGCAATGACCCTGCTCAACAAAACTTATAAGAAATTGTATGATATCGGGCTTTCTCGACGGGAGAATGACGCCCTGGAAAGAATGGCTGATGTGGAATGGAGATGGAATGAGCCGAGACTGCCGTCCGAAAGTTCCATTGAGGTTGAGGTTCCCCGCGAGATGACCGGAAGCCGTTCCACTCTGTATGACAAGCTTCAGAAGATTATGATTGATAAAATACTGTTTGAGACAACGGATATCCAGTCAATTCTTGCACGTCTGGCTTCCCTCAGCAAGGAGAACGATCCAGAGGGAGTCGGAGTCAGCATCATTCCTCCGCCGGATATTGCGGTCCGTTCCAGAAAGATCCCGTATCTTGAGCTGGAAAAGGTCCCTTTGCTGGAAGTTTTGAAATACGTTTGCGAACTTGCCGGACTCAAGTATAAAATTGAGGATCGCGCCGTTCTGGTTGGAACTGACGGAATCGATGATATGGAACATGGCTTCTTTCAGGTGAGGAACTCCCTGATCAACCGGATCGCTGCCGAAGTCGGTCCGAAAGATGAGAAAAAAGAAGAGAAAACCGGAGGAATTACAGAGCGTGTCGATACGTTTACGGATGAAGGCGCATTTGATGAGGCGGCGCAGGAAATGATTTCCGTTGCGCCGGTGACTCCGGAAATGCTGAAACAGTTTTTTTCTGCTCGTGGCATTTCCTTCGACGCCCCCAATTCCTCGATTGCGTTTGACACGAAGACGAACAAATTGATTGTGAAGAATACTCCTGACAACCTCAGGCGTCTGGATGCGCTGCTGAAAGAGATTGATATTCAGACTCCGCTGGTCCTGATTGAAGCGAAAATCCTTGAGATTACAATGGAGGCCATTGAGGAACTGGGATTTGACTGGACCTTGACTTATCTCAATACCAATACCAATCAGCGGTTCACCTTCGGCAATCTTCCGACATCCGACCTCTACCGCCCATCCAGCGAGGCGAACAACAAGATCATCAACAATTTGAATATCCTTCCGAATTTCGGAAGTGAAAATCAGTTCAATCTGTTTCTTTCGGTTCGCGCCATCGACCGGACAGACCGGGCGGAAATCATTTCTTCTCCCCGTCTGCTTACTGTATCCGGCATGGAAGCATCTTTAAATGTAGACCAGCAGCGTTATTTCCCGGATTCCTGGGACGATCCCGAAGTGACGATTGTCAACGGCACTTCCTATACCTACAATCCTCCTGTGCCGGAATTTGAGGAACAGGCGGTCGGAACTGTTTTCAGTGTGACTCCCACGGTCAGTCCGAACAATTATACGATCATTCTCAAGATGAACAGTGACGTATCGAAGATGACCGGCTGGTCGAACTACGACTACAGTATTATCATCGGCGGTCTTATGAACAGTCCGGCCGACACGACCCTCGGCAATATTTCACCGAAAATGAAAATGCCTGAATTCTCCCGCCGAGTCGTGGATACGCAGGTGAAGATCTATGACGGGGAAACCGTTGTAATCGGCGGTATTCTGGAAGACAAAGCTTCCAAGACGGAAGACAAATGGCCTTTCCTCGGCGATGTTCCGCTGTTCGGCAGGCTTTTCACCAATTCGTTCAGCAACAGTCAGAAAACCAATCTCCTGATTTTTGTGACCGCACGTCTGATGAAAGGAAACGGGCTTCCTGTCCGGGATGCCCGGGCACAGGGACTGTTTGAGTTCACCAGATAATTGAGGAATAAGGAACTATGAAGGATAAGATACATACAATGGAGTGCATGACAATGCCTGTGAGACTTCTTCAATTTCTGATACTTGCATCGATTCTGCTTGCATCCGGCAATGTGTCGGCGCAAAATCCTGCCGACGGCCGGGAAAAGACAAATGCTTCGCAGGCTTTGTCCTCCGCTGAATTGAGTGAACGGAAGAATGAGTTCAAGAATCGGGAATTTGTCCGTCTTCAGGGATCCGAAAAAGAGATTGACCGCCTTGTGGCTGAAGCTGTCAAGTTCTACCAGAATGACGAATTTGACAAGGCAATTGATCTCTATCTGGATGCCAAAGGTCGCCTTGAAACACTGTACCGGACCAGTAATCTTCCCCGCATCAAAGCCAAGATCGACAACTGTGATCTTTCCATCTCCAAGGCTTACTACTACTGGGCGCAGAAGATTTACTTCGATGCCGTTAAATCCGCAAAGGTTTCCGACTACGATGCAGCCATTGAAAAATGCAGAAAAGCCATCGAGATTTATCCGCCCTGCAAGGAAAAAATGGAAAAAATCATTGAGAAATACGAGCTTCTCAAAGGGAAAACACTGGCTGCCGAGAAAATCAAGTCGAATACGGCCGACGATCCGGATGATCTCAAGGAAAAACGCATTCTCCTCCGTCAGGGGGAAGTGCTGTACAAGGAAGGTCTCTGGGACAAGGCCCGTTCCAAGTTTGAAGAGGTGATTGCGATAGACCCTTATAATGAATTTGCCATTGATTATGTTCGTAAGATCAACATCAAGCTTCTCGAGGCCGGAAAGCGTCGAACCGGTCTTACCAGAAATCAGCGGGCAGCAGAGGCCATATGGAATCCTGTCACGCCAATTATTCCGATGGACAACGCTGCAAATGCGGCGATTCAGGAAACCGGAGTCGTCAAGGAGACATATGAGAGCCCGATTACGAAAAAGCTGAAGGAAATCATTATAGACCGGATTGATTTTGAGGATGTGTCCATTGCGACTGCCGCGAAATATCTGAAAGAGCGGAGCAAGGAAAAGGATCCTGAAAAAGTTGGAGTCAATATTGTTCTGCGCGGCAAGATCAATCAGCCGATTACGGCTGACGGCGATGAGATTCTTGAAGAAGAGGTGGTCTCGAATGAAGACGAAGGTCCCACGATCCAGCCATTGACAATGATGGTTGACAATATCCCTTTGGAGTCTGCCATCAAATATATCTGCAATCAGGCGAATTTGAAATACCGTATTGAAAAATATGCCGTGGTGATTGCTTCGCCGGATGTAAAACTTGAAGATGTGGAGACAAAAATCTATCCGATTGAAAAGGATGTGATTAATCTCGGAACCGATGAAAATATCAAAAGCAGTTTTGAAAACCGGGGCATTTCCTTCCCCGCAGGTGCAGCGATTGTTTATGACGAGTCCATCGGGCGTTTGATTGTCACGAATACTCCGGAGAATCTTCAAAAGATTGAGAGTATCATCAAGGAGATGAATATTGTCGATCCTCAGGTCCTGATCCAGACAAAGTTTGTGGAGATTAAACTCAACGATCTTGAGGAACTGGGATTTAAATACAATTTTTCCAGGCAGAATTCCAATGTCTCCAAACTGACTCAGTCCGATTTGATTGCCTGGGAATCGGGAACGGATCAGTTCCTTGGAGATAAATATTATAATGTCTATCTCCCGAATACAACAACCGAGTCCATTACCATCGGTGGAGGAACTTCCTCCGGGACGGGCGGATCTACCGGAACCGGAACGGGGACCGGTACTGATACCGGAACCGGCACAGATACAGGTTCCGGCAGCGGTTCCGGCAGCGGATCCGGTGAAGGCGGCGGAAGTCTTGTCTTTGAGACCACAAAAACCTCCAAATGGCTGGATTATGGAGGAACGATTCGCGGAACCGGCGGTCTTGCCAGCAATACCACCGGACAGACCATCTATTATACAAAAGCGCCGCTGCAGGATAAATCCATATCATTCGGGCCGAATGATGACATTATCCGCGTCTTCAACAGTACCGGACAGCTGGACAATCCTTCGATTGTCGAAGGTTACGGTGAGTTGTTCAACATGTCATACTACAACAAATACGGTTACAAGCTGGATGCCTCCATTTACGCTCTGGACCAGTCGGATGCCACGGATGTGCTTTCCTGTCCCCGCGTTACGACCATGAACGGGCAGGCCGCAACAATTAAAATGGTGACTGAAAAATACTATCCGACCGACTGGGAAGAAGCGGAATACAGCGTCATGAGCGGAGGTAACGCGGAAATTCCTGTCTTTATCGGTTCCACGGCGGAACTGGACGAAGCCACGGAGGAGGGTATCATCTTTACGGTTACTCCCAATGTCAGTTCCGATAAATACACCATCAATCTTTTCATGCAGCCGCTGGTGCAGAACTTCATCGGCTGGGACGACTACAGTTATGATGTCCCGATGGATATCAGCATCAACGGCAACAATCAGGTCGTCAACGTCCCGAACACGATGAGAATGCCGATTTTCGAACGCCGCATGACCAAGACGAATGTCGAATGCACCGACAACGGCACGATTATCATGGGCGGTATGATTCAGGACGAGACTACGACCCTGGATGATGCCTATCCGATTCTCGGTGATCTTCCGCTGATCGGACGTCTCTTCCAGTCCAAGGGGCGTGCCGGGGCCAAGAAGAATCTGATGATCTTTCTTTCCTGCCGTCTGGTCAACCCCGACGGTTCTCCGCTTCGTGAACGTGAAGATCCCGGTATCCCCTCGTTCCGGAACTGATGTTCTGCTTCTGCGCCCGGGCAGGATTTTCCTGAATCTGATTCGGGAATGCCTTCTGTCCGGGAAGGGAGGATATCATGTCTGAACCTCCAGGATGGAATGCCCTGAAAGAGCGTCTCTCCCGTTCCAGATTCCGTTCCCGTTTTCAGCTCGGCACAGCGGAACTGCGGATGATTGCGGAAAACGGCTGGGAAAAAACCGAGCATCAGTGCCGTAAATTCATTCTGACGCGTCTTGCTCCTGCGGAACCGCTCCACGACGGACGCCAGACTCCCATGCGCGGGCACCCGTGCTTCATTGCACAGCATGCAACGGGTTGCTGCTGCCGTTCCTGTCTGTCAAAATGGCACGGCATTCCCGCGGGAAAGGCCCTGAGTGCGGCGGAGACGGCCTATCTAGTTTCTGTTTTGATGGCATGGCTCCATGAGCATGCCTCCGGTGCGGAGAATTTCCCGCACACTCCCGATCTGTTTTGATGTCTGCGGAATCAGAAGCGTTTCCGTTTGCGGATGAAACAAAGTTCGTTGCATCTCGGGCAGCGGGTGACATTCTCGCTGTCGTCCTGTGCCAGAAAAGAAAGATGGCAGTTGTCACAGAAATAAAGACGTTCTTTCACTACGGACCAGTCATATGCTTTCTTCTGACGCATTTCCTGGCGGATCCAGAGGATGGCGAGCACAAGCAGCCAGAAGAAAATATAGATGTAGAAAATATGGAGTTCGGAAATCGGAATCATTTCTTTGTCTCCGCTTTTGCCGGAACCGGCTTGTTCCAGGTCACAAGAAACAGATTTTGTCCTTTCAGCGCTTTTTCCGCCGCATAAAGTGCAAGCTGGCGTTCCGCAAGCAGGTCCAGCGCGGTGTTTCCGCAGGAGCGCAGGATCCGGATGAGAGGCGGCATATTTTCTTCTTTTGCGGGAAGATAAGTCAGCATGGTGGCCGAATCCGCTTTGTTTTTTTCCAGAATCTTCCGGGATGCATCGTCATTGAGGAATAGCCCGTAAAACTGGTTGCCCTTCAGGTCGGACCAGACGGGATATTGGACTGCTGCGGTTTCCGGATCCTTGATCTGCGGGGTTTTGAGCGGGATTTCCGGTCGGGAGTTCAGAACGGCCAGTTCCCGGACAGGAGCGGATGAATCGTCCGGGGGGGCGGTCGAAGTTCCCGCAGCAAGATGGAAAAGACCGGGAGAATCCATGCGGGGCTGCTGAAAATCATAGTAACGCATTTCACGGACCAGACTGAAGCCATGTTCGTCATTCGGCTTGACAAAGTTTTCCGGTTCCGTGTATTTCAGCCAGTAGTTCAATTGATGGATATCCCTGTCGGCAAGGTCTTCGGGTTTGCAGATCACAGTATGATGGGAACGGGAACGCAGAGGACGGGAATCCTTCTGGATCGGCTTGAAAAGAAAGAGCAGCATTGCATGAAACATCACGGTTGCGAAAGCAAGGAGAAGAACCGCTCCCGCAGGGAGATTTCTCTTCTGTTGCATCTGTAATGCGTGTTGCCTTTCCATCGTCAATTGTCCAGGAAATTTGTCTGTCGTCCCGTGTCCGCGGGACGAGCGAGCAGAAAGACATTGATTTTCAGTTCATCAGCCAGCGACATGATCTGCGCAAATGTTCCATACTGCGTGTTCATGTCCGCGCGGATCACGATTGCCGCGTTTTCCCCGAGAGCGGCCACATCGGTCAGAAGTTTGCTTTTCAGCTGATTGAGGTTCTCGACGATTGTGTCATTGAAATAGATGTTGCCGTTTCTGTCGATCGTCACGATGTATTTTTTGACGCCGTAAGTTCCGACGATCTTGGCCGTCGGCAGATTTACGGGAATGCCGGAAACCGGCACAAACGAACTTCCCATCATGAAAAACACGGTCAGAAGGAAAAATATGCTGACGAAGGGAAGCAGCTCGGGAACGCCCTTGATGAGTTTGACGCGCGGACGGATACGCGGTGACATGTTATTTTTCATCGGCATCGCGGCCTTCTCTGTGGTGTTTGAAGAAGTAGATGATTTCAGAAGCGGCTTTTTCCATGTCGACGCAGAATGCCTCGACGCGCGTGACGAGATAGTTGTAGGCGATCAGACTCGGAATTGCGACACAGAGTCCCGCCGCCGTGGTCGTGAGGGCAATGCTGATTCCCCCGGAAAGATCGCCCAGCGTCAGCGAGATGCCCTGTTTCATCTGCATGGCGATGAAGGTTTCCATCATGCCGACGACGGTGCCGAGCAGTCCGAGCATCGGTGTGACGATGGAAATTGTCGCAAGGATGTTCATCCGGCTTTCCAGACGGGGCAGTTCCACCAGTGCGGCATCGTCAATCGCCCGGCGAATATCGTCGTCGTTCTGGTATGCCTGAATTGCGGCGGTTAGAATTCTGGCGACCGGGCCCGGGGTGTTGTCGCACAGCGTGATCGCCTCGATCATGCCGTCGCGGCGCAGCACGTTCACCAGGCCGCTGACCAGCTCCTGCACATTCACCTGCGCCCGGTGGAACTGAAACCATTTGGCCAGAAAAATATAAAGCGCAAGCAGACTGCAAAGCACGATCACCCACATGACAGGTCCGCCGGAAACAATCATATTCCAATACAGCATATCAAAATCCTCCCGTTATGGATTGAATTTCTGTCTCTTCAGTTTTTCAAAGCGTTCTTCCGCCGTTTTTCTGTCGATCAGCTTCGCGTCCAGGAGCCAGTGAAGAGCGAATCTCGCATCCTCCACTGTGGAGCGGAGCGGTTGTCCGGCAGCGATGTCGATCAGCGCCTCCGCCGCTTTCACGCACCAGACAGTTTCCACCGGGCGCAGTTCCGCTTCCGAGGCAGGCAGCTTGTAGAGCAGCTGTTTGTAATAATCCGCCGCCGCTTCCTCGTTTTCCAGTTTGCCCACGCAGCGTCCGATTTTGTAGGTGGCCATCATTTGCAGCTGCGGCGGGCAGTTTTCCAGTTCCAGAAGTTTCCGGTAACAGGAGACCGCAAGATTGAGTTCCTCGCGCGGACGGCTGCTTCCGGAGGTGGCAATTGCAAACATGCAGTCGCCGATGGAACCGAGCGCGGCGCATTCAATAATGGATCCGGGTCGGGTTTTTGCCGCCTTGCGGTAATAGGGAATTGCCGCGGAAAAGTCGCCGTCTTCCCGGAGAATGTCGCCGTGAAGGTAGTAGGCGTCTCCGATGCAGCTGGTTTCCGGGAAGCGTTCATAAAGTTCATTCAGAAGTTTGAGCGCGGCGCTGAACTCTTTGTTCCTGTAGTGCTGAAGCGCCTTTTCAAAAACGGCGCGCGCCTGGATTTGCGGGAATTTGTCATTTTTCATCAGTCTGTTGAGAGCGGCTTCCGCACGGGAGGACGAACCCGTGTCGGCATAACGGGAGGCCAGACGGAAAATCGCATTGACCGCATACTCGGAATCCGGAAAACGTTCGGCAAGGAGCCAGGTCTCCCGTTCCGCGGAGATCTCGTCGCCCATGCTGTAATACACGTGGATCAGCCAGAAGGCCGCCCTCGGAGCCAGGTCGTCTTTCGGATATTCCCGGATCAGGCGGGCATACAGCGCAGCGGCTGATCCGGGGTCTTTTGAGGAAAACGCCAGCGACGCCGCATTATACAGGGCCTGGGGGAGGAGGTCGTTTCCCTTTTTTGCCGCATCCAGAAAGCTGCCGTAGACTTTCCGCGCCTCATCGAACAGGCCTTTCTGTTCATCCGCCGCCGCTTCCAGAAACAGGAGATTGGTTTTTTCCGGTTCTGGCGGACTGCATTTTTTCAAGTCCTTCAGCAGTGCGAGCGTTTTATCCGGCTCTTTTGCGTCCAGTGCGGCCGCTGCGGCAAGGTAAAGAGCCTTCGGCGCTTGTGACGGCCATTTTCCGGCAATTGCCCGGTAGACGTCAATGCACCGGTCAGTTTCTTTCCGTAAGGCAAGCACTTCGGCAATCAGAAATTCCCCTTCGGATTCCGCCGTTCCCGCATAATGCGAACGGATCCGTTTTTCCGCCGCCTGAAGCCCTTCGGGGGTTTGCTGGAGCATGGCATAACGCCGGAGCGCTTCGCGTTTCTTTGCCGGAGCCGTGCTGATGTTCGAGTAGACGGATTCGTAAAGCTGAAGAGCGGCATCCGGATTGCCGGCTTCTTCCAGCAGGCGCGCCGTATTGAGTTTTGTATCCGCGCCGACAAGGGAATGCTTGAACAGCTCAAGCTGTTTCATGGCCAGAGCCGCGGCCTGTTTTTTATCTCCGATCCGTGAGAAAACCCGGATGATCCGTTCCAGGGTGTCGAAGGCTTCCCGGTTGTCGGCCGCGGCATGAAACGCCGCGCGGTAGGAATCCAGCGAGAGCGTGTATTTTCTTGCGGCCGCGAATGCGTCCGCATAAGAGGAGGCCACGATGTAAAGAAGCGGGTCCTTTCCCCGGCTTCCGTTCAGATCGCGGAGCAGCGCCTGCCATGCGCCCGCGGCGGCTTCCGCGCCTTCGGCTTTCAGCAGAATATAAGCGTTCAGCAGACGGTATGCGGCGAAATCCCCGGCATTGGAATTGGCCGGATAGGAGAGCAGGAGGGCCAGCGCCCGTTTCGGCTCATCCGCTGCCGCCGTGCAGAGAACGCCGCGTTCAAAAGCCAGCTTTCCCAGCGGCGAGGCGCCTGTCTGGCGATAGAGAATGTCGTAGACTTTCGCGGCTGACTGATAGGCTTTCAGACGTTCCAGAACAAACGCGTAGGAGAACAGCGTCCGGATTCTGCGGGGATCCTTTGCCGACAGTCCGGGAAGAATCCGCTCATAAATTTTCCGGGCGTCCTCGTAGCGTCCCCGCTGGGAGAGAATATCGCCGCGCCACATGGTGATCGAGAGCGGATTTGCGCCGGGAAAGGCGGTTTCAAAGTCCTGCAGCGTTTTTTCCGCAAGGTCCGGCATGCGGCCGAGCACCAGCGCGTCGATCAGACGCTCGTAGGCGTCGCGCATGGTATCCGGACTGCCGATCTTCCTGGCATCCTCCAGATATCTGCCGTAGAAACTTGCCGCGACCGCATAATCCTTTGCAGCGAATGCACGGTCTCCTGCCTTCCGGTCCCGGGATTCCGCCTCCATGACTGCGTTGAATACATCAGAGGCAGGATTGAACTGGGCGCACAGCGGCAGAGCCGCGCTGACAAACCCCAGCGCGGCAATGACGGCGAGAGAACCCTGTTTCCCTGCGTGACGTTTCACGGACGCTCCTTCCTGTTTTTCGGATGCCGGATTGCTCCGGAGAGAACGAACTTAAGCCCTGGCTTCCGGTTCCGGCGCCGCATCCTGTGCGGCATTTGCGCCTTCCTGCGCGGCTCCCTCGGTTTTTGTCGCGCCCTGTGCGGCCGCCTTGCGTTCGGCAAGCACGGCTTTGATTCTGGAAAGAATCTTTTCCTCGAGTTCGTGATCCTCCTGAAGGAGCGCCTTCACGGCTTCGCGGCCCTGGGCGAGCTGTTCGCCTTCGAACGCAAACCAGGAGCCGCGTTTTTCAATCAGTCCGAGATCGCTTCCGACATCGATGATCGAGCCGACGCGGGAGATTCCCTCGTTCCAGTTGATGTCGAATTCCGCGCTCTTGAACGGAGGCGCGAGCTTGTTCTTGACGACCTTGACCTTGGTGCGCGCTCCGTTCGGTTCGCCCGCGGCGTCCTTGAGCGTGCCGATGCGGCGGATGTCAAGACGGATGGAACTGTAGAACTTCATCGCGTTGCCGCCGGTGGTGGTTTCGGGACTTCCGAACATCACACCGATTTTTTCGCGGATCTGGTTGGTGAAGATGACGCAGGTCCTGCTGCGGTTCACCGCGCCGGTGATCTTGCGGAGAGCCTGCGACATCATGCGCGCCTGCAGCCCCATGAACGAGTCGCCGACCTGCCCGTCGAATTCCGCCTTCGGAACGAGCGCCGCCACGGAATCGATCACGACGACATCCACGGAATTGCTGCGGATCAGCGTGTCGGCGATGTTCAGCGCGTCTTCGCCGCAGTCGGGCTGGGAGATCAGAAGGTTGTCAATGTTCACTCCGATCTTGCGTGCATACTGCGGATCGACCGCGTGCTCCGCGTCGATGATCGCCGCCACGCCGCCCGCCTTCTGGGCATTGGCGATGACATGCATGCAGAGCGTCGTTTTTCCGGAGGATTCCGGGCCGAAGATTTCGATGATCCGCCCGCGGGGAAGCCCCATGATTCCGAGCGCGATGTCGAGCGAGAGCGCGCCGGTGCTGATGACGGGGACGTCGACGGCGGAGTTGTCGCCGAGACGCATGATCGCGCCCTTGCCGTATTCCTTCTCAATCTGACCGAGAGCGATTCCGAGGTTCTTCGCCCGGGCTTCCGCCGGACTGACCGCCTGAGCGGCGGACTTTGCCGCTTTCGATTCCTTGTCTGCTGCCATGTGATATGCTCCTTGAAGAATTTTCAATTCTGTTTTCTGCGGATCAGATGTCGAGATCCTTGACGCCCGCCGCATGTTTTTCGATGTATTCGCGGCGCGGTTCCACGTCGTCGCCCATCAGAAGCGTGAACATGCGTTCCGCCTCAACGGCGTCCTCCATCGTGACCTGAATCATCTTGCGCCTCTCAGGATCCATTGTGGTTTCCCAGAGCTGATGCGGATCCATTTCGCCCAGACCCTTGTATCGCTGGATCTGGAGTCCCTGGCGGCCGTTTTTCTTGATCTCCTCGAAAAGCCCGGTAAGCGAATTGACGGGAATCTCCTCGTCGTCCTCCTTGATCCGGAAAATCGGAGTCTGGCCGCGGAAAAGAACCGCGGGATCATATCCCGCTTCGCGGATCCGGCTGCCGAGCTCCAGGCAGGATTCCGCCTCGTAGATTGTCGTGATGTCGATCGACGGATGCAGGCCGCGCGGCGCTTCTCCGCCGTTGACCGACTGCTCCTGCGTCGTGTCGTCGGTAATCCGCGGCAGGGTCTTTTCGACCTCTTCGATAAAGGCTGCCTGTTCCGCGGCGGAGTGGACGAATTTCCTCGTCATGGTTCCGTCGGCGTTCCGGACGAGAATCTGCGCGGTCGGATAGTGTCCGTCCTGTGCGGCGTTCAGATATTCATCCGGATCGATTCCATGCCGGTGAAGCCCCTGGATGATCTGCTGGGATTCCGTAACGAACGAGGCGATCTTCCGGATCTCTTCCGGGGAAACCGCTTCGCCTGTGGCGATGTTTTCCACGACGATGTCCTCGCAGCCGTTTTCCGTGAGGAACTTGTCCAGCTGTTCGTCCGTGTCGATGTAGCTTTCGCGTTTTTTGCGCCGCACCTTGTAGAGCGGCGGCTTGGCGATGTAGATGTGACCGGTTTCGATGAGCGGCTTGAGCTCCCGGAAGAAGAAGGTGAGAAGCAGCGTCCGGATGTGGGAGCCGTCCACGTCGGCATCGGTCATGATGACGATGCGGTGGTAGCGCAGTCCCGAGATGTCGAAATCCTCCTTGCCGTAGCCGCAGCCGATCGCGGAGATCAGCGACTTGATTTCATTGTTGTTGAGCACCTGGTCGATCCGCGCCTTTTCGACGTTGAGCAGTTTGCCGCGGATCGGGATGATCGCCTGGAAGGAGCTGTTGCGTCCCTGCTTGGCGGATCCGCCTGCGGAATCGCCCTCGACGATGTAGAGTTCGCTTTTGGCGGGATCCTTTTCCGAGCAGTCTGCGAGTTTTCCGAGGAACGGGGAGAGTCCGTCGAGCGCGCCTTTTCTCTGGACCAGTTCGCGCGCCTTCTTCGCCGCCTCGCGGGCGCGGGAGGCGAGCATCGCCTTGTCCACGACCTGTCTTGCAACGGCGGGATTCTCTTCCAGAAATGTTCCGAGACAGTCGTTTACAACGGATTCGACAATGCCGCGCACCTCTCCGTTCCCGAGCTTCGTCTTGGTCTGTCCTTCGAACTGGGGTTCGGGCACCTTCACGCTGATGACCGCCGAAAGTCCTTCCCGGGTGTCCGCGCCGCTGACGTTCGCCTTGTCCCCGCGCAGGAGGTTCGCCGCCTTGGCGTAGGCGTTCACCGTGCGGGTCAGCGCGCCCTGGAATCCTGTGAGGTGGGTGCCGCCTTCGATCGTGTTGATGTTGTTGGTGTAGCTGTAAATGTTTTCGGTGTAGCCGTCGTTGTACTGCATGGCGACTTCGACGTCGATTCCGTCTTTTTCCTTGTGCATGTAGATCGGTTCGTGCAGGACGATCTTGTGCGCGTTCAGATACTTGACATATTCCACGAGACCGCCTTCATAATGGAAGGTCTCGCTCCTGACGGGGTCGGTCCGCTCGTCAATCAGCGTGATATGGACGCCCTTGTTGAGGAAGGCCAGCTCCCGCATGCGGTTCGCCAGAATGTCCCAGACATATTCCGTTGTGGAGAAAATTGTACCGTCCGGCTTGAACGTGACGCTTGTGCCGCGGTCGGAGGTCGGATTGAGCCTTGTCAGCGGTTCGACGGTGTTGCCGCGGTTGAATTTGATGCGGTGGGCGAATCCGTCGCGGTGCACCTCGACGAGCATCCAGTCGGAGAGTGCGTTCACGCAGGAGACGCCGACGCCGTGAAGTCCGCCGGAGACCTTGTAGTTGCTGTGGTCGAATTTGCCGCCGGCGTGCAGGACCGTGAGAACGACCTCGACGGCCGGCTTGTGCTCCTCGGGATGCATGTCCACGGGAATGCCGCGTCCGTCGTCCACCACGGTGATGCTGTTGTCCGGATGGATCGTGACCACGATTTTACTTGCGTATCCGGCGAGCGTTTCGTCGATGCTGTTGTCCACCACCTCGTAGACAAGATGATGCAGTCCGCGCTGTCCGGTATCGCCGATATACATGCTGGGACGCTTCCGGACAGCTTCAAGACCTTCCAGAACCGTGATATTGCCCGCCGTGTAATTGGTGCCGGGCTGCGTCGGGGAGGCGTCCCCGGATGGGATCTCGTTTTCCGCCATCGTTCACTCCATTCGTTACGTATTTGCAAACATTCGTTTCCGCCGTTTTCAGGTGGCGGTCCGGAGAGAGTCCGGACCGGTGTTCCGTAATATACATCCGCCCGCTTTTTTTTCAATGAAAAAACGGAGAAAGAAGCGATCTCCGGCATGATCTTTTCCGGGATTTCCGGACCGGTGTGCCGGATCCGGAAAAACGGCGGCGGGAAAGCCCGCGCGCCCTGCATGAAAAATCGTCTCTTTTTTGCGGAGGAAAGCTTGAAAAGTATGCGGGGAATGAGTAGTTTGATGCCGTCCGGACGCTTTTGTCTGTCTTCCTGCTTCCGGTGAGGATGCCGGAGACGGCTTTCACGCTTCCGGTCGCTTCCGCGGAAATGACAGAAACTATGGAGGAAGGCGATGCAATGCAAAACTCTGCAGTGCGGTTTTTCCATGCCGGAGCTCGGAATGGGCACCTGGCAGATGGGAGGACGCCTGGAACGCAATCCGGACAACGACGATGCGGGGCAGATTCAGGCCCTGCGGACCGGACTGGAGCTCGGATTCACCCTGATCGATACGGCGGAATCCTATGCCGACGGCAAGGCGGAGGAGCTGGTCGGCGCGGCGATCCGCGGATACGACCGTTCCCGTCTGTTTCTGACGTCCAAGGTGTGGAAAACCCATCTCGCGTATGACGATGTGCTGCGTGCGGCGGAGGGCTCTCTCAGAAGGCTCGGAACAGCTTACCTCGACCTCTATCTGTATCATCAGGTCGGCGACGATGTCCCGCTGCGGGAGACGATGCGCGCCCTCGACCGTCTGGTCTCGGAAAAACTTGTGCGCTTCATCGGCGTCAGCAATTTCGCGCTGGAGCGTTTCAAACGGGCGCAGGCCTGTGCGGAGCACAAGCTTGTCGTCAACCAGATTCACTACAGTCTCGCGGTCCGCGAGGCCGAGGGCGAGTTGATTCCGTGGCTTCAGGAGAACGACGTGATGATCCAGGCATGGCGGCCCCTGCGCGGTGTCCCGGACTGCGCGCTTCTGGATTCGCTCTGCGCAAAATACGCGAAAAGCAAGGCGCAGATTGCGCTGAACTGGCTGATCCGGCAGAAAAACGTCGTCACGATTGCGGCTTCCGCTTCGGGGGCGCATCTGCGGGAAAATCTGGAGGCCGCCGCGTTTGCGCTCGCGCCGTCCGATCAGGAGAAACTGACGAGGGAGTTTCCGGAACGGCGGCTGATTTCCGAGGCGGTTCCCCTGCGCTGAATGCGGAGAGGCGGAAACCGCCCGGAAGAAAGCGCTTTTTTTACAGGCGTGTGACAAAATGACGCATCGGTTCCCCGCCCTTGCGCTCATTTGTAAGCATTGGCACAATAGTTGCTTATCCCTTTCTTGTCATAAATGGATGTGAACAAAAAGGAGAACTGCTTTATGGACATGGAAAAACTGACAGCGAAATCCAGAGAGGCGATGGTCAAGGCGCAGGAAACCGCCGTGGAATACGGGCATCAGGAGATCCGCCCGGTCCACCTGCTGTATGCGCTGGTCAACCAGGAGCAGGGGCTGATCCCCTCTCTTCTCAGGAGAATGAAAATCGATGCGGAACGGGTCAACGCCGCCGTCATATCCGCGCTTGACGCCATTCCGTCCGTCTCGGGTCCCGGCGCCCAGCAGACTTATACTTCGCGCGATTTCAGCCAGGTGCTCATCGCGGCGAAGAACAAAGCCGAGGAGATGAAGGATGAATTCATCAGCGTCGAACATCTCTTCCTCGCCCTGCTGGAGGACAGAAGCTGCGAAAAGATTCTGTCGTCTGTCGGGTGCACGCGCGACGGAGTTCTGCTTGCGCTCAAGGAGGTGCGCGGCAATCAGCGCGTGACAAACGAAAACCCGGAGGCCTCTTTCGAGGCTCTTGAAAAATACGGGCGCGACCTGACGGAAACCGCCCGGAAGGACAAACTTGATCCCGTGATCGGGCGTGACGACGAGATCCGCCGCACCATTCAGATCCTTTCGCGCCGGACCAAGAACAATCCTGTTCTGATCGGCGAGCCCGGCGTGGGGAAAACCGCCATCGTCGAGGGGCTTGCAATCCGCATCGTGCGCGGCGACGTGCCCGAAACATTGAAGAACAAACGGATCGTCGCCCTTGACATGGGCGCGCTTATTGCGGGCGCCAAATACCGCGGCGAATTCGAGGAGCGTCTGAAAGCCGTCCTGAAGGAGGTCTCCTCCGCGAACGGCGACATCATCCTCTTCATCGACGAACTGCACACCGTCGTCGGCGCGGGAGCCAGCGAGGGGTCCATGGACGCGGGCAATCTGCTCAAGCCCATGCTCGCCCGCGGCGAACTGCACTGCATCGGCGCGACCACGCTGGACGAATACCGCAAATACATCGAGAAGGACGCCGCGCTGGAACGGCGCTTCCAGGCGGTACTGGTCAGCGAACCGAGTCTTGAGGACACCATTTCGATTCTGCGCGGGCTCAAGGAGCGTTACGAGCTGCATCACGGCGTGAAAATCAAGGATGCCGCGATCGTCGCCGCCGCCACGCTCTCGAACAAGTACATCACCGAGCGTTTCCTGCCGGACAAGGCGATCGACCTGATCGACGAGGCCGCCGCGAAACTGCGCACCGAAATCGACTCCTGCCCGACCGAGATCGACGAACTCGAGCGCAAGGCCATGCGTCTTGAAATCGAACTCGCCGCCCTGAAGAAGGAAAAGGACGAGGCGAGTCAGGAACGGCGGAAGATCATCGAAAAGGAGCTTGCCGAACAGAAGGAAAAGGCCAAAGCCCTCCGCGCCGCGTGGGATGCCGAAAAGAACTCCATTTCGGAACTGCGCCTGATGCGGGAAAGCCTCGACGTCGCCAGGGCGAAGCTCGCCAGAGCGGAGCGCGACTACAATCTTGAGAAGGCCGCCGAACTGCGGCACGGCACAATCCCGGGAATCGAAAAGCAGATCGCCGCCGCGGAAAAGAAGCTCAAGTCCGAGGATGCCGCCGAACACCGGCTCCTCAAGGAGGAGGTCGACGAGGAGGATGTCGCCGAGATCGTCAGCCGCTGGACGCGGATTCCCGTGAACAAGCTTGTGCAGACCGAACGGGACAAGCTTCTGCACCTTTCCGAAAAGCTGCATGAACGGGTGGTCGGGCAGGACGAGGCGGTGGAAACCGTCGCCGACGCCGTGCTGCGCGCCCGGGCGGGGCTCAAGGATCAGCGCAAGCCGACCGCGTCGTTCATTTTCCTCGGCCCCACCGGTGTCGGAAAGACCGAACTTGCCAAGGCGCTTGCCGAGGACCTGTTCGACGATGAAAACGCCATTATCCGGATCGACATGTCCGAATACATGGAGAAGCACAGCGTGTCGCGTCTGATCGGCGCGCCTCCCGGATACGTCGGATTCGACGAGGGCGGGCAGCTGACCGAGGCGGTGCGGCGCCGTCCCTATTCGGTCGTGCTGTTCGACGAGATCGAGAAGGCGCATCACGACGTCTTCAACATCTTCCTTCAGATCCTGGACGACGGTCAGCTGACCGACTCCCACGGGCGGACGGTCAACTTCAAGAACACGATCATCATCATGACCTCCAACATCGGCAGCGACATGCTGCTGGAGGAGATCAAGGAGAAGAAGGATCCGGAAAAACTCCGCGAAGACCTGATGCAGCGTCTGCGCGATCATTTCCGCCCCGAGTTTCTGAACCGTGTCGACGGCATTCTGATCTTCAAGTCGCTTCAGATGGATCAGATCGTGAAGATTCTTGACATTCAGCTCGCCGATTTCGCGCGGCGTCTGAAGGATCAGAGCGTCGGATTTTCGATTGCCGAGGCCGCGAAAAAGCATCTTGCGGAAAACGGCTACGATCCCGAATTCGGCGCACGTCCGCTCAAGCGCGTGATCGTCAACGAGATTGAAACGCCGGTCTCCCGGATGCTGATTGCGGGCGATCTCCGCGAAGGCATGACCCTGAAGGTTGATTTTGTCAAGGGGGCGCTCAAGTTCACGCCCGTTGCGGAAAAAGCGAAAGCGCGTGAAAACGCCTGATGCGCAGACCGGTGCTGCGCGGAGGGGACTCCCCTCCGCGTCATATTTTCCTTGCGAATCCCGCGCGGGCGGTTGAAAAAACGCCCGTTGCGGCTACATTATCACGCAGGATGAAAACTGAAGAAAGGACAGCCCATGAAAAATAGCGAAAAGGACAAGGAGAAGGACGTTCCCCGGAAGGCGCAGGAAAAAGCCGCCGAGAAGAAGTCGGAGACGCCGAAGAACGCCGAGAAAAAGGTGGAGGCGCCGAAGACGGATTCCTCCGCCTCCGAAGCTCCCGGAAAGCCGGAGGATGCTCCGGAACAGAAGATCGCCTCTTTGGAGAAGGCCGTGCAGGAGCTTGAGGACAAGAGAATCCGCCTGATTGCGGAGATGGACAATCAGCGCAAGCGCGCCTCCAAGGACATGGAAGCACTGCGCTATTCCGTGATGACCGACACGCTTCACCCGTTCTTCCAGGTGTTCGATCATTTCGCGATGGCGGTCGCGGCGACGGAAACCAGCAACAATCTCAAGGCGCTGCTCGACGGCATGAAAATGATCCAGACCGAGTTTGACCGCGCCTTTTCTGATCTCGGAATTGAACGGATTGACGCGGTCGGCAAGGAGTTCGATCCGAACACGCAGGAGGCCGTTTCCCAGGAACCGTCGGATACCGTGCCGGCGGGAAAGGTGATCCGACAGTGGTGTTACGGCTACAAGCTCCGGGACCGTCTGCTCAAGCCCGCCAGCGTTGTGGTGAGCTCCGGACCCGCGGAAGCCGCAAAGAAATAAGGCGAAGCGCCGGATTTCATTAAGGAAAAGCCGGAACGTCCGGCTTTGGAAAGAAGTGTCAGCTTATGGCGAATGATTATTATCAGATTTTAGGTGTTCCCAAGACGGCGAGCGCCGAGGAAATCAAGAAAGCGTACCGGAAGCTTGCCGTGAAATACCATCCGGACAAGAATCCGGGGGACAAGAGCGCCGAGGAGAAGTTCAAGCAGGTCTCCGAAGCTTACGACGTGCTCAGTGATGAGAAAAAGCGCAAGCAGTACGACCAGTTCGGCTCCGACTACTTCCGCGCGGGCGGTCCTTCCGGAGGGGGTGCGGGTGCTTACGGCCCCGGCGGAGCGGGGGGATTCCGCGACCCGTATGACATTTTCAGCCAGGTGTTCGGCGGCTCCTATGGTTCCGAGGGTGTCAATGCCGAAATGTTCGAGAATCTGTTCGGCGGCTCTTCGTCGCGCCGCGGCAGACGCTCCTCCGCGCAGAACGGCGGAAGAAACGGCGCGGATCTCCAGTACAAACTGGAAATTTCGTTCGATGAGGCGGTTCACGGCGCCGACAAGCGCATCCGCCTTGCGAAGTACGATGTCTGCGCGACCTGTTCAGGCACCGGCAGTCAGCCGGGATATGCGAAAACGCAGTGCCCGCAGTGCGGCGGTTCGGGAAGCATCCGCACGAGCAACGGCCTGTTCATGCAGGAACAGCCCTGCAAGGCATGCCGCGGAACCGGATTCAAGATCACCCATCCATGCAAACCGTGTTCGGGAACGGGGCGTGTCAGAGTTGACAAGGAGATTCTGATCCATATTCCGCCGGGAGTCGACAACGGTTCCAAGCTGCGCATCGCCCGCGAAGGCGAGGCTGGAACGAACGGCGGCGCGCCGGGAAATCTCTATGTGATTATCGCCGTGCGTCCGGACGATCTGTTCCAGCGTGACGGAACGAATACGCTCTGTGAACTTCCCATTGATGTGAATACCGCCGTCTCGGGCGGCATCGTGCAGGTTCCGACGATCAACGGTCTGGCGAAGATGCGCATCCCGGAAGGAACCCAGAACGGCACGACGCTTCGGCTCAAAGGCAAGGGGATTCCCGCGCTCAAGGGCGGTATCCGCGGCGATCATCTGGTGAAGGTGATGGTGGAAACGCCGGCGAACTTGTCGAAGCAGCAGAAGGATCTGCTCAGGTATTACAACGACTCGCTCACACCCCAGAACAACCCGCTGAAGACGGCGTTTGAACAGAAGGTCAGACGTCGTTTCCCGGGGTGATCCGGGGAAAGCGGGCAATGGGGGAGTCCCGCCGGCGGCGTGAAGGCGCGCCGGTCTGCCGGACTCCGTTTTTCTGTCAGAACCCAATGCTCCAAGGGGAAAGGCAATGACGGCAAAGAGAGAGGACAAGGAAGGCGGTGACGGCGTCATCGCGCGCAACAGGAAGGCGTTTCACGATTACCAGATCATTGACAGTCTGGAAGCCGGGATTGCCCTGCGCGGAACGGAAGTGAAGAGCTGCCGCATGCATGCCGTCTCGCTTCAGGATTCTTTTGCGAAAATCGAAAACGGGCAGGTTCTGCTCTACAATATGAATATATCTCCCTATTCCCATGGAAACCGCTTCAATCACACCCCGGTGCGGCCGCGTGTTCTGCTGCTGCACAAGAAGGAGATCCTGAAGCTCTCCCAGCGGGTGAAGGAGAAGGGATACGCGCTGATTCCGCTGAAACTTTATCTCTCGCGCGGCAGGGTCAAGCTGGAGCTCGGAACGGCGAAGGGCAAGACGTTCGAGGACAGGCGCGAAACACTGAAAAAACGCCAGGACGATCTCGATGTCCGGCGTGAAATCAAGATACGGTAGCAATTTATGAAAATTCAGAAGAACCAGTTTCTCTCGACGGAAGGGGGACTGCTTGAAGTCCTGCGGATCGCGCTGCCTCTGATTATGGGCGCGGCGGCTCACGCCCTCAATCTGCTTTCCGACCGCGTCATGCTTTCGTATTATTCGGAGGAGGCGGTTGCCGCAAGTCTCACCGGCGGACTGACCGGTTTTACAATCGCCTGCTTTTTTCTGGGCACGATCGGGTTCACGGGATCGTTTGTCGCGCAGTATTCCGGAGCAGGGGCCACAGAGCGTGTCGGAACGGCTGTCTGGCAGGGGATTTTTCTGTCGCTGATCGGGGGGGCGATTCTGGCGACCGGCTATTTCTGGGCGGATGCGCTTTTTGCGCTTTTCCGGCATGAGCCGGATGTCACCGCGCAGGAGATCCGCTATTTCAAGATTCTTTCCGTCGGAAACGTGCTGCTCCTTCTCAATGCGGCATTCGGCGCCTTCTGGAGCGGACGCGGAAAGACGGTCATGGTGATGAGTGTGAGTTTTCTCATCACATTGATGAACATTCCGTTCAATTACGCGCTGATTTACGGTAACTGGGGCGCACCGGAACTGGGAATTGCAGGCGCCGCGTGGGGGACGAATCTTTCAGCTCTGGTCGGCGTGCTGGTTTATGCGTATTTCTTTTTCGTCCCGCGGAGTTCGCGCCGTCATTTCAACACCTGTTCGAACATCATCGACTGGGGACTGCTGTGGCGTCTGGTGCGCTTCGGTGTCCCGAACGGGTTCCAGTTCTTCATCGACCTTTCCGCTTTCAATATTTTCGTCATTGTGGTCGGAACCTACGGCAAGGACATCGGGGCGGCGACGGCGATTGCCTTCGGGTTGAACTCCATCGCGTTCACGCCGATCCTCGGCATCGGGCAGACCGTGGCGATTCTCGTGGGGCAGTCCATCGGGGCGAACGACGTGCACCGGGCGAAGAAATCGGTAAAGAGCGCACGGAATCTGACGCTCATCTACATGGGGCTTATGGCCGTTTTGTTCGTTCTGGTGCCGCAGGTGCCGCTGGCGATGTTCGACCAGAGCAATCCGGAAGTGATCCGTCTGACGAAAATCATGCTCTGCTTCATCTCCGTTTATCTCCTCTTTGACGGCATGTCGATTATTTACAGCAGCGCGATCAAGGCAGCCGGAGACACGTTCTTTGCGATGGTCGCGGGGATGTGCATGGCGTTTTTCGGACTTGCGCTGCCGTCGCTGATTTTTGCAAAGCTCGGCATGGCGGTCTGGTTCATCTGGGGAACGATCGTGGTCTACATCATCATCTGCGGCATTGTGTTCTACGCCAGGTATCTCGGTGACAAATGGACGCACATGAAGGTGATTGAGAACACCGCGACTCTGCCCGAGGATCAGGAGCTCCTGCTCAAGGACTGATTCCTGCACTGTTCCCCCCCGATGATTCAGGCCTGTATCCTGCGAAAAAGCTCCGGATTTCCATCGGAACATTGAAAAGCCTTTCATGAAAAGGTATATTGCCGCGAACAGACTGAATCTCAGACTCAGACAGGCGGACGGAGGACAGTATGGCGCATTCCGATCATTCCGGCGGACAGGACGGCCGGGGCGGGCAATCCGCTCCCTTGTCCACCGGCGGACCCTGGAACGATCCCGACGCGTCCTATTATGAACTCTGGTTCAAGGATGTCATTGCGCACCATCCCATGCTGAAAATTGTTCCGGCCACTCTCTGCGCCGGCGTGTGCAGCGGTGTCATTGCCGTCATCGGCGCCTTCTTCCGGCCGGACGGTGCATGGCTTGTCGTGCTGAACATCCTCTTTTTCTCCCCCTTCATGGAGGAGCTCTTCAAACAGATCGGACTCATTTACCTGCTGGAAAAACGGACCTGGCTGCTGCGTTTCCCCTGGCAGTTCCCGCTGGCGGGAGCTCTGAGCGGACTCACGTTTTCCGTGCTGGAAAACCTGATCTACCGCTATCATCATCTTGCCGGCATGGAGGGAGAGGAACTGCACTATATCATGGGATTCCGCTGGATTGTCTGCTCGGCGCTTCATCTGGCATGCGCCCTGATCGCCTCCGCCGGACTCTGCCGCGCATGGAAACGGCATATGGGACATTTCCAGCCGTTCAATCTGCGGGACGCGCTCTGGTATTTCGCCGCCGCAATCGGTCTGCACGGATTTTACAACTTCCTTGTATTCCTCACCTTTTTCGATGAGATCTTCCATTTCTGAGTTTTCCCGGGTGAAGCTGTGCCAGTCGTCCGCCGGGAGTGAAAACGCTTTCGCGCATTGCGCGACCGGCGTCTCGCCGCCGGACCGCGACAAGGGCAGCGCCCTTGACTCACCGGGAAAAATGCTTCCGATTTTTCCGCAGGGGGCGGAAAAGCTGTGCAAAGCGATTGCGGGGAGCGGAACGGTTCTTACGGATTCGCGTTTTCCACAAATTCCCGATGCAGGACAATCTGCGCCTTTTTGAAGTCGTCACGCGAGACGATGAACTGGATGTTCACCTGGCGCATGACCTGATCGAGCGCCAGGACGTTGATGTCCGCCTCGTAAAGCGCTTTTGCGGCCTTTGCCAGGAATCCGGGAATCTTCATGTTCGTTCCGATTACGGAAACGACAGCGACGCGGGTTTCCGTGACGGAAGCGTGGACAAAGATTCTGCGCATTTCCTCCATGCATCCGTCGATATTCTTGCTTTTCTGCGGAATATAATGGGTGATGGTGTTGGCGTTGGTGTTCTTGGCAATGTAGTTGATCCCGTTGCGCGCCAGGCATTCGGTCAGTTTGTGGTCGTAACCGACGCTTCCGACCATTTCGGGATCGTGCACTTCAAGGGCGATCAGGTCGCCGCGCCCGCAGATCATTTCCACGCGGGGGGTCGGAGATACGTAATCACGGCTGATGAGCGTGCCGGGGTGCTCCGGATCGAACGCGTTCTTGACGCGGATCGGAATGTTCTTCATTTCCATTTCCTTGGCGGCCTTGGAATGAATTGCTTCCATGTCCATGTCCGAGAGCTGGTCGGCGATGTCGAAATTGGTATTGCCGATGATCTTCACCTTGTCGACCCCGATGAGTTTCGGATCGCCGGTGGAGAGATGAAATTCCTTGTGGATGATTCCTTCCCTTGCGTCGGTCAGAACCGCGATTTTGCTGAAGGTGATCTCGCTGTAGCCGCGGTCGAAGCGTTTCATGATGCCCTCGTCATATTTGACGTAGCCGGTGACGATCGGCATCTCCTTGTCGAATTCAATATCCTTGAAAGCCGAAAGAATCGCTTCGTCAAGCGACATGATCTCGGGCGACATCCAGCCGGAGAGATCGACGAAGCGGGCGTTGACGCCGTTTGCCCTGAGAATCCTTGTGGAATTGTAAGCGCTGTGCGCCTCGCCGAGCGCGGCAAGGAATTCTCTGGTGGACGGCAGGTATTCGGAGGGCTTGGAGTGCCCCGCGCTGCGCAGGAACATAATGTATTTGAGGCATTCCCGGATGGCGTCGATCCTTTCGTTGACGAACTTGTCCGCGTCCGCGACATCCAGGCCGATGGATTCGAAGCTCCTGTTGTAGTCAAGCATTTTCGTGCGGACTTTTTCCAAGGCTTCCGGCCAGTTCCTGCTGTCTTTCGCAATGAAGCCGTATACGCCGGGTTCCCCGGTCTTCTTGTCTTCGAGGAGCAGATTCGTGATGCCGGAATAAGCGGAGACGACAAATACGCGGTTGTAGAGCTCCGCGCCTTTTCTCGATCCGATGATGACGTTGTTCATGACTTCGCCGAAACGGCTCATTGAAGTCCCGCCGATTTTTTCAATGGTATGGTTTCCCATGGTTCAGATATCCTCGATTCTGATGAGTTTCACCGTGTCCCTGACCTCCGGGAGGCGGTTGATGGCTTCGATCGCGCGCTTGATGTTTCTCTCCACGGTCATATGAGTGATGATTAAAAGCGAGACGTTGTTGTTGGACTGGCCTTCCCGCTGGACCAGACTGGAGATGCTGATTTTATTCTCGCTGAGCAGCTGTGCGACTTTTGCCAGCACGCCGGGCTGATCGACGACCTGGACGCGCAGATAGTAGCGCGAATGCACGTCGTCCATCCTGACGATGCCGGCGAACTGCGCGCCTTCCCGGAAGGACGGAATGCGTCGCACGCAGCCGTGCGTCAGATTCAATCCGACATCGACGATGTCCGCAACTACCGCGCTGGCGGTTGCCGCGCGGCCTGCGCCGCGCCCGTAGAACAGGGTGTCGCCGACATAGTCGCCTGTGACCATGACGCCGTTGAACACCTCGTCGATCATGGCGAGCTGGGTTTTCTTCGGAATCATCGTCGGATGGACGCGGATTTCGACGTTTTCGTTTTCCTTTTTGATGATGGCAAGGAGCTTGATCTTGTAGCCGAGTTCGTCGGCGAGCTTGATGTCCGAAAGCGTGACGTCGCGGAGTCCCTGCACGTAAATCGGGTCCATGCCGAACCATTTTCCGTAGGCGAGCGCCGAGAGAATCGCCGCCTTGTGCGCGGTGTCGAAACCGTCGATGTCGAGCGACGGATTCGCTTCCGCGTATCCGAGCTGCTGTGCATCCTTGAGGACGGGGGCGAAGTCGATCTCCTCGCGCTGCATGCGCGTGAGAATGTAGTTGCAGGTTCCGTTCATGATGCCGTAGATGCGGCTGATGCGGTTGCCGACGAATCCTTCGCGAAGGCTCTTGATAATCGGAATGCCGCCTGCCACGCTGGCTTCGTAGTAGATTTCCGTATCGTGTTTTTCCGCCGTTTCAAAGAGCTCGCGTCCATGTTCGGCGAGCAGCGCCTTGTTCGCAGTGACGACGGGCTTGCCTTTCACGAGCGCGTCCAGGATCATCTTTTTCGCCACCGTGGTTCCCCCGATGAGCTCCACCACCACATCCGTGCTGTCGATCAGCTCCTTCGCGTCGGTGGTAAGGATTCCTGCGGGAACTTTGACGCCGCGGTCGGTCGTGATGTCCAGATCGGCAATCTTTGCAAGAACGGGCTTCACCCCGGTGCGTTTGGCTATTGCATCTGCGTTGTTCAGAAGGCAGTCCGCCACGCCGGCGCCTACGGTTCCGAACCCGATGATTCCCACTTTGAACTCTTTCATCAACGGTCTCTCCATACTTGTTGTCTGACCTGAAACACGGAATACAGCCCATTAATATAAGCATCTTTCCGTGTTTTTAAAATAAAAAAGCGATTTTTCTTGCGTTTGTTGTGTTTCATGACCCAAGGCGCGATTGAAAAAAACTGCCGCCGTGCTATATTATTTAAAAAATTAAATTGCAATGCAAAAAACGGAGGACTTTCCCATGATTCGCAAACTGTGTGCCGTTGTTGCGCTGTCCGTGCTGACCGCGCTTTCCGCTTTTGCCCAGAAGCCCGTTGTTTCTGCCGTGACGGACATCCAGGACGATCCGACGAACGGACTGGAGATGTGCCGCAGCCTTTTCATCGAATATTTTCTTTCCGAACTGACGACTCATGCCAAAGTCAACGTGCTGGATACCAAAACCGTGCAGAAGGCGATCGGGGAGCTGAAATTCGAGCATGGAAGGAAACTCTCGAAAAAAGAGATCGGCGCTTTGTGCGGCAAGCTCAAATGCGGCGCTCTCTGTCTTGTCGGCATGAAGCGTGAGGGAAACGGAAAGATGGCAGTGAACATTGACCTGGTTGATAAAAACGGCAAACTGCTCGGGACCATTTCCGCTCAGATGGACGGTGTCGGCGATACGGATTCGATCAGTTCCAAACTTGCACGTGACAGCGCGGTCATTCTCCGCCGGATCAATGGGACGGCGCTTGTCGGCAGCGAGATCGACAACAGGACGGACAGTGTTTACAATACTCTCCCGAGCACTGTCACGAATCTTTATGACACGGATGCCAAATGATTCCTCCGGCGTTCTGAACCTGCGCAAAGCCGGCATGTGCCTTTCCTGACGTCCCCGCTTGTCTGCGGGGATTTTTTTTGCTTCCGACGGACTGCATTTACATTTTCTTCCGGTACTGATGCGGGGTTATGCCGAAACGCTTCCGGAAGAGCCTGACCAGATAGGCGGGATCGCGGATGTTCAGGTCCTCCGCGATCTGGAAGACGCTCCGGTCCGTGTCGCGGAGCAGGCGCTTCGCCTCCTTGAGTCTCAGTGTCAGGATCCATTGATGCGGCGTCTCCTTGAAATAGCGTTTCCAGTGGCGGAAGAAGGTGCGTTTGGACAGGCCGTGTCTCCTGGCCGCCGTTTCAAGCGGGCACGGTTCCCGGTAATGCAGCTGAAGCCAGGATGCGGCGGAGCGTATTTTTTTCTCATAGAAATTTTCCTCCGCGTTCCTGTCGTTCCGGAAACGGATGATCTGCTCGAGCAGGGCGAAACAGAGCAGGTCGATCTGTTCCGCGGCCTCCGGTTCCTGGGAATGCGGGAACAGTCCTCTGAGCTCCGCAATCAGATTGCGGATCGGCGAAGTCAGTGTGATGCTCCACAGAAACGGTTCCGGCGCGATTCCACACTTCTCGAGAAGCGGGACGGTGTCGCCCCGGTAGATGAAATAGAATGCGTCACGAGGTTTCCTGACTTCATAGCAGTGCTCCACGTCCGGCGCTTTGACGACCGCATGCGGAAAGGGGAGTCCCTGTTCCACTCCGTCAAAAGTATCCAGGGAGACCTCCTCGTCCGAACGGAGGCGGATGCAGAATTCCAGTTTGTCCCGGTAGCGGTTTCCTGCCTTCTGCAGAACGCTGTCCTGAATGTATCCGAGGGAGTGAACCGGGAAAGGAAAACGGATCGCTCTTGGCACATTTGTCATCAGAATATGCTGATAAATCATAGTTCCGCCTTTCGTTTTCCACAGGAATATAGGATGGAATCGGGAAAAGACAATTCTCAATCTGGCCTTTTCATCCTGTTTTTTGGCAGGAATGTCTCTTGCGGAAAAAGAAAAGTCCGGATATAATGGAACCATATTTCAGAAAACCGGAAAACGGAGGCGGATATGGGCAGCGACTGGAATTACTATTACGATTTCGGACAGGAACGGAGACTGGATTCCTGGAAGACCGTCGAAGAGAAGGAAACGCATTGCACGCTGGAGTGTTCCTTCTCCTGCGGGGCGGGCGATTACGTGATTCTTCTGCCGGTGCATGGACCGGAGAAACTGTTCGGCAGTCCTCCGCATCCGGAGTCCGCGGGCCTTGAAATCAACGGGAGTTTCCATTTCCTGAAAGATTCGCAAAGCGCCTATGTCGGTCCCCATGGCTGCCGGGCGGGATTTCCCGTGCATTTTTCAGGTGTGAGCAATCGAATCCGTCTGAAGGTTGCCGCTTCCCGGGAGAAATCCGCGGAATCTCCTTGTCTTTATCTGATTCCCGATCTTCCGCCCGTGGAGGTGACGACGGAGTATGAGGGGATTCTGCATGTGGAAAAAGAGGTCTTCCGGGAAGAGAAAAGCGCTTGTTCCGCGGAGGGCTTCACACCGGGGTGCGGATGCGGGAAATCCCCGGGGCGTTTCGGATTTTCCAAGGGGGACGGCGTGCTCGACTGCGCCATGCCCTGTCTCGGCGTGGTGGACAAAATGTATCTCTGCGGGCATCCGCAGTATCGGAAACCGTTCCGCTGGACTTATTCCACGCTCCCGGACGGAGCGGCGCTGCACGGTTCGTTCCCGCCTGCTGCGCAGGGCATTGAAAGCGACCGGATTGACGTGAACCATCTTTCCGTTCGCTGGGAAACCGAATTCGGCGGCAGACACTTTGCCTGCACCTATTCGCTTGCGACGTCCGGAATCATGACCGAGAGCGATGCCGGTCACCAGCGTCTTTCCTCACTGGAATTCGCGGGCAATTACCGCTATGTCCTGATCCCCGGCGAGGGGGACAGCGTGAAGGTCCTCTCACTCGACCGGGCCGCGGAACAGGGGATTGACATGGCGGAAAACTGGCTTCTGCTCTTCGGATGCACGGAGTTTCCGGACCTGCCTCTTCTCATCGTCCCGGATTGCCCGCCGGAGCGTCTGGAGGTCCGGCGGAATCCGGGCAACGGACGCCTTTCCGAACTCCTTCTTCACGGATGCCGCAGAATGATTACCGCCACGCCGTTCGGAATCGAAAGTCCGCAGCCGGTCTCTCCGGAGAACCGGGAGTTTCTGACGGATGCCGTCCGCCGGTGCCGTTTCTGGAGCCGTGCGTTTCAGGCTTATCCCGTCAAGTGCGAGGATTACTTCAAACTGGACGGCGATGGCGAAAGCGTTGAAATCATCCAGCGCTTTTCCTATCGGAGACTGCACGACGCATGGAATACGGAACCGCTTGAACTCGCTCCGCTGCCTCCGGTGCTTACGCTTTGCGGGACCGCCGTTCCGGATGAGAGAACTCGCGATTTCCGTTTTCCGACGAAATTCGGATATCTCCGGGGAACATTCGGAAACTCTTCCCGTTATACGATTCCCCGCATGCCGACGGCGCGGAGATTCCCGCTCCGGGAGGCTTCCGGAGCGCCTGCCGGCATCCTGAAGGAAGGTCTCCGGGAATTCTTCGATTTCGCCGCCTGTTTCCCGGAGACCGTGCAGCCCTATCCGTATGCCGGCTCCCTGATGGAATCCTATGCGCCGGCGACCACGATGATGAACTTCATGGATGCGGAAAGCCGGGAAAAAATCCGTGCGCTTGCCGCGGCGCGTCTCAGGGGCGCATGCGAAAGAACCCGCACGTATGACTATCCCGTCATCGACTGGGGGGAGATGATGCGGCGGATGCCGGATGACGAGGAGGTCCTCCGGATCTACAGGAATCCCGCAATGCCTCGCCGGAGACTCTGGAACTGGTATGAACGGACGGAACCTTTTACCGGAACCCGCTTCCATATCTGCTATCTGAATGTCGGCTTCCTTTCCTCCAATGTCATCCGGGAGGGCACACCCGCGGAGATCGCCGCGCTGAAGATTCCGCTGATTGAAAACGACTGGGGGGTCGGACTCACGTTTTACTATATGTATCTCTGCGCGCTGGCCTCGGGAGACTTCTCCCCGGTCCGGGAGAACTGGGACCTGATCCGGAGCATTCATCTCTTTTTCGAACGCATGCTCGACTGGGCCTGCATGGGAACCGGTTACAGCGACAATGCGATTCTCTGGGTCGAGGGGGCGAATTACGGCGCGTTTACCGCCTTCGCCAATCTTGCGGAAGCCGTCGGAGACCGGGAGGCCGAGGCGTTCGGCATCTACCTTGCCGCCAAGCAGATGGCGCTCCGCATGGCGCTTCTCCGTTCCTCGCAGCACTATTTCCACCGTTTCTACGGAGTGGAACCATGGTATATCACCAAGTTTTTCCATGAGGAGTCCAGTCCGTCCTATCAGTTCCAGAATGTCCCCGCGGATCTTTCCGGATTCAGATATCGTCCGCAGGGCATTTACAACCTGACGACGGAGGGGCTGTATCCGGAACTTTTCGAAGCGATGCGGAGATTCTGTCCGGAGGATCTCCGGAACACGATGAGCAGCTTCCGGAAAACCGCCGCCGAAGGAGAGGGAATTTCCGGATGGACCGGAATCCAGCAGGTGGCGTCTTTCCTGATCTGCGAGGCGCTGGATGATTCCGTTCCGGAAGAACAGCTTTCCGCGGATATTGCCGCCGCGGAAAGCAGGGACCTTCTGATGAGGAAATGGCGCGGCATTCACATCTTCAGCCGCCGCCTGCCGGAGAATTATTTCAAGGCGCAGCTTCTCGCCTGGAATGCCATGAAGCATCATGACATCTGGCTGGAACACTGGGAGAATGCCGCCATCCGGAGCGCCGAATGGGAGGGAAATCGCGCACGGATTGTCTTTGAAAAGCTGCCGGGCGCGGCGAAGATCCGTTTCGGCTGCAGAAAGAGACCTGTCAGGGTTCTGCTGAACGGCGGGGAGACGGAGTTCCGGTATGGAAAAGACGGAAGGCTTCAGACCGCTCCCGGGGCGTCCGGGACGCTGGAAATCCTCTTCGCGTAAGACCGCGCGTCACGCAGGCGCCGTCCGCAGTCAGCAGATGTTTCCGAGATAGACGTTCGGGAAGTTCCGGTCGGCGAGCGCATGGTTCTGGATCTTATAAAGCAGTTCCAGCGGCGTGCGCGGGCTTTCCGAATACTGATAGTCCGGGTGATAGGCCGTGAAATGCAGCGGCGTGTCGATTCCCAGGCGTGACTCGACCCAGTCCAGATAATCGTCGATCATTTTGTCCGAATCGTTTTTTCCGGGAATGACGAGATAGGTCAGTTCGACATGGCCGCCGACTGTGTTCCTGTAGAATTCCACGGCGTCCGTGACCGGTTTCAAAGTGCCGCCGCACATCTCCCTGTAATACGCTTCGGAAAAACCCTTGACGTCGATGTTTGCGGCGTCCATGAGGGGATAGATCTCCTTTGCCGCCTCCAGGTTGATGTAGGCGTTGGAGACGAGAACCGTCTTGAGCCCGAGTTCATGCGCGGCGTCTGCCGCATCGATGACGTATTCGCCGAATACCGTCGGTTCGTTGTACGTGAAGGAGACCGAGGCGCAGCCGTGCCGTTTCGCAAGCTGTGCGATTTCAGCAGGTTCGAAATAACGGTAGGTGAGGCGTTTCTGATAGGCTCCCCGGGACAGATGATGGTTCTGGCAGAAGACGCATTTCAGATTGCATCCGAGCGTGCCGATGGAAAAGGTGGCGCTCCGCGGCAGAAAATGGCGCAGCGGTTTCTTCTCAATCGGGTCGATCTGGAGCGCGACCGGATATCCGTAGGACTGTGAGACCAGTTCTCCTCCCCGGTTGAGGCGCACGGCACAGACTCCGCAGCCTCCGTCCGGGATCAGGCATTTTCTTGGGCAGAGCAGGCATCTGACCTTGCCTTCTCCCTCTTTTTCCCACCATCGGGCCGGATGCACTTTCAATTCCATGGGTTGAATCCTCAATATCATTTTTCCGCATAATATACCCTGTCATGCGGGAGAATGCAAACGGAAAGCCCGGTGCGCCGAGGTCATTGAACCTGTCCATGGGAGGTTCCTTGACGTTACGGCGGGACGGCGGGGGGCTTCTGGCAGCAGGCGGGGGCAGGGGGACTATTTCCGCTCCGCTCCCGCGGGCGTAAGGTGTTCCGCCTCATAGCGTCTGCGCATAGCTTCGCGTTTTCTGGCCGCGTCGAAATCCTCGTCGCTCATGTTCAGCAGCGCGAAGATGGCGGGCTGTTTCCCCGTGACGATGGCAAGCTCGACGCCGGACCCGTATTTCAGGACATATCCTTCCGGATCCAGCTCGACCTCGACCGGATACTGTGTGATTGTGGCTGCGGGGGAGTCCGTCAGCGGGATGTCGCCGATCCATTTGACCACGCCGCTGAAATTCCCGTACTGCAGTTTGTTGTAGACATCGCTGGTCACCCGGACGTGCTGTCCCGGTTTGACCTTGCGCACGACGCGGGCGTCCACTCTGGCAATGGCCCGGCTCCGGTTTCCGGAAGCGATTTTCGCCGCGACCTTGCCCCGTTCAACATACCAGGTGTTCTTGCACTCCAGTTCGACGAGGCGTCCCGTGGCGGGAGAGACAAGCTTGCATTCATCAATCTGCTTTTGAAGAAAAGCCAGTTCCGCTTTTTTCCCTTCCAGTTTGGCCGCAACCAGTCCGACGTCGCGTTTCGCCTTCTCAATGTACTGCTCTCCGAGTCCCTCCTCGACCCGTCGCGCATTTTCCTTTGCGCGGGCGAGTTCCGCTTCGCTTGCAATCGCTTCCAGTTCGGCCTTTTCAAATTCGACTTTGGAGATGGCGCTGACGAGCTGGAGCTTCTTGGAGCGTTCCAGGCGGTCTCTTGTGCGCTCCGCCTTTTCCCTGGATTCCTTCAGATTGGTTTTTGAATACCAGAGTTCCTTCGGAAGCGGTTCCTTTTCCAGAATGGCGAGTTCGGCTTTTTTCACTTCCAGTTCCGCGGCGAGTTCCTTCACCGCCGCATCCGCCGCGATTGCCGCCGCTTCATAGGCGCGGGAGTCCAGTTCGGCGATCACATCTCCCTCCCGGATGTCGTCGCCGGTCCGGAAGTTGAACTTCTTGACATGAGCGTCCACATGGCCGACGAGCTCAAAGGTGTGTTCGGGAATGATGACGCCGTCCGCGTAAATGGTGTCCTCGATCTCGAAGAGGAACAGCGAGAGCAGGGCCGCGAGAATCGCCGCCGCTCCGATAAGGGTGAGAACCATGAAGACTCGGATTTTGGCCCGCAGATTGGAATTCCGGTTTCCGGTTTTGGACATGGGAATGGTCTCCTGTGGTGAATCAGAAATTTTTCAGCGGGCCGTGACCGTTGTCGCCTACGGCAAAGAGTTCGCTGCCTTTTGTCGACTCCTTGAGCTGCATCGCGTAGAGATCGCGGTATACGCCTTTTTCCAGCAGCAGATCCGCGTGCTTTCCTTTCTGGGCGATGACGCCGTCCTGAAGCACCACGATCATATCGGAATTGCGCACGGTGGAAAGACGGTGCGCAATGATGATCGTCGTGCGTTTTTTCATCAGCGTGTCGAGCGCTTCCTGCACGGAGGCTTCGGAAACGGTGTCGAGCGCCGAGGTCGCCTCGTCCAGAACCAGCACGCGCGGATTTTTCAGAATGGCGCGCGCAATGGCGATCCGCTGTTTCTGTCCTCCGGAAAGGCTGACGCCGTTTTCCCCGACTTCCGAGTGATATCCGCGCGGAAGATCCATGATGAATTCATGTGCATTGGCCATTTTCGCGGCTTCGACGACCTGCGCGTGCATTGCGTGTTCGCAGCCGTATTTGATGTTGTCCTCCACGGTTCCGCTGAACAGGAAGGAATCCTGCAGCACGATGCCGACGTTCTGGCGGAGCGATTCCATGCTCATGTCCCGCAGATCGACGCCGTCGATTTCAATGCTGCCCGAGTTGACGTCAAAGAAACGCATCAGGAGGCTGGCGATAGTCGATTTGCCCGAACCGGAAGGGCCGACGAGGGCGACTTTCAGGCCCGGTTCGACTTCCAGCGTGAAATCCCGCAGAACGGGTTTGTTCGGGGTATAGCCGAATGTGACATTCGTGAATTTGAGTTTCCCCTTGGCGTATTCCAGTTCCCGCGGGTTCTCAGACTCCTTGATTTCCGGGATGGAATCGAACAGCACGCCGATCCGGTCGATGCTGGTCATTCCGTCGGAAATCGCCGAAGAGAGTCCGCTCAGCTGGTTGAGCGGGGCGGTCAGCATCGTGAGGTAGGTGTAATACGCGACAAGATCGCCGATGCTCATTTCCCCCTTGACTGTCATGAGTCCGCCCCATCCGAGCGCCAGGATGATGCAGGTGATGTTGATGCCTTCCGCAATCATCCATGTGTAGACTCCCTTCATGTTGAGGGAGAGCGAGGCGTCAAAGGTGGGGCGCAGCATTTCCGCGAATTCACGGCTCTCCGTGCGCTCCTTGCCGAAGGACTTGACGACCTTGATGCCGTTGATCGTTTCCGCAAGACTGGCGGAGACCTCCGACATCCGTTCCCGGAGATTCATGGCGACCTTTTTCATGGACCGGCGGAAATAAGTGAAGTTCGCAATCTGCAGCGGAACGAGGATCAGACAGATCAGCGAAAGCTTCGGACTCATGGCGATCAGAGCGATGAGAATGCACGTGATGGTGAAGAGATGAATCACCAGGTTTACGACAACCGTGCTGATCATGCCGTTGAGCATGGAGACGTCCGTCAGGATGTTGGAGATCAGTTTTCCCGTGCGGTACTCCTGATAGAAGCGAAGGGAAAGGCTTTGCAGGTGCTTGAACAGCTTCACCCGCACGCCGAAGAGGATTCTGTTTCCCGTGTAGTAGAAGAGATAGTGGCTGATGTAGAAGAAAATCTCCCGGAGAATGTAGATGACGACGATTCCTCCGAGGAGCAGGCACAGCAGCCCGAGGTTGGAACTGCCAAGAGCCCGGTCGATAATCAGTTTGAGAAACCAGGGCATCGGCATGCCGAGCGCCGTGAAAATCAGGAGACTGATCGCTGATACTGTGCAAAGCCCCCAGTACGGCCGAATGAAACCAAGCAATCTTGTCAAACCCTTCATGAACCCAAGACTTTCTTTAGTTCCGTATTTTCTGCGACATGTGGCTTACTGTACAGCCCGGGAAAATAAAAACAACCTTTTTTGCCGCCGCGAAGCCTTCCAAAAGGATTTTGGCATCATATTAACCTCTTCCGTGCAAGGAGTTGCGGAGAAATGGACGCCGAAATATTTTTATGTCCTTTTTTTCTGGGGGGCTGTCTGCGCTTTCAATCAGGCTGTGACCGCTCCAATGAAAATGAGGAGGAGTGCGCAGACGATGACGAAAAGCCACTGCTGCAGTTTCGCGTGCTTGAATGATTCTTGTTTGTCGTTTCCCATGATCCGATCTCCCTTCTTGAGTTTAGGAACTGCCCATAAACATAACCGTTCCCGTTGGCATTGCAAGTTCAGGGGCGCTATCTTTTCAAGAAAAAAAACAATTTTGCCGAGACAGAAATCCCGATCCGCATGAGTGCGAGACGCCTGAAAGAGTCTCCTGATTTTGCCTGCGCCTTCCTTGATTCCGATCCGTTTCTTTCCGTTTTTCCGCAGTCCGGCACGTCATCTGCCCGCCGTAGCCAGGAAGGAGGATTGTGTCAGAGTCAGGCTCGCGTATGCGGAGCCCGGAGAAGCGTTTTTTTCTTTCTCCGAGTTGGCGATTCTTGCGCTCCGGGGATTGTATTTTCCTGCTTCCGGAGTTATTTTATATTCAGATATCAGATTGATGAAAAAATGGTGAAAGGTTGTTCAGCTATGAATGCAAAAAAAGAACCTGAGGTAAAAATCGAAGAATCGTGCAGCAAAGCCGTCCAGGGGGGAAAGTATCCGCTGACCGCGCCTGAATATTATAATTTCGCCTTTGACGTGGTGGATAAAATCGGGAACGAGGACCGCAACCGTCTTGCGCTGATCTGGGTGAACCAGCACGGCGAAGAAAAGAAATTTACCTTTCACGACATATCCAAGCTTTCCAATCAGGCGGCAAACCTTCTGATTAAAAACGGCATCACGCGCGGGGACCGTGTGTTTCTGCTTCTGCCGCGCATTCCCGAATGGTGGATTTTCTCCCTTGCGCTGATCAAGCTCGGCGCGATTCAGTGTCCGTCCCCGGTTCTGCTGACCCCGAACGACATCCGCCAGCGGATTCAGTTCGGGCGTTTCAAAATGGTGATCGCCGATCCGGAGAACGCCGAAAAGGTCGATGAGATCTTCGACGACTGTCCGACCCTCTGCAAACGGGTTCTCGTCGGCGGCGAGGAGCGCTGCGGCTGGGTTTCCTATTTCAAGGAGATCCGCAATACGACCGCTCTTTCGCGCCACCGCGTGATGAACCCGTTCCCGTTCCGGAGCAAATCCTCCGATCCGATGCTGATGCTGTTCACGTCGGGGACAAGCAAGGTGCCGAAACTCGTGCTTCACAACTATGCCTATCCGATCGGGCACTCCATCACGGCGGAACTCTGGCACGGCCTGGGGCCGGGCGACGTGCATTTCACGGTTTCCGACACCGGATGGGGAAAGAATATCTGGGGCAACTATTTCGGGCAGTGGATCATGGGCGCATGCGTCTTCATTTTCGACGTGCGCGGAAAATTTCATGCCGAAGAGCTGCTTCCCATCCTTGAAAAATATGAAATCACCTCATTCTGTGCGCCGCCGACCGTCTACCGGATGCTGGTGCTGCACGATCTGACGCGTTTCGATTTCAAATATCTCAGGCACTGCACCGCCGCAGGAGAGGCGCTCCATGCCGAGACTTCCCGTCTCTGGCGCGAGGGCACCGGACTGACCATCCGCGAGGGATACGGCCAGACGGAAACGGTCTGCATGATCGCCACGTTCACCGGCGATACCGTGAAGCCCGGATCCATGGGCAAGGCTTCGCCCGGCTGGGAGATCGAGCTGCATGACGATGACGGCAATCCGGTCCCGGACGGTGAAAACGGCAGAATCGCGCTGAACTTGAAGAAAGGGCGTCCCGTCGGTCTGATGGAGGGATACGTCAACTGCGAGGAGGAAAACCAGAAGAGCTTCATCAACGGCTATTACTACACCGGTGACAAGGCGTGGCGCGACGAAGACGGATATTTCTGGTTCGTCGGGCGCAACGACGACATCATCAAGAGCTCCGGGTACCGCATCAGCCCGCAGGAGGTCGAGGAGGTCATCATGCAGCATCCGTCGGTTCATGAGGTCGCCGTCGTCGGCGCCCCGGATCCGCTCCGCGGTTCCCGCATCAAGGCCTACATTGTCCTGAAGCCCGATTATGATCCGACCGAATCTCTGGTTCGCGACATCCAGCGGCATACCAAGGAATTGACCGCGCCGTATAAATATCCGCGTGAAATCGAGTTTGTCAAGTCGCTGCCGAAATCCTACGCGGGCAAGATCAAGCGCGACATTCTGCGCAAGCACGCGGAAAACGGCGGTCCGCTGATCACGGCTGTCGGCGACCGGTAATTTCCGGGGGGGGGGATCGCCACCGGCGTCCGGCTTGTTATAGACGGAAAAATGCGGAAGCATTTTTCCCGGGGTCAAGGGCCGTCGGCCCTTGTCGCGGTCCGGCGGCGAGACGCCGGTCGTGCGGAGCACGAAAATTATCTCCCCCCGGCGTCCGGGCAGAGAGTCCTTCTGCATTGCAGATCATATTGTTATTTTTCCATGAAATTTATTCCCGCTCCGGCTGTTTGAAGACTGTGATATTGCCGTTGGCCGGCTTCGCCGTTTCCTTTGCTTTTGCCAGACGTTGCTTGTAATAATCATACAGAACGTTCTGGCTGCGGGATTTTTCATATGCCGTCATGCCTGTGGTCTTGGAATACTGGTTGATCCCGATGACTCGGCGGCCTTTCCGCCGGTCGTTCAGGCAGGTCCGGAGGATGAAATCAAGTTCCTCGCGGTTTTCCGGTGCGTCGACGGGGAAGAGCGTTTCGATCCGGCGCCGGAGATTGCGGGGCATGAGATCGGCGCTGCCCATGTAATATTCGGGGGAGCCGTTGTTGAGAAAGTAGTAGATGCGGGAATGCTCGAGATAGCGGTCGAGAATGCTGACGATCCGGATGTTCTTTGCGAATTCCTGCGGAAGGCAGAAAGGGGTGATTCCGCAGATTCCCCGGACGATCAGCTCGATCTTGACGTGGCGGCATGCCGCCATGTAGAGGTGTTCAATTACCTCATAGTCAATGATGGAGTTCACTTTGATGATGATGTGACCGGGATTTTCCCTTGTCGAGATGCGCGCCTCGCGATCGATGAGGAAAAGGATTTTTTCCAGCATGTTGAACGGGGCGACGACAAGCTTGTTCCAGTCCGGAGGAGTGGAAAAGCCCGTAATGACGTTGAAGAGGGCTGAGACATCGGTCGCCAGAACCTTGTCGTCGGAAAAGTAGCCGATGTCGGTGTAGAGGCGCGCGGTCTTGTCGTTGTAGTTTCCTGTGCTGAGGTGGACATAGCGCCGGATGCCGTCGTCTTCGCGCCGGATCACCATCAGCGCCTTGCAGTGCACCTTGAGTCCGGCAATGCCGTAGACGACATGGGCGCCTGCCTCGGCAAGTTCACGCGCCCAGATGATGTTGTTTTCCTCGTCGAAGCGCGCCTTGAGTTCGACCAGCACGGAAACCTGTTTGCCGTTTCGCGCCGCCTTGACCAGCGCCTTGACCACGGGAGAATTGCCGCTGACGCGGTAAAGCGTCTGTTTGATCGCCAGAACATCCGGATCTTCCGCCGCCTGTTCGAGCAGTTTCACCACCGGATCGAATGATTCATAGGGATGATGCACGAGGAAGGGGCTTTGTTCGCGGATTGCCGCGAACATGTCCTTGCGCCCGATCAGGTGAGGCGACTGGAGCGGCGGAAGCGGCTCGTCGAGAAGTTCCGGATATCCCTGGAGCGAGGCGAGAGCGAACATGGACTTCAGGTTCATGATCCCCGTGATCGGCTGGATCAGGCGCGCGCCCGCATCTGCTATGTTGAGTTTTTCCAGCAGCCATTTTTTCGATTTTGCCGAAATGTTCGAAGAAAGTTCAAGGCGGACCAGACTGCGCTTGGTTTTTTTGCGCAGGGCGATCTGGATTTCTGTCATCAGGTCGGCGATGGACTCCTCGTCGATGGAGAAGTCCATGTCGCGCGTTACGCGGAACATGGCGCACTCCTTGATTTCCGCGCCGGAAAAGAGCAGATTGAGGTTGTTCTGAATGAGTTCTTCCGCGGTGATGCAGACCAGGCCGTTTGCCGAACTTTCGATCTGGATGAATCGTGGAATCACCGGGGGAACTTCAAGGATTGCGAATTTTTCCGTCTTTTCCTTGGCGGGGACGAGGCGGATCAGAATTTCAAGCCCGAGATTCGGCACAAGCGGGAACGGATGCGACTGATCGATGCCGATCGGCGTCAGAACCGGATAGATTTCCGAGGTCATGATTTTCAGCGCTGTGTTTTTCTGGATCGCACTGAGGGAGTCCCAGGTTTCGATGCGGATTTTGTGCTTCCGGAGTTCCGGGAGGATGTCGCGGTTGAGATAGCGATACTGGCGCGAGACAAGTTCCTTGATCCTGTGGTCGAGTTCCGCAAGCAGTTCCGCGGGTTCGTAGCCGTAATTCTGATAGATTTTATGGAATTTGGTATCGAGCTGGCTTGTGATGCCGGCGATGCGGACCATGAAGAACTCGTCGAGATTGCTGCTGAAGATTGCGATGAACTTGAGACGTTCAAGCAGAGGGTTCCCTTTGTCCGCCGCTTCGTCCAGGACCCGGGAATTGAACTCCAGCCAGCTGATGTCGCGGTTGAGGAACTCAAACTGCATTTGCGTTTTTTTCTGTGTCATTTCGGCGCTCCGTTAATGGAATATGACCTTGCGTGCAAAGACGCTCCGGAAATAGTTTGTATCGATTTCTAACAGGGATTCCGAGAAATGCGAAATGTTGTCCTCCAGACGGATTACGATGCGGTCCGGTTCGATCCTTACGCTCATGTGATCCGGAGCCGCGCCGGTCGCGGCCAGTCCGCAGGCAATGCGCAGAATCGAAGCCAGTTTGTTCAGAATGGAGCGGTCTTCCGGAGAGAGCACGGCGTATTCAGGATGAAGGATTTTCGGCTCCGCCTTGCGGTGGTAGCGGGCGACAAGTGCGGCGAGACGGCGTTCCCGCAGGGAGATGCCGGGGATCTCCGTATTCAGAATGAGATAGTGGGAGTGTTTGTGGTAAGCCTGGTTGTTGACGAACAGCCCGCTTTTATGCAGGCGGGCCGCTATGCGCAGGATCAGCAGTTCGCGTTTGCCCAGTCCGTGCAGCTTTTCCAGAAGCGTGAAGAGCCGTTCTGCAAAGCGGCTGGCTCGTTCGCTGTATTCGTTCCAGCAGAGATAGCGGGCTGCGGTATGGTTGATGAGATTGTGAATCTGTTCGTCGAAGATGTCGGGAACGCCGAATTCCGTATTGATGAAGTCGCGCATCAGAACGTCTCTCGTGGAGGCCATCGGAACGACGATCTCCCTTGCATCCGTCAGGCGGAGCAGATTTTCCAGAATCATGCAGCAGGGGGCGATGGTTTCCGCCAGATCCGGCGGAATCCGATAGGTTTCGCTGACCTCTTCCAGACTCATATTGAGTATTTCCGAACGCAGTCTGAAAAAAGTCTCGCGCGGAAGGCTTGCCGCCGACGTGCCGCGGCGGCCCGTCAGACGGAGCAGGGTCCGGACCGAAGAGCCCATCGCGATGATCGTTTCGGCCTTGATGCGTCCGGAGATGTGTTCCAGCTCGCTGAAGGATTTGTCGACAAGCGTGGAGACGAACTGCACCATCGCCGTCGAGGAAAACGTGCCCGGCATGAGTTCGATCGCACGGAGAGTTCCGACCTTCAGGGTTTCCGTGAAGCGGAGCTGGCCGCAGTCGTAGGCGCTGACCTGGCAGGCTCCGGTTCCGATGTCCGCAATGAGCGTCGCCTTCCGGTTGAATCCGTACTTCGCGGGAACATCGCTGATGGTCGCGATGTAATCCAGGCGCGCTTCGTCGACCCCGTCGAAAATCCGGATGTCGATTCCCGTGGCGTGGCGGACGCGCTCAATGAAGATTTCCGCATTGCCAGCCTCGCGCACCGCGCTTGTGGCGATTGCCAGGCAGCGCCTGACTCCGTATTCGTCCATTTTCTGCTTGAAATTGCGCAGGATGCCGCATAGAATCTGGATCGATTCGTCGGCGATCATGGCGGTGCGGAACACATTCGAACCGAGCGGAACGGGCATTTCAAGCTCTTCCAGTTCGACAAAGGTGTGGTCGGCGACATTGACTTCGGCAATGAGCATCCTGGCGGAATGCGCTCCGATGTCGATGGTCGCCATCAGTTTTTTTTCCGCTTTCCGGGACATTTTCAGACATTGCCCTTTCCGCGCGCGAGAATGGTTGCGCCCATCGCCACCGCGTCGTCGCCGTATGCGCTGCATTTGATTTTGATCTTCGAGGGGGGAATGCCGAAGAGATGCGCCTCAAAGCTTTTCCGGAAGACCGGCAGGATCACCTCCCCCATTGAAACCATCACGCCGCCGCCGAGCACAATGCATTCCGGCGCGACGACCGCGCAGGTCGAAGCCGCGGCGATGCCCAGCATGACGGAGCCCTTGTCGATGACGTTGCGTACAACGGGGTCTCCCGCGGCATAGGCTTTCGCCAGGTATTTGCTCTTGATGTTCGTCGACTTCATGTCGAACTTGTCCGGCGGCAGAAGGGTGCCGACGTCGCGTTTGCGGATCTCTTTCTTGATCGCCTTCACATAGGCGATTTTGCTGCAGTAGGCTTCGATGCACCCCTTGTGTCCGCAGCCGCAGCGCCGTCCGCCTTTCCGGATGATCATGTGTCCGAGCTCCCCTGCAAGTCCGCAGTTGCCCTTCAGCAGCCTGTCGTCTATGACAAGCCCTCCGCCGAGTCCTGTGCCGATGAAATAGCCGACGACGGAGTGGCAGCCTTTCGCCGCTCCGGAATGATATTCGCTCAGTGTGCCGAGGTCTCCGTCGTTGCCGAGATAGACCTCTTTGCCGGTCAGTTTCCGGAAGATGGATTTCATGGAAAGATTCCTGACGCCGAAATTCGTTGCGAAGTGCGCATCGCCCGTGACGGGATCGACGGGGGAGGGAAGCGCCGCGCCAATATGAGCGACATCCGCCAGCGTAAGGTTCTTTTCCGCCAGCGCAAGACGACCGGTTTCCAGCATTGCCTTTGCGATCTGTTCCGGAGTGGAGTTCGCGTCCGTCTGCGTTTTGGCCGATGCCAGGATGTTGTTTGCCGCATCGGTGACGATCGCATAGATCTTGCTGCCGCCGAGGTCAATGCCGAGAGCCAGCTCGTTCGCGTTCATGAGGTCTTTCCTTTCGTGTCTGGTTTGTCTGTGCCATGCGGCGATGCTGGAAAACTCTGTCCGTGTCCCCCCTTGTTCACGCTTCCGGACACACGGGATTGCATCGCTTTCCGGATAACCTAACCCGCGAAAGAAATTTTGCAACAGGGAAACGATTGGATTTCGGTTAGAATTTCACCACGCTGAACCCGTCGGGCGAATTGTCTGCGCTGGATTTGCGCCATTCATACGGGGGGAAGGTGTCTTTGTAATCCTCTGTCAGGACGTCCGTCCGGGAGACAAAATAGACGTCTCTGCCCTGTTCCTTTTCCCGGCGGATCAGAGCCTTGAGCGCCGCGACGTCGGGGAGATGGCGGTGCTTTGCCTCGGGATATTTCAGGCCGTATTCGATTTCTCCGCGGGAGACGAACATGTAGGCGTCCGCGCGTTTGTAGACCCAGCAGACATCCTGGAACGGACGGCGGAAGGTGACAAGCGCCGCGTCTTTCGGCACCGGCACCGTCGCGAGAAATTCGGACGGTGCCTTGCGTTCCGCCACAATGTCGGGAAATACGAAGTGCGAACAGATGATCGTATAGAGGAACCCGTAAAGATAGAGTGCGATTTTGCGCTCGGGAATGGCGGTTCTCAAGGCCCCCAGCATGCATCCCGTCCAGACAAGCGCGGCGATGACGACCAGGATGTATTTCAGCAGCTCATGTTGTGCATAAAGCCCGACGGGCCATCCGGTGAACTGGTTGAAAGTCAGCGCCGTCGCGCCGAGAATCAGAAGGACGGAAAAGAGAATCGCCGTGATCTTGAAGGAGAGCATGCTTTTCTTTTCCGTGAAGAATCGTTCCGAAAGCCCTGCCGCGATCAGAATTGCGAGCGGGGCGAAACACGGCAGAATATAGGTCGCCAGCTTTCCGCTTGAGCAGGAGAAGAAGAGGAACGGCATGACGAAGCTGCAGAGGCTGTATTTGAGCAGCTTGTTTCTGAAGATGTTTTTCCGCAGTCCGAGCACTGCGTCGGGCAGCATGACGATCCACTGGAGAAGTCCCAGCAGAAGTACCGGAATGAAATAATAGAATGGTTCGCTGTGCTGTGCTTTTTCCTGCCCGAAGAAACGGTTGAGATGCTCGACGAAAATGAAGTAGTTCCAGTAGTCCGGTTCCGCGCGGTGCACGGCGACCGCCCAGGGCGTCGAAACGGCGATCACCCCGAGCAGGGGCAGCCAGGGCAGAGTCGGAATCTCCTTCCAGCGCTTCTCCCAGATCAGATAGGGGACAATGCTCACGGCGGGAACCGCGAACGCAAGGAAGCCTTTTGTAAGGAATGCGCATCCGCACATGATTCCGGACAGAAATAGAAACGCCCATTTCCTTCTGCGCGGGCAGTTTTCCTCAATGGCGAGGAAGAAAAACGCATTCGTCGCCGTCAGGAAAAATGTCAGGATCGGGTCGAGAATTCCGACTGAGCCGAGCACGAAAACCAGCGGCAGAGTCAGATAGACGGCCGTTGCGAAGAGCGCCGTCTTCCGCTCGAGCCAGCGCAGCGAGAGCAGATAGATCAGAAGCGCGCTTCCGAGCGTGGCAAGCATTCCCGGAAGCCGCAGCGCGAAGGCGTTTTCCCCGAAGAGTTGCATCGACGCCGCCCAGAGCCAGTATCCCATCGGCGGTTTTTCAAAATAGCGGACGCCGTTGAGCGTCGGCGAAACCCAGTTCCCGCTTTCAATCATTTCCCGCGCGATTTCGGCATAGCGCGTTTCGTCGGGCGCCATCAGAGGACGGCCTCCGATGGGGAGGATGAAGAACAGCGCAACGGCGCAGAGGGCGATCAGGAACCATTTGTGTTTCATTGTGTCACCTTTCCGGGGTGTGGGACTCTTGTTTCAGCGCAAGCCATCCTTCGCGTCCGGGAATCTCCCCTTTCACAATGGCGGCACGGGGCAGAACGGCCGGAGCCGCGGGCAGTAAATCGCCGGGCGCGGCGAATGAAATTCCGCGTGCCTTCGCCATGTCGAGAAATTCCTCAAACATTTTCAGACAGGCGCCGCCTTCGGCTTCCGCGTGGATCGTCAGCATGTTGAAGGCATCTTCATCCACGGTCTCCAGAAGGCGTTCATTGTAGTTTTCATTTGTCACGCCGTTTTTGCCGAGCATTTCATCATAGGTCGGCATATTGAGCGGAATCTGCGGCGTCGCCAGAACCTGCCCGTCCACGACAGGCAGAAAGATGCCGGTCCCGCGGCAGTCGCTGTTGTAGCGGAAATGGAAGCGTTCCTTCACAAGCAGGGTGCTCTCCACGCATTTCCAGCCGGGAACGGCGGAGCAGACCGGCGGCTTGCCGGTGATGCGCTCCAGCTCGTCGTACGCTCTTTTGATGTGTTCATAAACGGCTTCCGGACTCATCTGATCCACATGCGCCTGCCATGCGTGATGATCCCATGCGTGAACGCCGATTTCATGCCCGGCCGCCGCACAGGCGCGGATCGTGTCCGCAAGGCGCGCGCCGATGCGCGGCCCGGGCCACATCGTTCCCATCAGGAGAATGTCCAGTCCGTAGAGGCTCGCCGCCTTCGTCCGCATCATTTTCCAGAGAAAGGCCGGCTTGAGGAGCCGCCAGATATGGCGCCCCATGTTGTCGGGACCGACGGAAAAGAAGAACGCCGCCCTGATTCCGTGCCTGTCCAGCACGCGGCAGAGATTCGGCACGCCGTCGCGCGTGCCGCGGAAGGTGTCCACATCGACTCGAAGCGCGATTTTCATTTTGCGGTGAATTCGCCGGATTCCACCGCCTGGCGGAGGAAGAAGTCCAGCGTCATTTTGATGGAGTCTTTCAGATTGACCCGCGGCTCCCAGTCACAGTATTTCTTCGCGTTGCGGATACTCGGCTTCCTGTGCTGGACATCCTGGTATCCCTTGCCGTAGAAACTGCTGCTCTCGACCTCCTTGTAGCCGGCGAAAGGCGGGAATTTCTTCCGGAGCGGATGTCTGCTGAACTGTCTGACCAGTTCTTCGGCAAGCTCCTTGATGCTCGCTTCGTTGGAGGGGCAGCCGATGTTGATGATCTTCCCGTCGCATCTGCCGTCCTTGTTCTCAATGATCCGGAACAGGCATTCGATGCCGTCTGTGACATGGGTGAAGCAGCGCTTCTGCGCGCCGCCGTCGATCAGCTGGATCGGCGTTCCCTGGACGAGGTTGAGGATCAGCTGCGTGATCGCGCGCGAACTGCCGATTCTCGCGGACGAAAGGCTGTCCAGTTTCGGCCCCATCCAGTTGAACGGGCGGAACAGCGTGAATTTGAGCAGTCCCTTCGCCCCGTAGGCCCAGATGACGCGGTCGAGCATCTGCTTGGAGCAGGAATAAATCCAGCGCTGCATCCGGATCGGGCCGGTGATGAGCGGGGAGTTGTCCTCGTCGAAATTTTCGTCCGTGCACATGCCGTAGACTTCGGAGGTGGACGGGAAAATAATGCGCTTTCCGTATTTGACGCAGCAGCGGACGATCCGGAGATTTTCCTCGAAGTCCAGCTCGAACACGCGGAGCGGATTCCTCGTATATTCGATCGGCGTTGCAATCGCGACCAGCGGGAGCACGATGTCGCACTTGCGGACGTGATATTCGATCCATTCGCGGTTGATTGTGATGTCGCCCTCAAAGAAATGGAAGCCGGGCCGTCCGAGCAGATCGGAGATGTAGTTGGAACGCAGATCCATGCCGTAGACTTCGTAATCGCCGCTTTCCAGAAGGCGTTCGCTCACGGCGCTTCCGATGAATCCGTTGACGCCGAGGATCAGCACGCTTTTCTTTTCCTTGCCCGCGCGGCCGCGGAGCGAGTTCGTGAAGACCATCTTTTCCACGAGCTTGCATTCCTCGGCCAGCTGCGTTCCGGAGGAATAGAGCCCCCCTTCCAGTTGCGCATAGCGGACCGTGATCGCGCCCTTTCCGCAGGCGATGGTGAGCGGGTTGACCGAAAGCACCGTGCCGGGGAAGGCCTTCTGCGCGTTCTTTGCTTCGGCAACTTCCCAGAACAGGTATTTCTTCTCGCCGAGATAGCTGAATGCTCCGGGATAGGGGCGCGTCACGCCGCGCACGAGATTGCGGATCTCGGAGGCGCTTCTGCTCCAGTCTATCAGGCCGTCCGCCGGCTTGCGTCCGCCGAAGTATGTTGCCTTTTTTTCGTCCTGCTTCACACCTTTGAGCAAGCCTTTTTTCAGTTTCGGAAGCGCGGCGCGCAACAGTTTCGCCGCCGCCTTCGCCGCATTTTCATGGACGTCCCGCGCGGTGTCGTTCGGTCCGATCGGAAATTTCTCCTGCGCAAGGATGTCGCCGGTATCGGGTTTTTCTGTCATATAGTGGAAGGTCACACCGGTTTCCTTCTCCCCGTTGATGACGGCCCAGTTGATCGGACAGCGTCCGCGGTATTTCGGGAGCAGCGAACCGTGCAGATTGATGCAGCCTTTCGCAGGAATGGAGAGAAGCTCTTTCCCGATCATGTTCCTGTAGTAGAAGGAGAAGATGAAATCGGGCTTCATTTTTCCGATCTTCGCGATCCACAGCGGATGGTTGATATCATCGGGCGCATAGAGAGGAAGTCCCTTCTGCGAGGCGAGTTCCGCGACCGATTCGAACCAGAGATTTTCATTCGGATCGTCCTTATGCGTGAAGACCGCCTGAATTTCAAAACCGTTTTCGAGAAGCGCCCGGATCCCTTCGCATCCGATATTGTTGTAGGCCAGAACGACAGCTTTCATTCATAATCTCCTGCTATCTTATACGTTGTGTGATTGTTCCCCGGAAGTTCCCGTGACCTTCTCCACAAAATACTGCGGACGGCCGCGGGCGTTCAGATGAATCTTGCCGATGTATTCTCCCAGCAGTCCCATCGCGGCGAACTGCCCGCCCATGAAGACAAAGGCGATGGAAAAGAGCGTGAATACGCCGTTTGCGCCCCAGTCTTTGTCGTAGATCCGCGTCATGACGAAGATGACGATGCCGAAAACAATCCCGAGAAAGGCGATGAAGAAGCCGAAGAAGGTCAGCATCCGGAGCGGGAAGGTGGAGGTTCCTGTCAGCAGATCATACTGCAGCGCGATCAGCTTCCAGATGGAGTATTTCGACTCTCCCGCGGCACGTTCGGCATGCCGGACGTTGACTTCCACCGAACGCCGAGCGAAAGACATCGCCAGCATCGGAATGAATTTCCCCTGCTCGCGGCAGTTCAGGATCGCGTTGACGACCGGACGGCTGTATCCGCGCAGCATGCATCCGTAGTCTGTCATGACCTTGCCCTTCGTCAGTTTTCTTACGACCATGTTCACGGTCTTGGACGCCAGCCTGCGGAAAATCGTGTCTTTCCTGTTTTCCCGGATGGAGCCGACAACGTCGTAGCCCTCTTCGAGTTTTTCGACCAGCTTGTGAATTTCCTCCGGCGGATTCTGCAGATCCGCGTCCAGCGTGACGACATATTTCCCGCGGGACTGGGCGAGCCCCGCCGTCACCGCCGCGTGCTGCCCGAAGTTTGTCGTAAGGATCACACCGATGATCCTGCCGGGATGATTGCGCGAGGCCTCCTCGATCAGGGATACGGAACGATCCGTGCTCCCGTCGTCGACCAGAATGATTTCCCAGGAGCGTTTCATCGCCTCACAGGCGGCGAGCGTCCGCCGGATCATTTCCGGAAGATTCGGTTCCTCGTTGTATACCGGAATCACAATGGATAGTTCAAGTGCGTCCGTTGCCATGGTTTTTCAGAGGCTCCTCAATAAAATTATCAATGACTGTGCAATATACTGCCTGCGGGGAAAGATTCCAAACCCCGATCATTGAAAAATCCGGATTTTCATCCGGTTCCGCTCCGGAACATTCAGCGCGATAATGACGTAATTTTCCCTGCGGTGACTTTTGCGTTCCCACTTCCGCACGGGCTCCGCCATGAAAACATTGTCCTGAATGAGTCTGCGGAGCTTCGGAGATTGAATTTTCTGCCAGTCGCGGTATTCTGCGATGACGGCGGCGGGTTTGTTTCCCGCACTCCGGATGTAGGCGCACAGTTTTTCCTCCAAAGTGTTTCCCGGGAAATCATCCGCAAGGATTTCAATGCGTTCCCCGAATGCCAGATAATAGGACATGTTGGTGTAGTTTTTCACCAGATACGCCACATTGCTCTGTGAAATGCCGGATTCCTTCATTTTGTCCACTGCCTCCAGAATGAAGGGTTTTCCCGTCCGGAACTCCGCGTCGATGACAGGAAGAAGAAGGGCGAACAGAAAAATCAGAAGCACGGCGCATGAAATCGCTGTGCCGGGGAAGGCGGCGCAGGGGCAGAAATCCCATTTGACACCGGTTGTGTTCTGCTTTCGGAAATAGAGAAAGAGGAAGATGAAAAGCAGCCCCAGAGGGATCGGTGACGCGTAAATCAAGATGCGGATGGTCTGCGGCAGTTCGAAGGGAACAAGACCGCCTGCGAAGAACCAGAGCGCCGGAAGTGTCAGGATGAGGCAGCCTCCGATCAGGAAAACATAGCGGTAGAGGTTCAGCAGAAATACTTTTGCCCGTTCAAGGAACCCTTCTCCCGTCCGGCAGAGGTAGAGGGCTGTCAGAATTGCGCAGTAGGGCAGGATCGGGAGAATATAGTAGACCCGTTTGGATCCCGAAAGCGAGAACATGACGAATATCGCGAGGATGGAGAGCGCCAGAAAACGGTCGTTGCCGGAAAGCGTTTTCCATTTTTTGACGGTCCATGCGAGAGCGAGAAGGAAGAAGGGCGTCCAGGGCAGAAGCAGCTGCGGCAGATATTTGAAGTAGTCATACCAGTCGCCCTTGTGATCGAACGGCATGAAAAAACGCATGATGTTTTCACGGAAGACCAGATAGACTCCGTCAAGTGACGTGTCCCCGTTCTCGAGCGCGACAAGCAGGAAGGGCAGAAAGTAAAGCAGGATGGATGCCGCTCCTGCTCCGAAGAACTGGATGTTGAGATGCTTTTTCCAGCTCCGTGTCATCAGGATGTCCACCAGCACAACGAGAACCGGAACCGCAATTGCGCTGAGGCCTTTCGTCTGTCCGCCCACTGCGCAGAGCGCGCCGAAGACCAGATATGGGAAAAAGGAGGTCTTTTCCCTGTTCCGGATATACCAGGCAACCGCAAGCGTGCTGAATGCCATGTTCAGCATGTCCGCCTCCGCGAGGCGCCCCCAGAAGGCGAGACTGTAAACCGTCAGCAGGATCCAGCCGGAAGTCCGGGCGATACCACGGTCCCAGAGGGAAGCGGCGATTGAGCGTGTCGCCCACAAGGCGGCCAGGGCCGCCAGCGCACTTGGAATCCGGGCGATCAGTTCATTCACGGTTCCGTTGTTGAAGAGTGCGCAGAAGGCGATGAGCCAGTAGCTGAGAATCGGCTTGTCGAAATAGAGTTCAAAATTGATGGTCGGCTGGAAGAAGTTGCCGTTCAGATACATTTCCCTTACGATGGCAGTCCAGCGCGCTTCGGAGCCGGAGATGCCTTTGACTCCGAGATTCAGGAAAAGAAGCAGGCAGGCAAGCGCCCAGAAGACCAGCTCGGGAAAATGCTCTTTTACAGGGAATGAGTGTTGTTTGTTTATGATATCCGGCTTCTCCATGAGTGTGTTTTCCTTTCCGCAGAATATGCATGACAAGACCGTTCGCTTTTGAAAGCGGACAGTATACTCCTGCGGAAGGATGAATTCAATGAAGTATTGTTAGAATTATGTTAAATATTCTGGATTTTGAAGCAGTCTGCCGGACTGTCGGGGACAGAAGGCCTGATGCGGCGGCATCCGGTTTGTTGAGACACGGGAGAATCGCGCGATGCCTTGCATCGCTGAAGTTCTTCCGTACTCTCCTGTCTGTCCCGCTTCGGTTCGGCTGAATCGTCCGGTCTCCTCAGACGAAATCCCCGATCTCTCCGCATGCTCTGCCCGGGGGGTTATTTCGAGACGACGAAGATGCAGTTCGACGCAAAGAGATTCGGCCAGAGCGGCGCAAGGAAACGCAGGGTGTCGCCTGGCTGGGCGAGCGGGATTTCCCGGACGATCCGGATGTTCTTGTCCCTGCATAGAAGACGGAAGTCGCTCAGCGTGCCGGGATGGATGTTTGCCGTTTCGTACCACTTCACCGGCAGACTCCGCGTCACGGGCATGTTGCCGCCCATCATCTGGAGCCGCGCATCGAAATGTGCGAAGTTCATGAGACTGATGATACCCTTGTTGCCGATCCGGAGCATTTCCGCAAGAAGCAGATCCGGATGCATGACCGCCTGAAGGGTTCGGCTCAGTATGACATAATCATAACTGTTGTCCGTGAATTCCGGAAGCGCGCCGTCCAGATTCGACTGGATGACCGGCACTCCGCGGCGGACACATTCGATGATCTTGCCCTGATCGAGTTCCACGCCCATGATTTTTGCGCCTTTGAGCATTTTCAGGGCCTTGAGAAGGCGTCCGGATCCGCAGCCGAGGTCGAGTATTTTCGCTCCGTGCGGGATCATGTCTGCGATGACGGCAAGATCCGAACGGGAGATCAGGCGGTGGTCGTTCACATGTATCGTGTTTCTCATCGTCACTCCTCCATGTAGATGTTGTTCAGAAAGCCGGTCATCAGTCTGGAAAGAGTTTCGGCTTCGAGCAGGAACGCGTCATGCCCGTAATCGGAACGGATATTGCAGAAGGTCACGTCGTTGCCGTTTTCAATCAGCGTCCGCGCCATGTCGCGCCCGTGATATTCCGGGAACAGCCAGTCGCTTGAGAAGGAGACCACCAGGAACGGGCAGTGCACGTTGTCAAACACTTTGAAGTTGTCCCCGTCCGCCTGGTCGGAAACATCGAAATAGTCGATTGCGCGCGTGATGTAGAGATAACTGTTTGCATCGAAGCGTTCCACAAAACAGTTTCCCTGATGGTTCAGATAGCTTTCCACGCGGAAGTCCGTGGAGAAATCGAAGGAGTAATCCTCCGACGACTGAAGCTTGCGCCCGAACTTGTGGCGCATGGATTCCTCGCTCAGGTAGGTGATGTGGCCGAGCATGCGCGCGATCGCCAGTCCTTTCTGCGGCTGTTCGCTGTAGTTTCCGCCGTCCCACGTCGGATCCGCCATGATCGCTTCCCGCCCGACCCAGTTGAAGGCGATTGCCTGCGCCGGGATGTGAATTGCCGTGGCGATCGCAATCACCGAAGAGACCATTTCCGGATAGGAGATCGCCCACTGGGTTGCAAGCATGCCCCCCATCGAGCCGCCGACGACAGACAGGAGTTTCCGGATGCCGAGATGGTCGATCAGAAGTTTCTGCGCCCGCACCATGTCCTGAATCGTGATGACCGGAAAATTCATGCGGTAGGGTTCTCCCGTGTCGGGATCGATGGAACCCGGCCCTGTCGTGCCGGAACACCCCCCGAGAACGTTGCTGCAGATGATGAAGTATTTCTCCGTGTCAAACGGACGTCCCGGGCCGACCATCTCGTCCCACCAGCCGGGCTTCCGGTCATTTTCGTCGTGACGGCCCGCCAGATGCGCGTCCCCTGTCAGCGCATGTTCCACAAGAATGGCGTTGCCTGCATCCGGATTCAAGGTCCCATAGGTCTCATAACGGATGTTCAAATCGCGCAGACTCCTTCCGCAGTCCAGCTTCAGCCGGGCGTCGGAATGGAAATCCTTCGGCGTCACAATGCCGACGGGCGATTCTGTTTTTGGTTCCGTTTTTTCACTCATTGCAACCTCCCGGCGCTCCGGTGCGTTATCTGGTGTCTGTCTATCCTCTTCCATTCCGGATAAAGAAAAACCGGAACCTCGGCATTTCCTTCCCAGGCTCCGGTCTTGGCATGCACGGAAACAATCAGGCAAGCGTCCTGCCGCTCAATGCCCTCAGGGCATCCAGATATTTTTCCCGGGTCTTCATGACAATCTCCTCCGGAAGCGCGGGCGCCGGAGGCGTCTTGTCCCAGTCCAGACCTTCGAGATAATCGCGGACAAACTGCTTGTCCAGACTCGGCGGACTGCATCCGACCCGGTAATCGCTCTTCGGCCAGAAGCGGCTCGAATCCGGTGTGAGCACCTCGTCGATCAGAATCACTTCTCCGTTGAAATCACCGAACTCGAACTTCGTATCCGCAAGAATGATTCCGCATTTTTCCGCATGCGCCGCGGCTTCCCTGTAGATGCGGAGCGTGCAGTCGCGCACCTTTTCGGCTTTTTCCCGGCCGACCAGCTCCACTGCGGTATCGAAGCTGATGTTCTCGTCATGTCCGCTGTCGGCCTTGGTGGACGGCGTGAAGAGCGGTTCCTCCAGTTTCTGCGCCTGACGGTATCCGGCAGGAAGCGGAATGCCGCAGACCTTGCCGCATTTCTGATAATCCTTCCATCCGCTGCCGATCAGATAGCCGCGGACAATGCATTCCAGCGGAATCGTTTTCGCCTTTTTGACGATCAGGGAGCGGCCCGCGAGATCGCCGGCAACCGCCTTCAGCGATTCGGGAAATGCCGCGGCATCCCAGCAGAGCAGATGGTTCGGCATCCAGGAGAGGAACTCGAACCAGAAAAGCGACATCTGGGTCAGAACCTTGCCTTTGTCCGGAATTCCGTTCGGCATCACGCAGTCGAATGCGCTGATTCTGTCCGTCGCGACGAACAGCAGACTGTCGCCGAGATCATAAATGTCGCGCACTTTCCCCCTGTGGGGTTCGGGAAGCCCCGGAATCGAGGTTTCCAGCAATGCTCCGTTGGAATCGTATTTCATGACCGCCCCTTCTGAATCCTTACGCGATGGAGGTGATTTTAACTTTCGTAAGTTCCTGTCTGTGTCCTTTGCGCTTCCGGTAGCCTTTGCGCCGTTTCATCTTGAATGCGATCAGCTTGGGGCCGCGGAAATGCTCGACGATTTCACCTTCGACCTTTGCGCCATCAACGAGCGGCGCGCCGATTTTGATTTCCGCGCCCTCTCCGACGGCGAGAACTTCCGTAAAGGCAACCTTCTCTCCGGCTGCGCCTTCGAGACGTTCCATCGTGACGACATCCTGTTCCTGGACCTTGAACTGCTTGCCGCCGCTGGCAATCACTGCGTACATGATAAACTCCTGCACTGTTTTATGTTGATTTTAATTCCGATTTTCAGAAAAACAATCTTCCGAAGCCGCTTAATATAATCCGTCAAAGGAATTATTCAAATGCAAAACATCCGATTTCATCTTTTTTTCCAGTCCCTCCGTGTCTCCCCCCTGTTTTCGCACCGCGGAGTTCCTGCGGAAACAACGGATGCGGGCGCATGGGAAGATGACGAAAGGCCGGATGAGGATGGAGGTCCGCCGCTTATTTTTCCGCGCGTGCAAGGATTTCAAGACAGGTCTGCGGATCGTTCGCCGCAAGAAAGGCCGCTTTCAGACGTCCGTCGAAAAACAGCGATCCGATTGCCGCAAGCACTTTCAGATGGGTCAGTTTCTGATCCTTGCCGGCGATAATCATGAAAACAAGCCTTACCGGTTTGGAATCCAGCGAATCGTAATCGGAGATCCCGTCCCGGCAGATGCCGAGCGCCATGCAGGTTTTGTCTCCGTTTTGAAGAATGATGTGCGGCGTCGCGATTCCGTTTCCGATTCCGGTGCTCAGCAGACTTTCCCGGTGGAAAATCGCCCATTCCAGATCATCGCGGTCGCCGTATTCCCCCTCCCGGGCGATCCGGTCGATCAGGGCATTGAGGACTTCCGCCTTGGTGCGGCGCCCGTTGAAAATCACGATTCGATCCGCCGAAAGCAGGTCGCCGAGAATGATGTGTTTCGTTGTGGTTTCTTCCTGCATGATGGATCCTCCCGGTGCTGAATGATGCAATCGTGTGGAACTGTATCATAAATCCGCGTCTTTTCAAGATGCGGCGCTTATTTTTTCAGCAATCCCTGCAACTCCCGTTCGAATTTCTCCACCAGGCGTTCCGCCGCCGCGGGATCTGCGGATTCCGCGAGAAGCCGGATCACCGGCTCCGTGTTCGAGCGCCGCAGGAGCACCCATGCGCCGTCGGAGAGGTCGATCCGGACACCGTCAACCGTGATCGGATTCCGGCTGCTGTGCCGCTCCCGGACCGCACGGAGCGCATTGACTCCCGCCTGAGCGGACGGGCAGATCACTTTCCGGGAGACTGAGGCGAGGCGCGGGAGTGTTCCCAGAAGGGCGTCGATGCTCTGTCCGCGGGCCGCAAGCATGTCAAGAACAAGCGCCATCGCCGCATAACTGTCGCGGCACATGCTGATGGCCGGATAAATGATTCCGCCGCTGCTGCCTTCGATTCCGAGAAACGCGCCGGAGGCGGTCATCGCGTCGGTGACGTTGACCTCTCCGACCGGGGAGTAGAGGACTCTCACGCCGCATTCCTCCGCCACAAGTTCAATCGCCCGTGTCGTCTGGATGTTCAGGACGACGGTTCCTCCCCTGCGGTTCCGGAGCAGGGAGGCTGCGATTAGAAGCGCGGAGTCCTGCGCCCCCAGGATGGCGCCGCTGCCGGAAACCAGGGAAATCCGGTCTCCGTCCGGATCCTGCGCAAAACCGAGTGCGCAGCGATGTTTCCTTACGCATTCGGAAAGCGCACCGAGATGCGCCGGCACGGGTTCCGGCGGACGTTCGAAGCCGTTTCCCCAGGTGTCGAAAATGCTTACGGTTTCGCATCCGAGCGATTCCAGAAACTTCCTGGAATAAAGCGCCCCGACGCCGTTGCAGCAGTCCACCGCGACCCGGAAGTGCTTCTTCCGGATCGCATCGGCGTTCACGGAACGCAGGATTTTTTCCTGATGCATGCGGAAGGCGTCGGGGAGGCATTTCTCGGTCCGGATCCGGTTTTCCGTCACGTAATTCGAGTCCGGCTGGTTGTAGATGTCCAGAAGCTCGTCATTGGCGGTCTGGTTCAGGAAGAGACCGTCCGGTCCGATGAATTTGAGCGCATTCCACTCATTTCCGTTGTGGCTTGCCGTGATGGCGATCGCGCCGGAGGCGGCGGTTTCCCTCACGGCGAACTGAAGGCTGGGAGTCGGCAGGATTCCGGTCAGGACCGGCTGCACGCCGACGGAGAGAAGCCCTGCCGCAACAGCGTTTTCATACATCTCACCCGAGGAGCGCGTATCGCGCCCGATCAGGACGCGCCCTCCGCCGACGAATTCGCCGAACGCCGCCGCGAAGTCCGAGGCGAGGACCGGCGAGAGGCTCTCTCCGACCACGCCGCGAATGCCGCTTACTCCGATTTTCAAACGCCGGAACGCCTCTTTCATGATGCCGCCACCCTTTCAAGGACGGAGGAGACTTTTGCCGCGTATTCCTCCGCCTTTTCCCTGGTTTTCCATTCCACGATCATCCGGACGATGGGTTCGGTCATGGAGGCGCGCAGATGCGCCCAGCCGTCCTGCCAGTCGAACCGCAGTCCGTCCTCCTCGCTGAAGACGGCGTCGGGAAAGATGTGTCCCCGCAGATTCCGCAGAACGGAATAGGCGTGGGAGGAGGAACACGGAACCGCGCGCTTGATGATGCAGTAGCGCGGCAGTCTCGCCGCAAGCCCGGAGGAGGTCTCTCCGTCAAATGCCATCGATTCCAGCACCAGCGCCGTCAGCAGGAATCCGTCGAATCCCGGCACGCCCCGTGCAAGGGCGATGCTTCCCGAACCGTCTCCTGCGAGGACCGCCCCGGTTTCAAACATGCGGTCGATCGTGTGCGCCTGTCCGACTTTGCCTTTGCAGAGAATGCCGCCGCGTCTTCGCACTATGTCGTCCAGCGTCCGTGTGGTGCAGCAGTTGCTCACCACTCCGGCGCCTGCGCCGGCGAGACGCAGCACATGGTCCGCGACAAGCGGAAAACTGTACTCCTCGGAAAGGGTCTCCCCGGAATCCGTGACAATTGACGCCCGGCTCATGTCGCTGTTGTAGACAAAACCGATGTCCGCGTTCAGGACTTTGATGAGCGACTGCACCTGCATGGCTGTTCTCGGCCGCGGCTCGGGATCATGCGGCAGCACACCGGAAAGAATCTGGTTGATCGGAATCAGTTCCAGGCCGAAGCGTTTCGCGAACGCGTCCGCGAGAACCGAGCCGGAGCCGTTGCAGAAATCGGCGATCACCTTGAAGCGGCGTGCGGCGATCCGTTCCGCGTCCACAAGGGTGCAGAGCAGCTCCAGATACGAATCCGCGAGTCCTTCCGGGCGGGGATGAATTTTCCCCACCCCGTTCCATGGCACGCTCCGGTAGATGCCGCTGTGATAGATTCCGAGCAGCTCCTGCGTCTGGAGGTTGCTGAAATAGGAGCCCCGCGAAGAGAGAGGCGCCAAGGCGTTCCAGCCGGCCTGATGGTGCCCGGCCCCGATCAGGATGGCGCCGGAAAGACGTTCCCTGCGGACAAGATGATGCAGCAGCGGAGCAGGGCAGATGCCCGCGTCGATGACCTCCGCTCCGCATCCGAGCAGGCCGGAAACCGCCGCGTCACGGTACATTTTGGAGGATATTCTGGTGTCCATGCCGACGGCGATGCGCCCCCCGTTGGAATAAGTGCCGACCGCGGATGCGTAGGCAATCACGTTGTGCGGGGTCAAACCTGTGCCTGCGACGCCGCGCATCCCGAGATTTCCCAGTCTTAAAAAACGCATTTTCATGCCTCCATGGGCGGTTTTGACGGAGTGTCCAGAATTCCGCCCGCGGAATTAATATTTCACGAAAATATCTCTTCTTCAAGCGTTCCTCTGAAAAATAATTTCATTTCCGGGGTTGCTTTTTCCGGAATCCGGTGTTCTATTGACACCCTTACTGGCTTTGTGAATATGACGGGACTTGCGGATATGGAAAAATCGTTTTTCGGAATTGTGATACAGGTTTCGAATCTGGAACTCTGCCGGGCCTTTTACCGGGACGTGCTCGGACTCGGCGCTCCGGTCATGGACAGCACGTTCTGGGTGGAGTTTCGCCTGGATGCCGGCGTTTCGCTCTTTCTTGAAAAGTCGGAAGTGCTGGATGCCGCCGAAAAGCGCGGACGCATCTCCTGGTTCCTCCGCTCTGACAACCCGGAGGAACTGATGAACGTCCTTTCCTCCTACGGCTATGCGGGGAGGAAACTTCCCGCGGATCAGGTCGGTTTTCCCGTATATCGTTTTCACGATCCGGAAGGAAATCCTTTTTTTATCGCTCCGAAAGAGGAGGAGAACATGGAATCTGGAAAGGAATTTTGAATCATGAAAAAAGTTTCGGCGTTTTTTTTCTGCTGTCTGCTGAGCCTTGCGCTTTCCGCCGCGGAGGAAAAGGGGCTTCTCAGGCATGTCCCCGCGGATACGGCACTTGTATTCGGGGCTGATGTCGCGGCGCTCTGCCGTCATCCCTCTTTCCGCAATATTCTGACTGATAACATGTTATCCGATACTCTCGGCAAAAAGGCGGGACATGCGTCCGGACTCGATATCAAAACAATCCGCTATGTCCTGATAACATCCTCCGATCCTCTTGCCCGCTCCGTCAATATCCTGATTCAGACGCCGAATGCCGCGGAGATACAGGCAGCCCTGAAAAAGGACAAAGATATCGCACAGGTGCAGTACGGGCCGCTTGCCGTCTGCCGCGTGCCCGGAGGAGTGGAATTCGCATCCCCGGACAAAAACATGATTCTGTTTTCAACCAGTTCCCTGAAAGCTTTTCAGGAGGCGGAAAAAGGTTTGCCTGCCGGACTGGCGAAGCTCTTTGAAAAGGACGGAACCCGGTTTGCCGCCGCCGGCCTGATTCCTTCCGAAGAGTTGAAAAATACGAACCCCGCCGCCGCCGGTCTGAAGAGCATCACCTGCACGCTTGACCCTGCTTCCGGAACTTCTTCTGATCTGATTTTCCGTGCGGATGCGGAATGCACCGACGCCGCTGCTGCGAAACGGAGCATGATGCTGGCACAGCAGCTTCAGCTTCTGGCCGGAGTCTTCATCAACAATCTTGACCCGGACCTCGCTCAGGATTTCAACAAAAACGCCTCCGTGAAAACGGAGGGGAACAATGTACGGCTTCAATTCCTCATTACGGAAAAGCTGATTCAGAAGCTTTCCGTTCTGGCGGAACCGGGCGTCCTGAAAAGCCTTATGGCGGACGATCCGGACTTCTGATTCCGGAACAGCAACTCTTTCACGGGGAACGAATATGGCATATCAGGTAACAGCCAGAAAGTGGCGTCCGCAGCGGTTTTCCGACATGGTCGGTCAGGAGCATATTGCACGAACGCTGAAGAATGCCGTGCGGACCGGACGGATTGCGCATGCCTACCTTTTCGTGGGACCGCGCGGAATCGGAAAAACCACATCTGCGAGAATTTTTGCAAAAGCGCTCAACTGCAAACATCCCGTTGACGGTGAACCCTGCTGTGAATGCTCCTCCTGCAAGTCCATCGCGGATGAAACCAATGTGGACATCATTGAAATCGACGCCGCGACCCACACACAGGTGGACAAGGCACGGGAGATCTGCGAGGACGTGCTCCATCTTCCGATCGCCTCCAAATATAAAATCTATATTATTGACGAAGTGCACATGCTCTCGAAAAGCGCATGGAACGCACTGCTCAAGACGATTGAAGAGCCGCCCGCCCATGCGAAATTCATTTTCGCGACGACGGAAGTGAACAAGGTGCTTCCGACCGTGATTTCGCGCTGCCAGCGGTTTGATCTGCGCCGGATTCCCTCCGACCTGATCGCGAAACGCCTTGCCTATATCGCAAAGGAGGAGAAGATCCGGATTTCCCCGTCGGCCATCAATGTCATCGCGCGTGCGGCGGACGGCGGCATGCGCGATGCCCAGTCTCTGCTTGACCAGCTGGTTTCCTTTTTCGGGAGCAATGCGGAGAATGGGGAAATTTCCGAGGGGCAGGCGCTTTCCCTTTTCGGTCTTACCGCTCCTGAGGAGATGGAGGATCTGCTCAATTCGATTCTGAACAACGACCGTGCCGCAGCTGTTCTTTCCGTGCACAAGTTTGCTGAACAGGGCAAAAATCTCGAAACACTGTTTGAAGAGGTTCTTGCCTGGCTGCGCGGCGTCATGCTTTCGATTATTCTGCCGAATCCTCAGTCCGTGCTGGATGAAAACCCTGAAAAAATTCTGACCTATCAGAAGCTCGCCACGAACCGCAATGTAAACATGGTGCAAACACTGCTGGAACAGCTTTCCGCTTCAGCTTATCTGCTCCGCGAGGCGATCAACAAGCAGATCTTCCTGGAAACCATTCTGCTCAAAGCGATGCGTTCGGCGCATGCCGTCCGCATTGAAGACCTGCTGATCCGCCTGAATCAGATTCGGAAAAATGGAGAGCTGGACGTGCTTGCCAAGGTTCCTTCACTGGCGCAAGTTCCTGTGAATTGGCAGTCTGCGCATCTTTCTCCCGCCTTGGAGAAAACGCCTGTCCCGCCGGAGAAAACGTCTGCGGAACCGGCGAGGGCGCCTGTCCCGCCGGAGGAAACGTCTGCGGAACCGGCGAGGGCGCCTGTCCCGCCGGAGAAAACGTCTGCGGAACCGGCGAGGGCGCCTGTCCCGCCGGAGAAAACGTCTGCGGAACCGGCGAGGGCGCCTGTCCCGCCGGAGGAGATCTCTCCTGCCATTTCGGAGCTCCGGACTCCGGAGCGCGATTTGCCGGCATCATCATCATCTTCCTCGCCGATGCCCTCTTTTTTGCGGGAAGAAGAATCCACGCAGTTGCCGCATCCCGCGAAAGAGCCTGAAGCGCCGACGATTGCTCCGGTTGACGGTGCGCACTCTGTGAAAACCTCTTCCGTTCCACCTTTGCCGTCTGTGGCGGAAGTCAGGCCGGAAACAAAGGAGATTGCTTCTGCGGGGCCCGTTTCTGATTCCCGGGATTCTCTGGAGGATCGGGAAGATGATTCGCAGGAGGATGGCGAGGAAGCGTCCTGTGACGAATTTGCTGTTGACGAGTCTCTGCCGGAAACGCGGAATGAGGCAGTCATGGCGCTTTCGGAGCGTTTTTCTCCGGAATTGCTCTGGGAGAAGCTCCGGACGGATGTGCGTGACAATACCAGCTTGTTCAGTGTTGCCGATCTCATGGGGGAGGGGACGCCCATGAAGCTGGAATATTCGACTCTGACTGTTGCATTTGACGAAGATTACGGGGAACTGGCGTTTCAGTCTGTCAACCGGGAGAAGGAGCTTCTGACGAACTGTTTGAAGCGGATGAGCCGCGATTCTTCGGCGGTTCTGCGTCTTGTCCGGATGAAAGGAGTTCGGACCCCCGAGACGAAGGAGAGGAAGAAGACACTGGACGAATTGAAACGGGAAGCTGCCCGGATTCCGATTGTGGACAAGACTGCCGATCTGTTTTCCGGTTTGATTGTTGATGTTCTGGAATCGAAGCAGTAAGAAATCCTGTATGTTTCATGCTTCTGATTTTCTTTTCGGCTCTTCGAGCAGGGAATTTGAAAGGAAATCAGGAAAAAAGGGTTCTTTTGAAGGAAAAAAATTTGCATTTCATAAAAAGCGCTGTATTTTAAAAGACATAAATTTTCGATAGAAGTATAATCGGGATGTAGCGCAGCCTGGTTAGCGCGTTAGTCTGGGGGACTAAAGGTCGCGAGTTCGATTCTCGCCATCCCGACCATTTTCAAAATTCTCCACCGACCGGTCTTCTGGTCGGTTTTTTCGTTTCGGGGGTAAATTTGAGCTCAACTCGCGTTTTGCCCGAAAGCGGAGAATCTCCACTTTTCTCTTATGAAGGTGTGTTTCAGACCTTCTCCCGGTAAATTCTCCGGGGGAGTAAAAGACCGGTCTTTTGGTCTGGAGAGCATTTTTTGGAGGAAACACACGTCGAGAAGCTCGACCTTTGATCGTCAATTTTTCTCTGCTATACATTCATTTTGTAATCTTTTATTAAGGTAACATGTTTGTAATCAACTGATAATGCAAAAATAAACTTGCAGAGGACATGTGTTCAAAAAATCAAGAGGTCGGTACTCTATTCGCCCAATTCATAACAAAAGTCTTTTTAATTCAGAGAATTTTTCGAGTTTTGCGAAATTCGTTTTTTCAGAACAAACGACCTTTGCTTCAGCATTCATTCCGTCCTTCGGACGGTTCCACGCTTCCGGATCGCCTTTCTTTGAAAGCCGATCCTCCAACGTCGGTCAATTTTAATCCATCATTCAAATATTCCTGATTTGCAATCACATTTCTTCATGCTATTTTATTCTTATTGACAGAATATGATGCATTGTTACATCATATTGACTGTCAATTTATTAACATGGAAAAAAGTGTCACCTGTTTTTTACTGAAAAACAGAACCATTTATTCCCGCACATGACAAAAAGAGGAAAATTGAAAATGGGGGAAAAAATTGCTTGTTTACTACTTTCCTTCTTCTTGCTGAATGGATTTTTCTTGAATGCAAGAGAAACGTTTACAATTACAGGGCGTATTGATCTGAATAATACATACGATCTTGATGTGTTGCTTGACCGTATGGAAAAAGCAGATATTAAATCTCCACAAGAATGGGGCAAGTTATTCTTCTCATTACGAAAAAGTTTGCCGCGAATCAATTATGATAAAGTTACAGTTTATCTGTCTGGTAATGGGGAAAAACAAAAAACTAAAATATTAAATCAATACGGTCGTTATAGATTTGATAATGTTCCTGCAGGTGAATATACAATAACAGCTGAAGTTCCATTTGAATCTAGCCGAAAGAATTTTTTCTTGAAAAAGCTATCTGCAAATACTGTAGTATTTGCCCAAGATAGAAGTGAAACAAATTTATTTTTGGATATGGAAGGTGTAACATTAAAAGGAAGATTAATTGATCAGAACGGTGGTCCCATTCCTAATGGAGAAATTCTTGTAATGGATCCTGATAGGTTACATATATTAAAAGCTGTTTCCAATCGTAATGGTGATTTTATTCTCAATGGAATTCAACCGGTAACCTATTTCTTTGTATCAAACTATCTTTCTGAAGAAAAAGTAAGCTTATATTCCCTGAGGAAAGAAATACAAATTTCAGCTAAAGGGTATAAAACCCCTAAAAAATATCAGAATCTGGAAATATTGATGGTCACTGAAGATATGGTAGTAAGAGCTAAACGTTTTATTTCTATCAATGAACAAATTCTAAAACGAATGGGAACACCAAAAGAAATAAAAATCCAAGAACGGACATTTCCTCCTAGTCAGGGGAATACCATTTTATTAGGAGATATTATACTTTATCGGAAATAAAGTAGGGGTTGCTGAACCGGAGGGGATCATGTTGCATT